>JAHRFX010000051.1 GCA_019084405.1 Methanobacterium sp.
ACTCCTAATGTTCACACCCTTCCTAGGATTTAGGCTAAAAACTCATCCACAAACACATAAAGTACGAAGAAAAAACATAGTAGCGTTAGCTATCATCTTTTTATTCCAAAATGGGCTATTTTCAAGGTTTTAGCAGTGTTTTGAATGGTGTTACTGAGGAAGTGGGATGAAAAGTCCATATTCTATCGTTGAGATGGTTTACCAGATGCAGATGAGATGAAAATTTTGGACAGGTGAACAAAAAGTTTAAATATCACTAGATTATTAGATAGTGCCCAATTTTATAAATAAAAGAGATTTAATGTACTTAAAATTCTAGATATATTTATATATCATGTATTATTTAAGTTAGTTACCTATCTATATTCAAGGGATATAAATTAATATTTTAAGTGGAATAACTTACTAGTACTTTACTTCTAAAAGCAAGAATTTGCAAATATTTAAATTTCAGGAAAGCTTTTATTTAAATTATATTGAGGTGCAAAATTGTCCTGGCTTATATTGATTTTATTGTTTCTGGCAGCTTCATTAAAAAACAAAAAACCATCAGCAGAAATGACAGTATCGGTGGTTATCCCTGCATTTAATGAGGGCAAAACCGTAGCTAATGTGGTCAAGGCCGCGCTTTCCCTGGATTATGTCATTGAAGTAATAGTGGTTGATGATGGATCCCAGGACAACACTGGTGCGCTGGCAAAAAATGCAGGAGCCAAAGTTTTTTCTCATATGCGGAATTTAGGAAAAGGTTCTGCCATTAAAACTGGTTTTAAAGTTTCAAAAGGAGATATAATTGCATTTATTGATGCTGATCTGGAAAACATTTCTCCAAACCAGGTGGAAAAAATAATTCAACCAATTTTAGAGGGAAAAGCGGATATTACCAAGACCAAGTTTAAAAGAAAAGCAGGGAGGGTGACGGAACTTACTGCCAAACCTCTTTTAAATTTTTTCTTTCCGGAAATCAAATTTGATCAACCTTTAAGTGGCCAATTTGCAGGTAAAAGAACATCTTTAAGTAAAATACGCTTTGAAGAAGATTATGGGGTTGACGTGGGTATAGTACTGGATGCTGATGTGCAGGGCCTTAAAATAAAGGAAGTGGACATTGGCAGCATTCATCATGACATGTCCACCTTAAGTGAACTCAATGTGGTGGCTAATGAAGTGGTGCGTACTATTGTGGACCGAGCCCTGGAATATGGCAGGGTTACCATGATGGATTCACTGGGAAGATACATCCGGATGGGTATTTTAGGCATTTCTCTGGCATCATTAGGTGTTTTCTCACTTTTCTTTATCAGACAGGTTCCTCCTGCTTTAGGAATTATTATAGGCCTGATTGGGGTGGTAATAGCGGCTTATTATATTGTAAAACTTATTAAAAGATCTTTAAATATTCTATGGAGAAAGGATGGCCGCACTCAATCTTTAAAATCATTTACTTATATGCATTTTCCTATTCTGGTTTCCAGTTTGATACTTTTGGCCATGCTTTCCACTTTGTTAGGAGCGGTTAATGTGGATGAGGGGAAAATATCAATTGAACCTGCTTCCAGAAACCTTATAATCTGGAGAAATACCACTGATAACCGAACTTTTGATGTCAGGGGACCTTATACTGTGGACAGCGCCCTTGAAAACGAAGATACTATTATCCGTTCTCCTAAAGAAGCTTTAGATACATTGGGAATCAAAAATGACGATAAATTATTTATTAATGGGCAGGGCTATGTTTTAAAACAGCCTCGCCCTGGGGAAGAAAATATTCTCAGAATCCCCCGGGAAGCCCGCTTAAACCTCAATGTAGAAATAAGTGAGACCATACCTGATGGAAATATACGTAAAGTATTTGATAACTTATATGTCCAAAAAGCTTTGACTCTGCAGGGAAATATGTCTGAAAATTTAACCGTGGATGAAGGTGTTATCATCAAGAGCAACCCTCAAAGTGCCAGACTAATTGATATTTACCTGGATGGAGAAAAAATAGCATCTACCCGGGGGGTAATGAAAAATGGCACCTACAATATATTCATTAATGAGGTGAGGGTAAGAACCATTACCTGGAATGAAGACAATCCGCAAAGAACTTATTTTACCTACTGGGGTAATCACGAAATAAGGATGGAAATTTTAAATACATCAAATGCAGATATGGAGTTTGCTAATTCATCTCAGGGTAGGTTTTTAAATTTTTATTTTAATTAAAAATTAATAATAAACTTTAACTGCTTCTTCTACATCATTATACAGGCCTAAAGCAGCCAGAGCTCCAATTTTCCCCTGAGCTCCTGTAACTTCAATCAATTCAATATTTAGATTTTCAGCCACATTTTCAGATTCTTCCACTGAAATCATGGATTTTTTTGCTTTTTCTGCATAAATACGCAGATCTTGTGGAATTTGAATACCTTCCAGTACTGCGATGGCGGTTTTATCTGATAGGGTATTCTTCTTTAATATTTTAACCGCTTTTTCAACCAGTTTTTCTTTTTCACCGGGATTAACCGCAAAAGTAAGTGCCACCGAAACACAGTTTTGGGTTTTGTGGGGGTTATGTGGATATAACTGGACAATGACGTGGTCCAGATACTGAAATCCCTGTTTAGCCAGTTCCATTCCCATATTATGGGCCATGGTCCAGGTAGCTCCTTTCTCTTTAGTATCTGTATCATCCACACCTATAACTACCTTTTCCATTCGAGGAGTTACCACAGCTGCTTTACCCAGTTTAGAGCCCCCTCCCACTTCATAAAGTTCTATTCTTTTTACGCCCTGGGCCATACCCCTGCACATGGCGGCACCTACACCAGCTCCAGCCAGACCGGCATGAACTACCTTTACCTCGTCTTTATCCACAGACACTTCTTCAATACCGGCTGCATTAACACTGGCCTTTAATTCCAGGGGTGTTTTTCCTAATTTTGCTATGAAAACATGTTTATTACCATCCCGGAATGAGGACTGGATTAAATCACTGGTGCGCTGGTATTGACTTACCACCCAGTGGGAACCAGATACACAGGGATGGTATTCTACAATCTCCACCAGATCCTCATCTACCATGGTAATTACTTTGTGGTAAGGTGCAATCCAGGGGTCATCAAATTTTTCTTTTAAATCTTTAGGGGTAAGTATTTCCATATAAAAATCTCCAAAAATAATTAATTTAAGGAATTATCAATTCCATTTAATTCTTAGTATAATTTTAAAGGGATATATCCAGCCCTTTATCCTTTAAATATTCCTTTACTTCACCTATACCTAATATACGGTAATGAAATACTGAAGCAGCAAGCAATATTTCTGCCCCGCCTTTAGTTACGGCATCATAAAAATCATTTAATTTCCCTGCTCCACCAGAGGCAATAACCGGAATTTTAATGGCATTGGATATGGCACCTGTAAATTCAAGATCATAACCGTCCTGAGTACCATCTCCGTCCATACTGGTGGGTAATATAACCCCTGCACCCAGAATTTCACATTTTTTGGCCCATTCCACAGCATCAAGACCCACCTGCTTTTTACCTCCGGACACCACCACTTCAAATCCAGATGGAAGACTGCTATTACGAATACCATCAATAGCCACAGTTATCCTTTCAGGGCCGTATTTTTGGGATGCTTCTTTTATTAAATCCGGATTTTTTACAGCTGCACTATTTATGGACACCTTGTCCACACCTGCTTTAAAAGTCAGTTCTATATCTTCTAAAGAGGAAATTCCTCCCCCCACGGTTAAAGGAATGTCTATCACTTCTGAAACATTTTTTACCCATTCAAGACGAGTTTTACGGTTTTCAAGAGTAGCAGAAATGTCCAGGATAGCCAGTTCATCTGCCCCTTCCTTCTGGTAGAGAATGGCATTTTCCACCGGGTCTCCGGCATCTTTTAATTCCACAAAGTTTACTCCCTTTACCACCCGCCCGTCTTTCATATCCAGGCAGGGCATAATTTTTATGGTGCTCATTTTTTAACCTTCTTTAATTCCAATTAAATACTAAAGGTAAATATAAAATCTAGATAAAAATTCATTTTTTATATATAATATTATTTCTCACTTTATAATTTAAATAACTGATTAGTTCCGTCTTGATTTTTAAAAGCCGGTACTAACTATAAATTCAAACACTCAAATAATAATTTTTCCAGGAAAACAACTCAAAAGCAAGACTTAAAATTAGAAAAAGATTCATAAGAATAGATAAGGATAAAAAATTAATTTAATATTAGATTTAAAATAAAAAAAATGGTTGTGAGACTACTCCAACCTTTCACACATTTTTACTGCAGCTTCTACAGCACGTTTACCGTATTCAACCCGCTGATGAGCTTCTAAACGAGTCATCCCCGGACCTGATATTCCTAAAGCCACTGGTTTATCATATTCCAGGGCTAAATCTGCTATTTTACGCGAGGCGTGCTGTACCACTATCTGGTCATGGTCAGTTGACCCTTCAATAACAGCCCCTAGAGTTATTACCGCATCTATCTTTTCTTCCTTTAAAAGCTTTTTAATTGCTAGAGGCATATCAAAAACTCCAGGAACAGTTATGACTTTAGTAATCTCCGAATCTAAAAACTTAGCATGTTCTTTAGCCAGTTCAAGCATCATGTGAGTTATATCGTAATTAAATTCAGCTACAACTGCTCCTAATCTAACTTTAACCATAAATTTCCCTCCATTAATTAGAGAATCCCTACTATAGATATTATAAATAGAGAACAACTGCTCCAACACTGCTTACAACCATTAAAAATATGAAAATAAGTGCTATAATCTGTACTTTATCCATTTTTAATCTCCAAATGTTTTTGCTATTTCTTCCACAGTATCTGCCAGCACCTGGATTTCTTCAAAGGTATTGTAATAGTGCAATGATGCACGTACAGTCCCCCCTTTTTGATAGGCACCAACATGCTTTATTGCAGGTATGGCACAGTGATAACCACTTCTCACACAGATTCCTTTAACTTCATCCAGTATTTTGGCCACATCATGTGGGTTCATATTATTTATGTTGAAGGATACTATACCATAAATGTTTTGGGGGTCACCATAACAGGTCACATTTTCCAATTTTACCAGGGAATCATATAGTAAACGGGTACTGGTCCTGCAATGTTTTTCAATTTTTTCAAGTCCTATCCGTTTAATATAATCTATAGATGCACCTAAACCAATAAAACCAGCTATATTGGGAGTACCTCCTTCAAAACGAGCTGGAAATTCTTCTAACTCGTAACTACTTTCAGATACATCCCTTACAGTACCTCCCCCTAAAATACTTGATTCCAGATTAATACCTTCTTCCTGTTTGCAGTACAGGAATCCTGTTCCTACCGGGCCTAAAGTTCCTTTATGTCCCGGAAACGCTACAAAATGTGCTTTCATTTTTTTTACATCAGTTTGCATATGGCCTACTGACTGGGCGGCATCCACCATATAAAGGCTGTCTTTTTCTTCAGCGATCTTACCTATTTCTTTCACGTCTTGCCGTGATCCCAGGGCATTGGAAACATGGGTAATGGTAATAAGCCGGGTAGTATGATCCGTAGCATCTTCAATCTGTGAGGGATCCAGAATGCCATCTGCATCAGCTTTTACTACTCTTATTTCCACTCCTTTTTTTCTAAGATTCAACCAGGGCACGAAATTGGAGTGATGCTCAATATTAGGCACCACCAGGGAATCTCCTTTTTTAAAGGAAAGTCCCTGGGCCACAATATTTATGGCCTCGGTGGTGTTCTTGGTAAAAACCACTTCCTCCGGCAGGGCATTTATAAATCCCGCTACTTTTTCCCGGGACTCTATCATTTTTTGGGTGGCTTTAACTGCCATGGAGTACGCACCCCGACCAGTATTGGCATTGTAGTTATAAAAATAATCACACATAGCCTCCACCACGGGTATGGGGGTGGGTGTAGTACTGGCTGCATCTAAATATATTACATCATTTAATAAGGGAATATCCTGGCGTACATCTACAGTTTCCATACTTTTTACCTACAATTTTATTTAATTCTTAATGATTTAATTAATTAAATAATGTTTATGGAATATAAATATCCTGTTTTTAAATAAATTAAAATAAATATCATCGGAGATTAAAGGTAATTTAAAAAGAGAAAATAAGAGTTTTTAAAAAAATTAGGAGAGGGACTCCAATTTTTTTCTTACTTCAGCTGCCATTTCCATGGTAGAAGCAGTTCCACCTAAATCCCCAGTAACTACTTTTCCTTCAGCCAGCACATCAATTAGGGCTTTTTCCATTCTACGTGCTTCATCATGTTCTTCCAGATAATCAAGCATTAAAACTGCAGAAAGCATCATGGCTGCCGGGTTAGCTGTTCCTTTACCTGCGTGACGTGGTGCTGATCCGTGTACTGGTTCGAATAGTCCTTGTTTGTCTCCTATGTTGGCAGAAGGTATTAGTCCCAGTCCTCCTACCAGTCCTGCTCCTTCGTCAGAGAGTATGTCTCCGTAGAGGTTGGTGGTGACCAGGACGTCG
>JAHRFX010000083.1 GCA_019084405.1 Methanobacterium sp.
CACTTATTGGTACCTGTACATTGTTTATGGTCACATGAAGTGGTAATCTCTGGTTAGCAGCAATAAAAGCATTAATTCTATTGGCAGCTTCGGTAATAGCAGCGTTAGATAACTTCAATGGGGTATTGTTTACTGGTGGTTGTACTGGTGGTTGTGCTGGTGGTTGTGCTGGTGGTTCTACAGCGGCGGCTTTTACCAGGTGAGTGTTTTCCAATCTTACAAAGTTGGGCATCTGCTTATTATCTTTGTAGAAATTAAGAATTCTACTATAGATACATACCAGTGCTTCGTATTTGATTTTACCTTCAGTAACCGTGGCAAAACTAGGTGCCTGTTTATTCTGGTCCATGAAGTTTACCAGTCTCTGTGCCAGGTCCAGGTAAGCAGCCTTATCCAGATTTCCGGTATTGTTGTCACCATTGGAATTAGTAGCAGGTGCGATAGTCTTATGAGATATTTTAGCTTGATTTCCATTTTCTAACTGAATGGTAGCTTGGGACATGAGGTACAAAAAGTCACTCATGCTTACCTTGTAATTGTTAATGATAACAAAGGTAGGTAGCTGCATCTTGTTGTCAATGAATTTTTTCACCCTGCTGGCAGCATTGGTTATCTCCTCTAAACTAAAACTGGGAGGCTTAATATCATCTTCAGTTATTCCTCCTACAGCATTATAGAATGAGTTGTCTAATATTCCGAAACGGAAAATAGCATAACCAGATGCTCCTTTATCCAATGCTTCAATTAAATCAGCCATTAATACATTAGCAGGTACTGCAGTAATATTTGCATCAGAATGGTAGCTTAATAAAGCCGCCCATACCTGCGTTCCTCCGGCCTGGTTTACTATGTAACTGGTAACGGTTCCGACCCAATCTATTGTCTGGTTAAAGTTACCTCGATATATCATAGGAACCAGAACATCCAGGTGATTAGCAAGCTGAGCATAATCCTGACCATAATAATATGCATTTACAGGACCTTCTGGCATTAAAGCTGCAGATAATAAAGCATTAGGGTTTAAAGCTTTAACCAGCTGATTAACTGTTGCAACATAATTAGTTATGGATTCTGTTCCATTGGTACTATTATATGCATTTCCAGGGAACCGAACATAATCCAGATGGATACCGCCCACACCAGGAATCTGGGTATATCGCTGGATATCATTTAAGATACCATCGATAATAGCCTTATTTTCTGGCAAGGTAGGGTTAATCCATTTATTATTGACTCGGAAAGCCTGTACCCACACACTTACTCTGATCCCATTATTATGGGAGTCATTAAGAAACTTATTCAGAGTATTGTTGTATGAGGGAGTGTCAAAAGCAGCAAAACTGAGGAATATGTCGGTGATTCCAGCCACTTTAAGTTGATTGAAATCCACATTCTTCATGGTATCTGCTCGTACATAAATAGCACCTGAAGCGGGTTGGGACGAGTTATTAGCCGTTTTATTTTCTCCGGCGGCGGCATATTGTTGTTCTGTAGTTTCCGTCTCTGATTTGGTAGAATAGTCTGCAGTGGTCTCATTTAAGAGTTCACTGGTATTGTCCATGGTTTCAATATCTGATTCGATGTCTTGAATTTCGGTGTCATTGCTTTGGGCATAAATTGCGTTAACATTTAATATAGCAATGCATAATGCTAAGATTAGCACTATATTATTTTTTCGCGAAATTATATCTCCTCCACATCAACTGAGATTCCCTTCTAAAAAAGAAACCTAATGGTTCCTTTTAATTACAAGAGATTCAACTGATAGAACTAATCCACTTTAACTTCATATATAAACATTTCGAATTATTTCTTTAAAAAAGGCCATTCATACGCCTTTAAATTTTAAATTGAGCTCTTCAGAGAATTATTTTTAAGCTATCAAAATATAATCCTATTTTTAATGTCAGATTAAGCAATCTGACTACATTCTAAACTCATTTCCAACATAAAGAATCATTATCTTCTTTTTTTCAAGGAAATAACATTAGTTAAACTTCATTACTCTAAATAACTTTAAATATTCCCTATAAGGACGATATTTATCCCAATTAAATACTCCTCCCCTAACATCTATATTTTAAACTTAAATAAAACCATTCAATACGATTTTTTAATCAATAAGAGATTTTATAGGGACTAAAATTATTATAGGAGATTATAAAATTGGAATAGACCTTATTTTAAGTTAAATTTTCACCCACTTTATGATGAAAAAACTGTTATTTTACCAAAACAGCCCTTATTTTGCATTTGAAACAAAATTTCAGCTTTTTAATAATTAATACTTCACCCTAAAAATAATACCACCTCAATAAGGTGTTTTAATAATAAATTTCCCAGGACCTATGCACATCCCTTTAATCCACCGGTACTCATCAATCCAAAGATCTAACCTTATTTATCTCCAGGAGGGATTAATGATACTTAATCTAAAAAATATTATTTAATAATCTATCTAAAAAAATAATAAATTAAATAATTTTCTAAAAAAAAATTAGAGAAAGGCATTTTGTGTGCCTTTCTTGTTAGTTAAAAAAGAAGGTGTAAATCTACCAAGGTAGATTACTGTGCCTTCCTTTCATCACTACCGTGGCAGTGTTCCAACTGTTAATTATGCCCAAAGAATTGCTGTAACTGGTGGCATCTGCCGCGTACCACTCCTTACTAATTAATATCTCGGCCCAAACATGTCCGTAAGTGTTCCCACTGTTAAAGGTGCAGTCACCATGTGCATACCGGGCAGGTATTCCTGCTGCTCTGGAAAGAGCCACCACCAGGTGGGCATGATCCACACAGTTACCACTCCTATTAGCCAGGGTATTCACTGCCCCATATTTGGTATTGTAATAGAATTCATATCTCAAGTTATTCCTAACCCAGTTAAAGATAGCCTCAGCTTTATCCCAGTTATTATTCAATCCACCAGTTAGGCTGGCTGCTAATGACTTTATCTGAGCATTATTCACCTGACAGTTTTGAGTAGCCACCAGGTACTGGTTTAAACCCTCCCCCTGATAAGGAGTGGTCAAACTAGAACCAGAACTACTTGAAGAAATTCCACCAATAATCGCCACAGTATTAGGTAGCTGTTTGTTGTTTTTGGTAAAAGCCATTATTCTGGTGTAGGCGTAGATGAGGTTTTCGTATTTTATGCGGGCCTGGTTGTGGGTGGCGAAGTTAGGTGCTTGTTGGTTGGTTTCCATGAATTGGAGTATTTTTTGTACCAGGTCCAGGTATTGGG
>JAHRFX010000033.1 GCA_019084405.1 Methanobacterium sp.
ATTTCAGTCACACGGGTAACCCCCGCGGTTTTTAATTTTTTTTCCACATTTTTTATGGTTTGGGAAGGTTTCAGGGCCCGATGAGTACATCCAAAATATTTAACTGGAATATCAGAAAACATGAACAATCCCCTTATTTTTTTTTTTTTGAATTTGAATTATATTATATTAAACATGGAATTAAAGGTCATGAAGAAAGCTATTCCTGCAGCTAAAACCCATACCAGAGGATTCCATCGAAATACTTTTGCACCATCCAGCACGCTGAATGGTATCAGGTTAAATAGTGCTAAAAAACTATTTACGTAGTAGCCTAAAAAGGCTATGGCTCCCACAGTTGAATTGGCGGGGAAGAGGGGAATTAAGGCAAAGAAAAATAGTGCCAGAATAATATTGGTTACTGGTCCTGCCAGTGATATTTTACCATTCTCATCGTCTTTTATATAAGTCCCATGGATATAAACTGCTCCCGGCGCGGCAAATACAAATCCAAAATAGGCAGTAACTACAGCCAGGAATAAACCTTCTACCCATAATCTATACTCAGCCCAAAAACCATATCGAATGGCCATTAGTTTATGGGCTAATTCATGGAGTACAAATCCAGAACCTACTCCAACTAAACTTATAAAATAATATTGAGTTGCGATTTCAAAATTTCGTCCGGAAAGGACATAAGAAAACACTGCTGCTATAACCAGCATGGAAATGATTATATCTCTTATTTCACTAGAACTAAATTTTACCATATATATTAGAAACTAATTTTTAACATATAATGCTTTCTATGTAACCGTGTTTTAAAATTCCTGAAATATTTTCATTAAAATTATTTTTAACATTATCCCTCTACTGATTAATTAATTTCAAATTATTTTTATCATATTCTCTTTTTGTATTGCAACTCCTGAAACTTGATATAAAAAGAGGTCCCGGAATTATTCACTTCCATTTTACTATCAATTTCCAGTTCTCCTTCTATCTGGTCCACCAGCATCTGAACCAGTTTTAGCCCTAAAGAAGTACTTTTTTCCATTTTTTTAAGTGGGAATCCGATTCCATTATCGGATATGGTTAAATGATGCAATCCTTTTTCTTCTTTAAATACAATCTTTATTTCACCACTATTTTTGCCTTTAAAAGCATGTTTAAGGCAGTTACTTACCACTTCATTTATTATAAGGCCACAGGGAATGGCAGTATCTATCTCCAGATTAATGTCTTCCAATTCCAGCTTCAATTTGATATTTTTATCTTTAAATGTATAGGAGTAAAACAGATGGGACATTATTTGCTGGATGTATATGGCAAAATTGATACTAGCTAAGTCCCGGGATCGGTAAAGCTGTTCATGTATTAGGGCCATGGATTTGATTCTATCCTGACTTTCCTGGAATATTTCTAAATCTAAAGGATCCCGGATATTGGAGGTTTGTAAATTGAGGAGACTGGAAATAATCTGCAGGTTATTTTTCACCCGATGATGGATTTCCTGTAATAAAACTTCTTTTTCTTTAAGAGAGTTTTTTATTTTTTCTTCTGCTTTTTTACGATCAGTGATATCCAGAATAGATGCTAAATGTTTATCAGTACGGGGTATAGGGGCCAAAGTTATAAATACATGTTTTTTATTCCCATACCGGTCAATAATATCGGTTTCATATTCTTCTTTTACAGATTCCCCCACAGGGGTTTTGTGGATACCTGTAATATCTTCCAGATTATCAGGGGATAAAAAATATTTAATAGTTTTTCGGCCCTCAATCTCTCTTCGGGGATAATTGGTAATGGATTCTACTTCACTATTGGCCAGAGATATGGTGGTATCTTTTTCCAGAATAATCATTCCTGCACTGGAATTTTCAAATATGGCCCTGTAATAATCCTCAGATTTTTTTAAAGCCTCTTTTGCTATTAAACGTTCTTTAATATCCCGGGCCACCATAACTGAATATTTTTCACCACTAAATATTACCAGACTTAAACTCACTTCCATGGGGATGACAGAACCATCTTTTTTTAGAAATTGAGTTTCTAAAGTCCATTTAGATTCATCCTGGGCCCTATTACTAATGGTGAATATTTTTTTAAATTCGGAGTGGTCTTTTGAAATTATCAGATCCCAAATACTCCTTTTAATAATATCGGAATATTCGTAATTTAGCTGATTATAAGCCGACTGGTTCAAATCCATTAATTTTCCTGAAACAACTTCAATAAGAAATATAGCATCATTGGAGTGATCCAGTAATGTTTTAAACCTTTCTAATTCTTTTAATTGTTCCTGTAATTTAGGATAATAACTCTTTTGTATGGAATGTTCTCCTAATCCAATAATTTTTTCCCGTAAGGTATCCCATTCCTGGTAATCATCAGAAGGCATTCTGGTATATCTCCTCAATATCCTCTGCAGAAGGTCGGCGAGGATTGGTAACTATACAGGGGTCTTGCAGGGCTTTTAATGCTAGAGATTGAAAGTCTTCTTCACGCACTCCCAGTTTTTTTAGACTTGTATCCACACCTGCTTCTTTTTTAAGGTTTTTAATGAAATTCAAAAGAGAATCCTTTTTTTCACCTAAACTAAGTCCATTTTGATCTATTCCCATGGCACGGGCAATTTTCAGGTATTTCTCAGGCACCTCAGAGAAATTATAATCAATTACATGTTCCATGAGTATGGCATTAGATTTTCCATGAGATAAATCTAATAATCCTCCTAAACTATGAGCCATAGCATGAATTAAACCTAAACTCGCATTTGAAAATGCCAATCCTGCTTCTAAACTACCCAGCATCATTTTTGACCTAAACTGTTGATTCTGCAGGTCTGTTATAGTGGGTAGTATGTGGGAGGATATGAGTCTTATGGAATCAAGGGCATGTAGATTAGTAATATGGGAGCTGGCATTAGAAACATAAGCTTCAAAAGAGTGTACCAGCGCATCAAATCCAGTATGGGCAGTTAAAGTTTTATCCATGGTTAAAGTTGTAAAAGGATCAATTAAAGCAACATCTGGAACCATGGTTTTACTTATAATTGCAATTTTTACTTTTTTTATAGAATCTAGAATAATAGCAAACTGAGAAACATCAGCAGATGTACCTGCAGTGGTGGGGATGCATATTAAAGGAGGGGAAGGTAATGGGACCTGATCCACCCCTTCAAATTCCAGTATATGATTTCGATTAGAAGATACAATTCCAATACCTTTTGCACAATCCATGGGGCTTCCACCGCCCAGGGCAATAATTAAATTACATTCTTCGCTATTAAAGACTTCAGAACCATTCATAACTTCTTCATCACGAGAGTTTGGTGATATACTGGAGTAAATTTCATATTCTAGCCCTTGCTCAATTAAAACTCCTTCAAGTTCAACTAAGATATTAAGATTCATGACCTCCGGGTCGGTTACAATCAGAACTTTTTTCGCAGCCAGATTTTTTGCATATCGGCCAGCAAGAAGCCTGGCCCCGGATCCATAAATAAATTCAGGTGCCACAAATTTTCTGAGATAGTTTTCTTGAACCATAATTAACACCTTAGAGATATTACATGTTGATTGTATACTATGCTTATATTAATTTATTGATATAATTATATTATTCGGATATTTCATGTAATGGTTTAAATAATTACATTTATTAAAATCAGTGGTGATTTAATGCGTACCCAATGTGAATATTGTGCCCTGGAAGGTTTTTATGGTGAAAAAATATATGAAACCCGTAACTGGATTATTTACCTGGCACCTTCTCAAAGATACCTGGGAACATGTGTAGTTGCATTAAAAAGAAGTTGCAGGGATTTAAAACAACTAAAAAAAGACGAATGGATTGATTTTGGAGAATTAGTAATCATGCTTGAAAAAACAGTTTCAAAAACTCTTAATCCTACTTTATTCAATTGGAGTTGCTTTAAAAACTCTGCTTATCGCTATAAAAATCCAAAACCAGAAGTGCATTGGCATTTCATACCGCGATATGAAAAACCAATCAAATTCGATGATATAGATTTCCAGGACCCTGACTTTGGCTATATTCCTCAGCCAGTGGAGCGAAAAATACCTGAAAAAACACATCTTAAATTAAAAAATTTAATTCAAAAACAACTAATTATAAACCAAAATATATATTCAAACTAATTTGAATAGGATTATTCATAAAAAGGAGTTCTATTTCAATGGATAGAGTCAATAAAGTTTTAGATGAGATGCTTAAAGAAGAAATCCCTGCCATGCTGCTATTAAAAGAAGAAAATATATTTTATATAAGTGGCTTTAAACCTTCAGGCTTTTCAATTTTAGTTCTAAAAGATGATCCTTTGTTACTGGTATCTAAAATGGATGGTGAAGAAGCCAGTAAAACTTCTCGAATTCCTTTTCAGGAATTTGAGTCATTAAAAGAATTGAAAAATATAATTAAACATCAAAAATTTGCCAAATTGGGAATTGAGGAATCCATGAAAATTGGATTTTATAATAAAATAAAAAATAATTTTGATATGGAAATAAATGATGTAATTGAAAGATCCCGTATGATAAAAACTTCAGATGAGATCAATTCCATAAAAAAATCCATTTCTATTGCTGAAAAATCATTTAATCAATTAGAATTTAAAAAAAAGGAATGGGAACTGGCAGCGGAGCTTGAATATTTAATGAGAATTAATGGTTCTCAAAATGAAGCATTTGAAACCATAGTTGCTAGTGGGTCACGATCTAGCCTTCCTCATGCTCATCCCACATCCAATAAACTGGAATATCCATTACTTATTGACTGGGGTGCTGTTTGGGAAAATTACTCATCTGATTGCACCCGTACCCGGGTTGAAACTGAAAAACAGGAAGAAGTATTAAACATTTGCCTGGAAGCACAAAAAGAAACAATTAAATCAATAAAACCAGGAGTATCTGCCTGTGAAATAGATAAAGTTGCCCGGGACGTCATAAAAGATTATGGGTATGGAGATAATTTTATTCACTCAACTGGACATGGAGTAGGTTTGGAAGTTCATGAAAAACCTTCCATATCCTCCCGGGAAGAAATAACTCTGGAAAAAAACATGGTGATTACCATAGAACCGGGAATATATTTGGAGGGTGAATGGGGCGTGAGGATAGAGGATATAGTTTTAATAAAAAATAAAGCACGTAAATTATCTAAACTCCCTTCGGTGATACAATGATTAAATCCTACTGGAATTAAAACTATTAACTATTGGCTTGTATTTTTTTGCAATTGCATTTGATAACCCGTATATATAAATAACTTAATAACATAATATTTATTATAGAATAGATTTAGGTGTATGAATTGGCTGCAATCCCCAAAATATTATCTCCGGTTTCCGGTGCTATAGACAGTATCATTCCAGAAAAATTTCTGGTAAGGCTTCAAGAAATTTTAATCAGGACAGGAATGTATGTAAAAGCTTCTGATGTAATTACTCTAGCTTTAATTACCAGCTTTGGAATCAGTATCCTTGCGGTACTTGTTTCAGCACTGGTGGGTGTAAGTGCTTTAATTGCAGGAATAATTGGATTTTTTATTCCACCGGCCATTATGGGGGGATATGTATTTTATATGATGGAAAAAAGGGTAGATGCTATTGAACAGAATACTCCTGATTTTTTGAGGCAAATTGCTTCCCTTTTAAGGGCCGGTGTCGGAGTAGAGACGGCTCTGGAGGATGTTTCTAAACATGGGAGCGGACCACTTACTGATGAATTAAAAAGGGCAGTAATTGAAATAAAAATCGGAAGAACTTTCGATGATGCTATTCTTTCTATGGGCGAACGATTACAATCTAAAAACCTGGATAGAACTTTCAGAATGATACTGGAAGGTAGAAAGGCAGGGGGAAGTCTTTCAGATATTATTGAAACCGTGGCTGAAGATTTGAGGGCAGTACTGGCATTAAAACGGGAAAGAAAGGCTAATGTAATGATGTCAGTCATGTTTTTGATAATAGCAGCCATTGTCGCTGCTCCATTTGCTCTGGGAATGATTGGAGTTTATGCTACCTTTATGGAGTCTGTTGGTAAAAAAAACCCATTAGCAGGTGCAGCCACCATGGCAGCGGGAGGTTACATTATTATTCACTCCATTATAGCCGGACTCTTAATTGGAATTATTATGTATGGAAGTGCTAAAAAAGGAGTTAAATTTGCCATACCTCTGGCTATTGTAGCCTATGCTATATTTTATATTATTGGAAGATTCGGAATTCTTTTAGTAGGATTTTAGAGGTGCTAAAATGCAATTCATTATGGATGAAAAAGGTCAGGGATCTGCAGAACTTATCCTTATTTTCGGAGGGATGATAGTAATAGTGATTGTGGCTGCAATATATTATCAGAACTATCTGAGTGGTTTAGGTGATGAGATTATTAGAACCGATGTTAAAAACGTCACCAATCAAATTAATGACCTGAAAACTAAATTTTAATCACATAATATTACTGATTATTTTTTTTTTTAAATTATTTTTTCATATTAGTTCTAAAGAGAATTTCTTTTAACCTTTTTATTGTTATTAGTATTAATCATTTTGTGATGTTATAATTCGGCACTGTCAAAAACTTGGGGGTTGAGTGCTAAAAAGTTTTTTCTGGTTTTGAATTTCTATTCTAATGTTTATTCGTAACATTGCACCATTTTTAATCTTCATTAGCATCTTAACACTTTTAGGAAGGGTTTTTTGAAAGATATTTTCTATTTTGTTTGAGGTTCGTTCGATATTTTCATCTTCTAAGAATGCAAAGAATGTTTTAAAGTAAAGCGTCAAAGAATTGCAGATAATTGATTGAATAACCTTTGAATAATCTTTAATTTTATTTAAAATTTCCTTGAATTTGTTTCTAGCGTTTTTAAATGATTTACTCTCAAATAAATGGAATATTTCTTGTTTTTCTTCCCGTATTTTCTTTATTTCTTCTTTATTTAGTTCAATTTTTTTTTAAACACAAATTTCCAAAAACCCCCAAGTTTTTGACAGTGCCTGTAATTCTTTGTTATATTGTTTTATATCGTTAAATATAAACATTTATAAGATATTATTGATATATAAGTATTATGAAATCCTTAACGACTTTATTCTAAAGAGGAATAATTATGCAGATGATAATTGATGGCAAGATGGTGGATAAAAAAGAGAAAATAAAAGTTTTTAACCCTGCTAATGGTGAAGTAGTAGGTCAAGTGCCTTTTGGAAATAAGGATGATTTAAAAAAAGCTATTATGGCTGCAAATAGTGCAAAAAAAGATTTAAATGATTTATCGTCCCGTAAAATTTCTCTGGCCCTGGAAGATATCGCCCAGGAGTTATCTCAAAAATGGAAAGATTTCGCCAGATTAATATCTCTGGAATGTGGAAAACCAATCAGGGCCTCCCGGGATGAAGTTAAACGATCTATTGAAACTTTAAAATTATCTGCAGAAGAATCTAAACGTATATATGGTGAAACAATTCCCCTGGATGCGGGAATTGGAGGGAAAGGATTTATTGGATTTACTCTAAAAATACCTTTAGGGGTGGTGGGGGCTATAACTCCCTTCAACTATCCTTTAAATTTAGCAGTCCATAAATTGGCCCCAGCTTTAGCAGCTAAAAATGCTGTAATTTTAAAACCATCACTCCAGGCACCTCTTTCTATTCTTAAACTGTTAAAAATCATGTATCCTTATTTTCCAGATGGGGCAGTTAATGCTGTTACAGAAAGGGGAAGTGAAATTGGTGAGGAAATGGTTACCAGTGAATATATCGATAAAATTTCTTTTACAGGAAGTGTAGAAACTGGTAAATTAATTTCCCAGCAGGCATCCATGAAAAAAATCACTTTAGAGTTAGGGGGTAATGATCCTTTAATTGTCTTAGAAGACGCTGATTTAGAAAAAGCGGTTGAAGGAGCTGTTCGAGGTTCTTATCTTTATGCGGGACAGGTTTGCATTGGCGTAAAAAGGTTAATTGTTGATGAAAAAGTGGCGGATGAGTTTTCAGCACTGATGGTGAAAGAAACCAAAAAAATGAAAATGGGAGATCCATTAGATCTTGAAACTGATGTCGGCCCATTAATTGATGAAACTGCTGCTTCTAATGTGGAAAAAGTAGTTTTTGAGGCATTAACTGATGGTGCTGAGTTGATATGTGGTGGTAAACGGGATGGTAATTATTACAGCCCCACCGTGCTGGATCAGGTTACCCCTTCCATGAGGCTGGTAAGTGAAGAAACCTTTGGCCCCATTTCTCCTATAATCCGGGTTAAAGGAGTGGATGAAGCCATTAAAATTGCCAATAGCACACCTTATGGTTTACAATCCAGTATTTTCACCAGTAATATTCACCATGCTATGCAGGCAGCAAAAGAAATAGAAGCAGGTTCGGTAATAATAAATAAACAATCTACTTTCAGAACGGATAATATGCCTTTTGGTGGATTTAAAATGAGTGGAATGGGTAAAGAAGGGATAAAATATGCAGTGGAAGATATGGTCCGCACCAAACTGGTGGTAATCAATACCAGTTAGATAGGACAATAACTTTTATCAACTTTATTCTTTTAAAAATCCTTCAACTATATTACGGGCTTCATTAAGTGCTTCTAATGGTATTCCGTGAGGCATTTGTCCTTTAGGTCCATTAACATTTTTTAAAATTCCTTCACCAGCACCTAAAAACATTCCATCACTGGTTATACCCATAAAAGTACTGGGGGGTAACATGGAAACAGCAACTCTATTACTTTCCTGTACTTCCATATCATTAGTAACCACGGTTATTGATTTATCCCCTAAATTTACATTGCATATAATTAAATTATCGGCCTGGGGGTGCTTTGAGACACTCATAATTTCCCCCACCTTAATATCTATTCCTATAATGGGGTCCTTGATTTTTCCCAGCATGATACGTTTTTTAAGTCCCAGAATCGTATTAAAGAAAAAACTAACCTTTGCAATATTCTCTTCTAATTTTTCCTTCTCAGCACGGGTGGCCTGATCCAGAAATTTCACTTTCCATTTTTCGCCCCCCATATACTTAATTATGAAATGCGCCTGTTCTTCAAGGGCAACTATTTGAGGTGATTTTGCAATGGCCTCTGGTTCCATATAAGAATAAGATAAATATTTTAATTCACGGGCCATTTCATGGGCAGTATCCCGGGCCATTTTTTTATTCCAGTGTCCTTTAAAATTTCTACCTTCAATAGTCCTTAAAAATAATTCAATAGATTTTTCTGCTACCTGGAGCCGGTAATCCTGACTGGTATCCCACATGTTCTCACCTTTTTATTATTTTTAAAATAAAATTATTTTAATAGCATACCTTTACGTGAAGAAATGCCCATTATTCAATCTTATGATATTCTAATTATATTAGCTTACCATAATTTATTATATTGCTGGAAATAAATTGCTATTTTCAATACTAAAGTATTTAAAGTATTAAATGATAAAATATCTTATAATAAAGATTTTAATGGTTAATATTTTCCCCAGGAGAATCAATTACCTAAAAATTTGGTGGTGTAAAAATGGTTGAGCTGTCCAATCTCTATGGTTTAGATATATACACAATTAAAGGAAAATATGTGGGAAGAGTACAGGATGTGGTGTTGAATATTAAAAAGGGTAGAGTATCCAATCTCAAAGTCAAGGCCATGAAAATGGATAAGAAAAATGTGGGTCTTAAAGAAGTAATTAGAACCAGCATCAGGATAGTTCCCGAAACAGATGAAATCAGACCACTAAAAGAAGAAGGTGTAATGGATATCGCTTATGATAGGGTCCAGGCGGTAGGTGATATATTACTCATATCCTCTGAAATGGTTGAAAAAGCACCGAATCCATTATAATAGTATTTTATATAATTTTTTCATCCACTTATTTTTTCTAAAACTTAATTTTTATATTAATTATGCATCTTAAACAGTGATTTCATGATAGTGGGAATAGTGGGCTGTGGGGCCATTGCGAATATCATTACCAATTTTGCCTTAGAGGGTAAACTGGGTGTCAAACTTGGATATTTCTTTGATCGTGATCTGGAAAGGGCGGAAAATTTAGCTTCACAAATCAATGGCAAAGTAGTTTTAAATCTGGAAGATATGCTGGAACAGGTGGATGTAGTAATTGAATCCGCATCCCCTATGGCTGTACGTGAAATTGTACCTCTTGTACTGGAAAAGGGTAAAAATGTTATAATTATGAGTATAGGAGCATTAATGGATCAAAATCTTAAAGAGGAGCTTATTACAAAAGCCAAAGAAAATAATGCAAAAATTTACGCCCCCTCAGGAGCCATAGTTGGGCTGGATGGTATTAAGGCTGCTTCCATTGGCCATATAAATAAAGCGACTCTCATAACCAGAAAGCCTCCCCGATCACTGGGTATTGAAACTGATGTAAAACAGATACTATACGATGGCAAAGCATCAGAGGCTGTACAAAAATTTCCAGTAAACATTAATGTAGCTGCCGCTTTGAGTATAGCTTGCGGAATAGACGTGGATGTTAAAATCATTGTCGATCCTGATGTTAATCGAAATGAACATGAAGTTAATGTACAGGGAGACTTTGGAGAATTTAAAACCACCACCAAGAATATTAGATGTTCTATGAATCCTAAAACAAGTGTTTTAGCCGCATATTCTGCTATAAAATTGCTTAAGAGTTTGAATGAAAATTTTATGGTGGGTACTTAATTTAAATACCAGTATTTTTTTATTTATACTAAATCCCAATCAGATTAAAGCATATCTTTATCAATTTACCTGAAAATATTTTCAGGCATTTTATTAATTTAAAATAACTAAATTATGGCAGGAACTAGTGTTCTATGAAAGAATGTGAAATTTTTTCTAACTTAAAGGTACCTTGCGGGTCTAAATTGGTTTTAAGGCTGGATGGAAGGAGTTTTTACATGCTTTCTAAGGAATGTGGCCTGGAAAAACCATATGACTCTCTATTTGTAGATGCCATGGTCAATACCGCCATATACATTATGCGAGAATTCAGCCCATCATTTATCTATACCTTTTCTGATGAATTCAACATATTAATGGATCATGTTCCATTTTCCGGCCGGGTTGAAAAAATGGATTCTGTGTTTGCCAGCTTTTCTGCCACTTCATTCTTACATAACTTTAATAAAAACTTATTAAAATCAGAAGAATGCAACTCTGGAAAATCGAGAGTTTTAAATACAGTTTCTTTTGATTCACGTGTGATTCCCCTCTCTTCAGAGATGGTAATGAACTACTTCAAATCTCGGCAGGATGAATCCTGGAGAAATTGTCTTAATGGATACGCTTACTGGACCTTGAGGGATGAAATGGATAAAAATCAGGCCATGAACCAATTAAAGGGCCTAAAAAGTTCCCAAATACATGATTTATTATTTGAAAGGGGAATAAATATATCGGAAGTACCGGCCTGGCAAAGAAGAGGGGTAGGGATTTATAAGGGAGAAATAGAAATTAAAGGATACAACCCCCTCCACAAAAAGGATGTTTTAACCACCCGGAAAAAAATTATAACTGATTGGGATCTCCCTATATTTAATCAGGATTTTTTCCAGGAAATGGAGTTGTAATCCCCATCCTAAAATTATAATACAATTATGTTATTACACTAAATTTAATTAATTTAAAAAATTATTCAGGTACTACCATGGGAATACTGGACCGGCTACTCAGCTTTATTTTTGGCAACAATAAACAAAAATTCAGTGAAGTTCAATTAGACCAGGAGGTTGTGGATGAAATTATTCAGATTTCACAAAAAACTGCCCCCAGAGAATTTGTAGCCCTTTTGGCAGGTAAAATTAGAAATGAAGTTTTACATATTGATGGATTAATTTTTCTACCTGGAGAAACATCTAATGAAGGTGCAGTTATGAAGATTTTCATGCTACCTCCCCTGTCCGGAGCGGTTGGATCAGTGCACTCCCATCCTGGTTTTTCAGCTCATCCGTCTGGGGCGGATTTAATCTTTTTTTCTAAAAATGGATTTTTTCATTTGATAATTGCCCAACCATATACTCTGGAGAGTATGGTAGCTTATAATACCTTTGGTGAAATAACTGATTTTAACGTGGTTTAATTTTAATAGGATTCTATGATGATTATTATCAAATATAATCATAAATTACTAGCACATAAACTATTAAAATATATATTAAGCTGTAATTAATAAAAAAAGGATTTATAACAAGTTTAAACCATATTAGATTGATAAATCTTTAAAAAAAATAAGTATTGGAATTTTTAAATTATTAATTAAAATTCCAGGGCCACGGCATCTTCCACATGGTCCATTTTTTTTACTTCATCAATTACGCTCTGGGGGACGCTTTGGTCGACTTTCAGGACCATTATTGCTTCTCCACCTACTTCTCTGCGCCCTACTTGCATGGTGGCAATGTTAATTTCATGCTCTCCCAGTTTGGTCCCAATTGCACCTATGGTTCCCGGAAGATCCTGATACTTGGCAATAACCATGGTTCCTTCTGGTTTCACATCTACCCAGTAATTATTGATTTTAATGATTTTTGGTTCATCCACATAAGTCCCATCTAAAGAGAATTCATCCTTATCGGTCTTGATTTCTAACTTAATAATACATTTGTAACCTTCTGATTCAGAGCGTTTACCTTCGGTAACTACTATTCCCCTACTTTGAGCTATGGAAGGTGCATTAACCAGATTTACTGGTTCGGTTAGTATGGGGTTTAAAATACCCTGCAGTATGGTCCGGGTTAAAATATCTTGCTGGGGCATTTCTGATAGTTCACCACAGTAGGTAACATCCATTTTTTTTATGTGTCCTGAAGTGGCCTGTTCCATAAAGCTTCCCATTTTCTCAGAAAGATCCAGATAGGGCTTCATAATTTTGAAATTCTTAGAATCCATCACCGGCATATTCAATACATTGTGTGGTGAATCTCCCTTGAAAACAGTAATTATTTCATTGGCTACAATCAAAGCTGCATCTCGCTGGGCTTCTGCAGTGGAAGCACCAATGTGAGGGGTGGCCAGCAGATTATCCAATTCTAAAAGCGGACTTTTTTCAGGTGGTTCACTTTCAAATACATCCAGGGCGGCTCCACCTATTATGTCATTTTTTAAAGCATAATAAAGGGCATCTTCATCAACAATTCCTCCTCTAGCGCAGTTGATAATAAAAGCGGTGTTTTTCATTATTTCCATTTCTTTAGTGGAGATTAAGTGTCTGGTTTCAGGAGTTAATGGTACGTGAATGGTAATCACATCAGATTCTTTAAGCAGGGTTTCCAGATCAACCACACTTACCCCCATTTCGGCCCCGGCTTCTTTACTGATATACGGGTCATAAACCATAATTTCCATGTTAAATGCTTTTGCCCTTATAACCACCTGGGAACCTATTCTACCCATTCCCACAATACCCAGGGTCTTATTATTTAATTCAATCCCCATAAATTTACTTTTTTCCCATTGTCCTGATTTAACTGATTTGTCTGCTATGGATATCTTCCGGGCCAGGGACATCATCAAACCCATAGAATGTTCTGCAACCGTGATTGAGGTGGATTCAGGGGCATTAATCACCATTATGCCTTTCTCTGTAGCGGCCTGAACATCCACATTATCCACTCCCACACCTGCCCGGGCAATTACCTTGAGTTTAGAACCGGCTTCAATTACTTCACGGGTCACCTTGGTTCTGCTTCTAACTACAATGGCGTCGTATTCTTTTATAACTTTTACCAGTTCTTCTGGAGTAATGGATGTGGCTACCGTTACTTCGGCTACCTCTTTAAGATCGGAAATTCCTTTTTCATTTATTGAATCGGCAATAATTACCTTCATTTGGTCCATAATTTCACCATCTATTTTCTCTAAATATTGGTATTGATAAGCAGACATTTAAAGGCTCTGTCAAAAACTTGGGGGTTTGATTGTCGAAAACTTTTTTCTGATACTGAATTTCTATTTTAATGTTTATTCGCGACATTGCACCATTTTTAATCTTCATTAACCTCTTAACACTTTAAGGAAAGGTTTTTTGAAAGATATTTTCTATTTTGTTAGATGTTCGCTGGATATTTTTATCATCTAAGAACGCGAAGAAAGTTTTAAAGTAAGGACGCAACGAATTAATG
>JAHRFX010000020.1 GCA_019084405.1 Methanobacterium sp.
AAAATTATTAAAAAAAATATTTTTTAAAAAAAAAAACAAAAAAAAAAAAAAAAACGCAAAAATACTTTTAAATTAAACAAAAAAAAAAAAAAACCGGATTATTAAAAAAAAAAAAAAAAAAAAAAAAAATATGAGTTAAATATTTTTTAACTCTAGAAATTTAAGACTTGTTGGTGGAGGGTTTGGGAATAATCCCCCGGGGAACCATTTCACTGATTTTTTGCATTTGATCTACCAGTCCTTTTTTCCCCTTGCCTATTAAAGCATGTTTTAAAACATCGCTTAGAGTTTCCACGGGAATAATCTCAATTTTATCCTTGTAGCGGCTTTCAATCATAACATCCTGCATATTTGATTTAGGTATAAGGACCTTCTTAATACCCGCTTCTGCAGCAGCTTCGATTTTGCCAGTTACACCGCCCACAGGTAATACATATCCCCTGATACTTAGAGAACCAGTTAAGGCTACTGATTGATCCACTGGAATTTCTTCCAATGCTGATACCACTGCCGTGGCTACTGATACACTGGCACTGTCTCCTTCCACACCTTCATAGGCCTGTAAAAACTGAATGTGAATATCATAGTTGGATATATCAGTTCCGGTATGTTTTTTAATCAATGCAGAAACATTTTGTACTGCCTCTTTAGCTATTTCTCCCAGTTTACCGGTGGCTATTATTCTACCTTCTTGTTTACTCTGGGCAGGTGCGGCTTCAGCAGCTATAGGTAGTAAAATACCACTCCTATCCCCTATTATGGCTAACCCATTAACACTGCCAATTTGACCACCCTCAGATCGGAATACCCTGTACTTTTTCTTTTGAACTATGTATCTATCAGCGATTTGCTGTTCCAGAGTTCTAGCAAGTTTTTTAGATTTGACCACATGATCCATGGTTACATAATCTGCAGCTTCTCCTTTAGCAATATCTCCTGCAGCACGAACTAAACCACCTAAATCTCTTAATTTGAGAGTTAAAGAATCTTTTTTACCGGCTCTTCTTTGTGCTTCCAGTATTATCTCATCCATGGCTTCTTTTGAAAAGTGAGGTATTCTACCATCTTTTGTGACTTCCTGGGCCACGAACTGAACCAGTTTCTGTCTATTTTCTGGAGTATCCTGCATACTGTCTTTCATGAAAACTTCGTAACCATAACCCCTGATCCTGGATCTAAGGGCAATATGCATTCCTTCCAGGACCTGAATATTTCCAGATGCAACCAGTACAAAATCACAGGGAACTGCCTGAGATCTTACCATAGCACCACTGCTGGTTTCACTCTGTCCCGTTATGGAGTACAGTCCTTCCTGCATGGCAGTTAATAGTTCCTGCTGGGTCCTCATTTTCATGGTTCCAATTTCATCTATATAGAGAACTCCATTGTGAGAACGGTGAATCATTCCAGACTCCACTCTTTCATGGGCCGGGGTTCCCAGCCCTCCAGATTGGTAAGGATCGTGTCTTACATCACCCAGTAAAGCACCGGCATGAGCTCCAGTAGCATCTATAAAAGGAGCTATTTTTTTATTCTCATTATTTACCAGTAATTTAGGAACCATAACCGTGGTTTTAGGCCTCATTTGATTTAGGGCCATAAATACTATCCCTGCTGCAATAATTGCCACAAAATATTGCTGGAGCATGAAACCAATTACCAGGATTAAACCAATAATCAGGATCATAAACATATTTTTCTTTTCTTCCTGACCTTTAGATTTTGCCTTATGGTTCATGACAATTTGTTTTCCTTCCCCTGCAGGTAGTGCTCCTATTAAAGGATTATTAGAATCTTCTAAATTAGGATAAACCAGTATATCTTGTAATTCTTCAGGAGGAAGTAATTCAGCCATAGATTGTGCTAACATAGATTTACCAACACCAGGCTCACCAATAAGCAGTACATTTCTACGCTGCCTGGCCGCCTTTTTAATGGTTTCCACAGCTTCTTCCTGACCAATTATCTGGTCAACAAGCCTATCAGGTACCTCGATATCTTCTGAAGTTTCATAAGCAACTGAATCTTCTGAATTAGATGCTTTAATGGTAGTTTTCATAAATTTTCGAGTGCCTCCATAAATTAATACTCTATTAAGTTTTTTATAATTAATAAATTAATAAATTTTAAATAAGTTCTTTGGCTAGATAAAAAAATGTTTTACTAACATAAACTTATTTTAATATTATACTATAAATACCTAATTATATTACTCCCACAGTTTATCTTTTTCTTATTAATATAATCCCCTTAAACTGTAAAAAGGTATTATTATACTATTTTATATTGAATCCAGGATTTATTATTCCCAATTAAAGAATAATAAAGAATTAAAGAGGTATTAATAAAGTAAATGATGAAATGTTTTTTAGAAATAATATGGTTATAATAAATATAATATAATTATTTGTTCGTGATTATTAATAAGGATTACTACATTTTAATGTATTTATTAAAAAATCATTCCTTATTTATTTCACCAATCAAAGCCAGTGCATTTTGTATAAATTTTTCCACAATTCTTCGGTATTTCTCTTCACTATCTTTTAGTGCTTTTTGAGCTTTTTTACTCTCCGTTATATCCCGGGCAATGGTAGAAATCCCTACAATCTCCCCTTGTGAATTTTTAATAGGAGATAAAGATATAGAAGCTTCAAATAATGATCCATCTTTTCTAAAGCGAGTGGTCTCAAAATGAGAAACCACATCCCCCTTTTTAATTTTTTCAATATTTTTTAGATTTTCTTCCCATTTTTCTGTTTTCATTAGTAATGAAACATTTTTGCCTATTATTTCATCATAAGAGTATCCATATAATTTTTCAGCACCTGAATTCCAGTTAAAAATCGTTCCATCCATCTCATAGCCCACTATAGCATCCCCAGAAGACTCTACAATGCTAGCCAATCTTTCAATTTCCATCTCATAATGTTTCCTTTCGGTAACATCCCTGAAAATAGCTCGGGTATAAACTACTTTACCATTATCATCTATTTTAGGATTTATATTACCCTCAAGTACAACTCCCTGGCCATTTTTAGTTTTAAATCCAGTTTCAATTTCATTAATCTTATGCCCGTTAAAAACCTTCTCAAAAGTATCCCGACAGTGTTCTAAGTGTTCTGGATGAATCACATCAAATATGTTCAGATTTTCAATTTCATTATCTTGATAGCCCAAAACATCTTTCCATGCTTCATTAACATATAAAAAAGTTCCATCAGAATTTACCATTTGAATAAGATCCGTAGCATTGTCAAAAAAATCTTTGAGTCGTTCTTCACTTTCTTGGGGGTCACTGATATCTCTGGCCACAGATAAGGCTGCTTTTTTAGTTTTTAAATTAATAATATGGGAATTGATCTCCACCGGAATACTTTTGCCATCTTTAGTAAAATAATTTCTCTGAAAAGAGACTCTTCCCTGTGTGATAAGTTCTCTAATCTTTTTTTTATTTTCAAGAGGTGTGGACCCGATATCTTTAGGCCCCATATGTGAAAATTCTTCAGGAGAATATCCCAGTTTCTTTACTGCCACATCATTTACTTTTATAAAATTACCAGCACTACCATCCTCTTTAATTTCAATTATGGTAATAATATCATTCACTTTATTGAATGCTATCTTGAATAATTCATCCTGATCCATGGTATCCATATAATGCCACCTGCCATTTCCAGTAAGATTATATGAAATTAGTGGCACAGTAGATTTTTTTAGTGATTGATTTTATGAGTCTTATTTTTTAGGATAAGGGTCTTCCAGAAGTTTTATAGCTTATAAAAGACAACATATCCTTGGTTTTAACAATGGTATGTTTAGATTCAAACTCTAATAAATTTTTCGGAAAAAGAATTACAAATCGGAGATTTGTAAACTTGAAAATCAGAGTTTTCAAGATTCATTTTTCTCAGCTTTTGAGAACTACAACAACGATTATGAATACACATCAAAAGGCGTTTTCCGAAGAACCCAACCGCCTTTGTACCCCGATTATGGCTCAGGGATGAATCACAATGGGTATAACACTTATTACAAGAAAAACTTGGGCAGTGTTAAAATCGGCAGGTATATCTACCCCATATGCTGTGAACCACATGAAGAGAGCCGTGAATTCTGGGAAAACATGAAAACAGAATTTTTCAGTGCATTAAACCCTATTTATCAGATTTTAAGGGTGAAGCATGTCTCATATGAAGGTATTTCTGATTTGATGACTTTAAAACTTTCTTCGCGTTCTTAGATGATAAAAATATCCAGCGAACATCTAACAAAATAGAAAATATCTTTCAAAAAACCTTTCCTAAAAGTGTTAAGAAGCTAATGAAGATTAAAAATGCTGCAATGTCACGAATAAACATCAGAAAAAAAATTCAGTATCAGAAAAAAGTTTTCGACAATCAACCCCCAAGTTTTTGACAGAGCCTCTAGAACCAATAATTTTAAATATTTCATCCAACAAAACATAATTCGGGTCTTCTTTACTGTAAACAGATTATAAAAAGGGATAACATGACACATAAAGAAATAAAATCAGGAATATGGTCAGTAGGGGCAATAGATTGGGATAGGATGTTGTTTGATGAGCTTATACCCCTCCCTGACGGGACCAGTTATAATTCTTATTTAATAATGGGTGATGGAAAAAATGCTTTAATAGACACCGTTGATCCCACCAAAACCCAAGATTTGATCGATAACCTGGAAAAAATTGGACTACCAATACACTATGTTATCTGTAACCATGCTGAACAGGATCATTCTGGTTCCATTAACACCATATTGGAACTTTTCCCCGACTCCATGGTGGTTACTAATCCTAGGTGTAAAGATCTGCTTATGGAATTACATTTAATACCGGAAAATAGATTTAAAACCGTAGAGGATGGTGAAACCCTTTCTTTAGGAAATAAGACTTTAGAATTTATTTACACTCCCTGGGTCCATTGGCCGGAGACCATGGTCACTTACCTGCAGGAAGAAAATATTCTGTTTTCCTGTGATTTTTTTGGATCTCATCTTGCTAGTAGCGATTTATACGTTCAGGACAGGTGTAAGGTCTACTCTGCAGCCAAAAGATATTATGCAGAGATAATGATGCCCTTCCGCACCTTGATCAAAGGAAATATGGAAAAAATATTACCGTATCAAGTTGATTTAATCGCCCCCAGTCACGGGCCCATACATCAGGATCCGGAATTCATCATAAACGCTTACCATGAATGGATTTCAGATAAAACAGAGAATACGGTGGTCATACCTTACGTATCCATGCATGGTAGTACACGAATAATGGTGGATTATTTAGTTGATCTCCTGATTGAAAAAGGCATAGGAGTAAGGCCTTTTAACTTAAGCCGCACCGATGTTGGTGAATTGGCAGAAGCACTTGTAGATGCCACCACCATAATAATCGCCTCACCAACCGTACTTATAGGTCCACATCCCGTGGTGGTCTCCGCCACATATCTGGCCAATGTGTTAAAACCAAAGTTGAAGTTTGCATCAGTGATAGGTTCTTATGGTTGGGGTGGAACGATGGTGGATCAAATTACCAACATGTTAACTAACTTAAAAATCGACCTTTTGGAACCCGTTATCATCAAAGGACTACCAACCAATGAAGATATAGAAAAATTAGATCAATTAGCCAATGAAATAGAAGAAAAGCATTCAGAAATATTATATAAAGATGTATAAGGATAGTTTAAAGATTAAACTCAAGTTTTTTAATAGATAAATAATATGTAAGGATAGGTGATGTGATATGGCTCCACACTGTGATACAATGGATGGTCCTGTAGTTTCTGCATGTAAAAAGGCTTTAGAAAAAGGGAATGTATATTATGTCCTGCCATTTGTATCTAAAAAGGCAGAAGATGAATTAATTCAGGGATTTAATAAAACTCTTAAAGCGAGAAGGTTAGGGCAGGATGCTGCAGAAGTTGCTGATCTTTGGTTCTTTGAAACTGCGGTACGTTTGCACCGTGAAGGCGAAGGAGCACCCTATACTGGGCTTAAACCAGCCGGTTTAGATTGGGGACCAGTAGTGCCTAAAGCAGAAAAGGACATAGAGAAAGGAGATCCCACCGAAACGATAGAATTCCTGAAAAGTATTGTTGAAGAAGAGGTTAAAAAAAAGTTTGATAAAGCAATGCGCCTTAAGGATTATGATTTAAGTGATGTAGATGCAGCCAGAGAATACACAGAATCAATGCTTCACTTCGTATTATCCTCCCATCACCTTTATAAATATGTAATTTCTGGTGGAGAACACCTTTAATTCACCTATCTAATAATTAACTTCTGATCTTGAGGACTTAGAGCCACCCGGTTCAATAACACCAAGCGGATTTACAAAATTTTCATTCTTTTGATTTAAGGTTTAAATTTAATTAAAAAATCTCCTAAATTCATATCAATATTTGAACCAGGTAATATTATTATAAAAATAGGAAATGATAAACTGTAAAGGGTTTGATAGGATGAATAAAACGCCGGGACAGGGATTTGAACCCTGGAGGAGCAAAGCTCCACGGGCTCTCAAGGCCCGCGCCTTACCTGACTAGGCTATCCTCATCTGCCTATATTAATGTTTTTTGGTTCTTAAAATCAGATAATCGCTTTTCAGACAATCTAACATATTCTTCTTTTATATCATAACCAAAATAATGCCTTCCATCCTTTAAAGCTGCAAGACATGTTGTCCCACTTCCACAAAACGGATCTAAAACTATTTCATCCTTAAATGTATATAATTGAATCAATCTATGCGGTAATTCTATAGGAAATGGTGCTGGATGTCCTATTTTTTTTGCAGATACAGTGGGAAAACTCCAAATACTTTTTGTCCATTCTAAGAATCCATCTCTCTATTGTATTTTGTTTATTTTTATCCTTCTTTCTTGAAAATGATTCTTTACAAAAAACTAAAATATATTCATGAACATCTCTTAAAACTGGATTAGAAGCAGATTGCCAGCTACCCCATGCTGTAGAAGAACCTGCACTTGCAGATTTATCCCATATAATTTCTCCTCGCATTAAATATCCTATTTTAAGCATTATTTCAATTATCATGGAATGTAGAGGAATATACGGTTTTCTACCAATATTTGTTCTTAAAATTCACACCATTCCTAAACCACGATTAAATATTAAAAATAAATTTCTAAGAACTATTCTAAAGAAAACCACTTTAAAACACCACCACTAATTGTTTTAGCGTTAACAATCATCTTTTTCAAGTAAAAAAACCCCAAAATCCATCTTTTTTATGATATTGAGGGTGGAAATAATATAAAATCACTGGAAAACTCATAATAAAAAGTTCATCGTTTTTCAAAAAAGCACATAAAATCATGAAAAAAGAAATAAAAATCAAGGATTTATTCAAAAATTTAACATATCACTTGAAAAATCGATAGTGCCGTAGAGATATGATCCGGATGAAGATGTATCTATGACTAAAAAATTAGATTATATCCCTTATTTTAATTAATCATGATGTATCTATGACTGAAAAATTAGATTATGGCATAATTTTGATTATAAAAAATCATATAACGCTTTTTCCATAATATCGGCCGGTGGTTCCTGACCGGTCCATATCTTGAATGCTTCTACTCCCTGATAAAGCAACATCTTTAAACCAGAAATAGTGGTAGCACCGGCCTTAGTGGCCTCTTTTATAAGTCCTGTTTCCAGAGGATTATATACCAGGTCATTAACCACCATATTGTGGGGGATCCCCTGGGCCTTTAATATAGGTTCATCATCTTCATGGGGGTGCATGCCCCGGGGGGTGGTATTAATTAAAATATCTGCTGAATCTATTTCCTTATCCAGAAGTTCAAATCCACCGGCAGATAAAGTGGTTTTTAGATTATTTTCCAGGTCACATTTAAGTTCAAATGCTTTTTCAGGGGTCCGGTTTAGTATCAGTAACTCCACCTCATAGGAGGATAGTAACTGGAATGAAACAGCTCGAGAAGCTCCACCAGCACCCAGTATAATCACTTTTTTATTAGAAATAGAAGTTATTTCTTCAATAGCCCTAATTGCCCCTATACCATCAGTATTATAACCCTTACTTAAACCGTCCTGGATTTTAACAGTATTAACCGCTCCAATTAAAGCCGCAGTAGGGTCCACCTCTAGAAGGTAGTCTATTATTCTGGTTTTATGGGGGATGGTGACATTATATCCCCTGAGATTTAGAGCAGAAGCACCCTGGGTGGCCTCTTTTAAAAATTCAGCTTTTACATTAAAGGGTACATATACATAATCCAGGCCTTTATATCTAAAAGCCGCATTATGCATGGCTGGAGAAAAACTGTGACCTACCGGGTCTCCAAAAAGGCCTATTATCTTAGTTTTTCCTGTAATCAATTTTTCACCTTAAATAAAAACTCGTAAAAGTATTTTTTAATAATTAAAACCCTAATTCCGTACTCATGCAAAGTTAATATATATTTCCGGGATTATTCCCGGTGGTGCCTGAATTAATTTAATCATTTAGTTTGAGATTGTTCCTTTAGTGATACTATCCCTGTTAATCTTTAACCATAATTATATTAGTATATTTCAAGATAAAAGTTATTATAATATCACCTTATAAAAAAAGGAATTTATAATATTCCAAATTTAAGTGGAGTGTATTTAATAATCGATTATTTTAATATGTGATTCTGGGGTTAGGGAGATGTATGAAATGTTTGCCAAGCAAAGGTTTATTCTGGATACTACTGCTTTTACTGATAACCAGTTACGGGATGATTTAGGTGATGGGGAACTTAACCAGTCGGTAAATTACCTGATTGATTTAATTGCCCGTTCCCGGATTAAACTGAATATAAGTTGCCATATGCCCCCGGTAACTTATAAAGAATTCTCAGATTATATGGCTCGTTATGAGTGCCCTGAGGATATAATGATAAAAGCAGAAACCTGGATTGTTAAGAAAACCCCTAATAGATATGATACCCAGATTCCTTCAGAGATATTCTTTGAATATGTACAGGACATGCGGGAGAGGATGAATAAAGGTATGAAAATATCAGAAAGTGCCATGTGGCAGGCTGCAGTGGAATCCATGGTTATGATGTCCCGGGGTGAAGAGAAAAATAAAATTGAAATGGAAATCATAGGAAAAGCTATAAAAGATTTTAGAAAAAAATACCGGGCCGCCTTAAGGAAAGGAACCCTGGACAGTGCCCCTGATCTGGATGTGCTTTTACTGGCCAAAGAATTAGGGGCCGGGGTGGTGGCTGCTGATGAGGGTATCAAAGTCTGGGCAGAACGGTTGGGCTTGAGATTTTTACATGCCAAGTCATTTCCTCAGATGCTCCAGGAATATCTTAAATACTATGAATAAACTTAAAATATTAAAATTATGGTTGAAATGATTTTTATTCTGTAAATAGAATCGAAAAAATACGAACTCACAGCCTATTATGAATAATATTGAAGTTAAATCTGATTATAAGTAAATTTTTTTTCTTAATAATAATACTCATATCCTGAATTTAATTAAGGAAATAATATCATTTTGATTGATAGAAATAACTCTATAAAAAATCGTATTAATTAGCTCCAGAATGGAGAATATCTAAGAAGAAGTAATCATAACAGTTCAGATATAACAAAATAGAATACAAATTAATTTTAAATAAAAATATATATACAAATTAATTTTTATAATCAAACCCTGCGGGAGCAATAGAATGGAACTATCAAGACCTCGAGGAACTAGAGACTTCCTCTTTGAAGAGATGAAACAGCGCAAAGTGGTGGCCAGCACCTTAAAAAGAATATTTGAAAATTACGCTTATCAGGAAATTAAAACCCCGATTTTTGAGAATTTATCTTTATTTACCCAGAAATCCGGTGAAGAAATTGTAGACCAGCTCTATAATTTTAAAGATAAAGGAGATAGGGAACTGGCCCTTAGACCCGAATTAACTGCACCGGTAGCACGTTTATATATGGCCCACATGCAAAAAAGCCCTAAACCAATAAAAATGTATTATTATGGGAGCTGTTTCAGATATGAAAGGCCACAGGCCGGGAGATTCCGGCAATTCTGGCAATTTGGTTGTGAAATGATTGGAGGAAAATCACCAGAAGCAGATGCTGAAATAATAGCTATGGCTTCCCATTCTCTTAAGGAACTAGAATTAGAAGGTTTTGAAATACACCTGGGACATCTGGGAATATTAAGAGGAATACTGGATGAAAAAAATATCCCTGGAAAAACCCAGGATCATATTATGGGATTAATTGATAAAGGAGACCCGGAATTCCTCCAGGAATTCCTCCAAGAAGTGGAAATAGATACCCCTACCTGTGAAATCCTTTTAAATATTATAGAAATGAAGGGTGGTCCTGCCATCCTGGATGAGGTAAAGGAAGTACTAAAAAGTAGAGATAAATCTCTTAAGGCCTTAAATCAGCTGGAAGAATTACTGGAAACTCTGGCCATGTTCCAGATGGATGATTATGTCCTTAACCTGGGTATTGCCCGGGGTCTGGACTACTATTCGGGTATGGTATTTGAGATATATGTACCCTCCCTGGGGGCCCAGAAGCAGATTTGTGGAGGTGGAACCTATAACATTATTGAGACCTTTGGTGGGGAAAAAATTGAATCAACTGGTTTTGCCTTCGGATTTGACCGCTTGATGGCTGCTTTAATATCACAAAAGAAAGATTTAAATCTTAAAGTAGCTGCAGACATATTTGTAGCACCAATAAGCCCTAAAACCAGGGGGGCTGCATTTGAAATCGCCCAAAAATTACGGTATGAGGGTATAGCCACGGAAGTGGACCTGGGGAGGAGGAAACTTAAAAAATTACTATCCTATGCCGATAATCTAGGGGTTAAAAAAGTGGTCCTGGTAGGTGAAAGAGACCTTGAAGAAGGAAAATTAACTATAAAAGACATGCAAACTGGAAATCAGGAACTGGTTAATGAAAAAGAATTATTGGAGTATATTAGATCCTGAACCAGGTTTTAATATCCTTTTATTTTCACTTAAAATACCATTTATCTAAAAGAACCCGGTTTTAATATAAATTTTTATGTTAATACCAGTCATATTATTATATACAGAGGAGATGTTAAGATTTCATTAAATTTCAAGCACAAAATCAATGGCCAGAATTTAATAATAGCCATATCACAGGACATAAAAACCTCCCAGGTACTCATGGTTGCTTACATGAATGAAGAAGCTCTGGAAAAAACTTTAAAAACAAAAAAAGCCCATTACTGGAGTACTTCTAGGGAAAAGTTGTGGCTGAAGGGTGAAAGTTCAGGGCACGTGCAAATAGTGCATGAAGTTTTGGTAGACTGCGATGAGGACGCGGTGGTTTTAAAGGTAGAACAAAAAGGTGGGGCCTGCCATACCGGTTATTACTCCTGTTTTTACAGGAAATTGGATTCAGATGATTTGAAAACCATTGGCAAAAAAGTTTTTGAGCCTGAAAAAATATATGGGGAGAGTTAAATGAAAATTGTGCCAGATACCAGTGTAATTGTGGATGGGCGAATCACCAGCATCGTTCAGGAAGAAGAATTCAGAGGAAGTGAGGTTATTGTACCTGAAGCAGTGGTATCTGAACTGGAATATCAGGCCAATCGTGGAAGGGAGACCGGATTTAATGGTCTGGTAGAACTTAAAAATTTACAAAAACTGCATAAAGATCATGTTATCAGCATCACCTTTGTGGGACGCCGGCCTACCTTAGAAGAGATATCTCTATCTCGAGGAGGGGAAATAGATGCTATGATCCGCAGCACAGCACGGGAAATGGACGCGGTTCTGGTAACCAGTGACCGGGTCCAATCAGAAGTGGGAAAAGCCCAGGGTCTGGATGTTGTGTATATCCGACCAGAGGTTATGGAATATGAGGAACTGGAAATAAGCAAATACTTTGATCCAGAAACCATGTCGGTGCATCTTAAAGAAAATGTGGTACCCATGGCAAAAAAGGGTACCCCTGGTAATATACAACTGGTTAAAATTGGTTCCCGTCCCTTGAAACATTCCCATATTCATGCCATGGCCCGTGAGATAGTAGAAAGGGCTAAAAGCGATTTCAAGAGTTTTATTGAAATAGAAATGGAAGGGGCCACCGTGGTGCAATTCCGGGAATACCGGATATCCATTGCCCGTCCTCCCTTTTCAGAAGGATTTGAGATTACCGTGGTCCGCCCCATAACCAGGGTATCCCTGGATGATTATAAATTACCTGAAAAACTTCTGGAGCGTTTAAGGGATACCGCCAAAGGCATACTTATTTCTGGTTCACCAGGAGCAGGTAAGAGTACCTTTGCTCAAGCTGTGGCAGATTTTTTCAGTAAAGACCTTAAAACTATAGTTAAAACCATGGAATCCCCTCGTGATCTACAGGTTGGGGATGAAATTACCCAGTACGCTCCCCTGGAAAAGGACATGCAGAAAACTGCAGACATATTACTTTTGGTGCGTCCTGATTACACCATCTATGATGAACTCCGAAAAAGCAGAGATTTTAAGATATTTGCTGATATGAGGCTGGCAGGAGTGGGAATGATTGGAGTGGTCCATGCCACCCGACCTATTGACGCCATTCAGAGAATTATTGGAAGGGTAGAATTAGGGGTTATTCCTTCGGTGGTGGATACTACCATCTTCATTGATGAGGGAAAAGTAAAGGCCATCTATGATGTGAAACTCACAGTTAAAGTTCCCAGTGGTATGCAGGAAGCAGATTTATCCCGACCGGTAATAGAGATTCGTGACTTTGAAAATGGGGAACTGGCCCATGAAATTTACACCTATGGGGAACAAACCATTGTTATGGATGTAGGAGTTACCAGTGCTGGTTCTACTCCTGTAAAAACTCCTGTACAGAAAATTGCAGAACGTGAAATAGAACGGGAAATCAAAAAGAAGATCCGGGGAGGGCCGGTTAAGGTAGTGGTTAAATCTGATAAAAGGGCTCAGGTATGGATTGAAGAAAAAAACATCCCTCAGATAATTGGTAAAAAGGGTAAAAATATTGAGGAACTGGAAAGGAAAATCGGTATCAGTATTGGGGTCGAGCCTCTGGAAGCCAAAAAAAGAGAGGATATTTTTGAAATACCAGTGGAAATAACCAGTAGTTACATGGTACTTAACTTTGGTAAAGATGCCATAGGAGTGGCTTTTGATATTATTGTGGGAGAAGAGTATCTTTTTACTGCCACGGTAGGTAAAAAAGGCACTATAAAAATTAAAAAGGACATGGAGCTGGCAGATATAATTAAAAGCGCCCTTGATAAAAATAAAGCAGTTTTAGCCCGGGTAAGGCCAGAATAAATTATTAGAGATGAGTATCTATGAAAATCGGTGTTTCCACCTTAGCTCTTTATCCCGAGCCATGGAAAGAGATTATGAACTATCTGGAAAGTATGCAGGTAGATTACTGTGAAATTATTCATGAATATCCCTACCACGATCTGGAAGTGGATATCCTGGATTCTTACTCCCTGAAGATATCGGTACATTCACCTTTATCCGATATCAATATCGCTTCTCCCAACCAGTCCATTCAAAGATCATCTATTGAGCAGGTAAAAAAGTCGGTGGAATGGGCCTATGCTATGGAGGCGGAAGTGGTGGTGGTTCATCCCGGACAGGTGCCTTTTTTAGCACGGGTTTTCCAGGATAAGATACTGAGAAATAATTACCAGGCATTAGAAGAATGTGCCGCCTATGCCTGGGATAGGGGTATCCAGATTTGTGTGGAGAACATGCCTCGGATGGAAGGATATCTATTTAAAGACCTGGATGAATTAGATAATCTGGTGAATAATCTGGGAGTTTCAATGACCCTGGATGTGGGACATGCCCATACCATGGGTTTTTCCACAGATAGTATGCTTGATTTTGATTCATTAGGCCATTTACACCTTTCAGATAACGATGGGTCCTTTGATAATCATCAGGCCCTGGGTCAGGGCAACATAGACTTTGATAACCTTCTAAATAAATTGCATAAAATCAATTACCAGGGTATTTTAACTATAGAAGTTAAAAATAAAGCGGAAATTGAAGAAAGCCTGGATTATCTAAAGCCCCGGTTAAAGAAGTTATAACTACAGGTGTAAATATTAAGTGATACGTAGATAAGATAAGTAATAATAAGATGAAAAATAAAATATTTGGCTTAGTTTTAAAATAGGGAAAGGGGTTTGAAGATGAAAGTGGCAATAATAGGTGGAACCGGAGATCAGGGTTTTGGATTAGCATTAAGATTTGCTAAAGCTGGTGAAAAGGTGCTTTTAGGTTCAAGAGATATTAAAAAAGCTGAAAACACCGTTAATATTATCCATAACATGCTAAAAGGAGAACAGCTGGAATGTATACAGGGGATGACCAATCAGGAAGCAGCCCAAAAGGGAGATCTTTTAATTCTCACTGTACCTCTCCAGGCACAAAAAGTAACCCTTCAAAGCATTAAAGATCATCTGGAAGGTAAAATTTTGGTGGATGCTACTGTACCTCTGGAAACTTGTATAGGAGGATCTTCAACCCGGTATGTTGATTTATGGGAAGGTTCAGCTGCAGAAAGAACCGCTGAATTTTTAAAAGAAAAAGAAATCAGTATTGTGTCTGCTTTTAATAATATCAGCTCCTCCAGCCTGACCAATATTAAAGAAGATGTAAAATGTGACTGCCTGGTATCTGGTGATGATGTTGAATCAAAAAATAAGGTTATGGAACTTGCTGAGAAAATCCCTGGTGTAAGGGCCATAGATTGCGGCCCCTTAGAAAATGCACGTATTGTGGAAAAAATAACCCCTCTTCTTATTGCCCTGAATATAAAAAATAAAACCCGTTTAGCAGGATTAAGGATTACTGGTTTATAATATAAGAAACTCATCTTATTTTTAGTAAAAAAAGAGCTTAAATCCTTAAATTTTAATTATTATTGATTATACAGTCCTAATAACGAGAATAAATTAATAACATACATTTCCTAATAACCAGGATAAGTGAATAACATGGAAATTATTAAAAAAACCACCCAAGAGATAACCAGATATGCTCTGGAAGTAATAGAAAAAATTAGTCCGGAACAGGTTTCACTGATGATTGAGACCATAATTGATGCTGATTCGGTATTCATTGTAGGGAGTGGAAGATCAGAACTAGTGGGTAAGGCCTTTGCCATGCGCCTTATGCATTTAGGATTTACCGTGCATGTGGTGGGAGATGTTACCACTCCAGCCATAAAAAAAAGAGACTGCCTTATTGCCATTTCCGGGTCTGGTGAAACCAAAACAGTGACTTTAGCTGCTAAAACTACCCGGGATGTGGGGGCCAAAGTAATTGCCATAACCGGCAGTAGAGAGTCCACCCTGAGCCAGTACCTGGATGTGATTATTCATCTGGAAAGTAAAACCAAAGAACCATGGAGGGACTATAATTCCAATTCTTTAAAGGGTAATTACGATGTCCTGACACCTATGGGGACCATGTTTGAAGATAGCACCCATTTATTCCTGGATGGTCTTATAGCTGAATTCATGGCCTTACTGGGTAAAAAGGAACAGGATCTGAAATTAAGGCACACCATTATTGAATAAAATTTCCAGAAAATGAAATAACCCCCTTACCAAGGAGAATTTAAATGCGTTCAGAGTTATCAAATGATCTGGTTACAGTAATAAGTCCTAAATCAGAAAAATTAAATCAAAAAAGCCATTACGGGCGTATGGAAAACGAACAATTAGAATTATCCCTGATTGAAGCTCTCTATCTCCTGGATAAAGAAAAAATTTCTATATTTTCTAATGATAAAGAACTATCCCGGGAAGACATGACCAATATCATCAAGGATAAGGATTTATACAGTAAATACCTGGTATTTAGAGACCTGAGAAACAGAGGATATATAGTCAAAACCGGTTTTAAGTACGGATCAGAATTTAGACTTTATGAACGGGGAAAATCCCCTGGTGAAGGCCACTCCGATTATCTGGTTAATGTGATATCTGAAAATTATGATTTAAATGTTCTGGATTTTTCCAGCTATGTACGGGTAGCTCATGGTGTTAATAAAAAACTATTAATGGCCGTGGTGGATGAGGAAGGAGACATCACCTATTATAATGTGGAATGGATCAGGCCCTAGTAGGATAATTCCCGGTATAATGGAATTTACTAAGGACATACTCCTGACAAATTTTGGTACTAATAGCCGATGATAATAATGATAAATAAAATTTAAGGTGATTACTTGATTAACCCCTGGAGTTCAGCCAGTTTAGATTATGAAAAACTCACCCAGCAGTTTGGTATTAAACCCTTCAAGGACCTGCTGGGTGAATTAGAAAACCCACACCTCTTGATGAGTCGAGGGATAATATTTGGCCATCGAGATTACGGACGCATAATTAAAGCTCTTAGAGAAAAAAAAGACTTCGCAGTTGTCAGTGGAATGATGCCCAGTGGTAAAATGCATATCGGGCATAAAATGATCGTGGATCAGTTAATCTGGTATCAGAAAAATGGTGCGGATATCTACATCCCTATTGCAGATATGGAGTCTTATTCGGCACGGGGTATAGACTTTGAAAGCTCCAGAAAATTGGCCATAACCGAATATATTACCAATTACCTGGCTCTGGGCCTGGACTTTAAAGCTTCCAATGTCAGGGTTTACCTCCAATCTAAAAACCGTACTGTGCAGGATCTGGCTTATGAGCTGGCAAAAAAAGTTAATTTTAATGAAATGAAAGCTATTTATGGGTTTAATGGTTCCACTAATATGGCCCACCTTTATGTACCCTTAATCCAGGTGGCAGACATATTACACCCTCAGCTGGAGGAATTTGGCGGGCCTAAAGCCACAGTGGTTCCAGTGGGACCAGACCAGGACCCTCATATCCGCTTAACCAGAGACATAGCTGATCGATTTAAATCCACTTATAATTATGTGGCACCATCATCCACCTATCACCGCTTTATAACCGGTCTTACCGGAGGTAAAATGTCCAGTAGTCAACCCAAGACAGCCATATTCCTCTCAGACTCTCCAGAAGATGCGGAAAATAAGGTTATGGTCGGGAAAACTGGAGGTAGAGAGAGTCTAAAAGTTCAAAAAGAACAGGGCGGTCAGCCAGAAGAATGTGTAATCTATGAGATGTTACTCTACCATCTATTGGATAATGATGAAAAATTACAGGAAATCCATGACCAATGTAAAAATGGTACTATGATGTGTGGTGAATGTAAAAGCATGACCCGGGATCTGGTAAGGGTATTTTTTGAGAAATTCTCTAAAAAGCGAGAAAAAGCAGCAAAAATAGCAGAGAAGGTGCTGGTAGAATACTAAAATGATTAATTAATTTTAATCTATGGCTGGCAGGTGGAATTTATATAAAATAATTTATTAATAAGCTGGATTAAACTATTATAATAGATTAATGTATAAAACCTGATTCAAGACCTGGGAGAATAATATGATTAAAAAAGAAAAATATGAAAGTACTCTTCATGCCCTGTACCGCAGAAATGAAAAATTCTTAGGACTTTCTGCTCTAATATTCTTTGGATCAATGTTTATGGGGTTTTTTCTTTCTGGATTATTTAGCTTCTTTCTGGAAGGTCTTTTAAGGGATTTTGAAAGAAATATTGCCCAGGGAAAAATACAATTAAATACCCTGTCCCTTTTCACCCATAACCTCCGGATAATATTATTCCTGTATGGAGGGGGTATATTACTGGGATCCTTTACCATAATATTCCTGTTTATAAATGGTTCATTTATTGGTTATTTTGCCAGTAAGGTTCCTCTGGGGAATCTGGCCATATTAACGGTGCCCCATGGAATCTTTGAAGTTTTAAGTATACTGATTGCCGGAGCAGGTGGTTTCAGGTTGGCCAGTTTTGTATACAAATATTTCAATGACCTGATATCAGAAAGCTGGTATGGTTCCCTCCTGGGAAAAATGAGCCACATATACCAGATGAATTCGCCTGAATTAGAAGAATCCCTGATGCTTTTAGGTATATCCATTGTTTTATTGTTTATAGCTGCCTTTATAGAGGCAAATATAACTCTACCTGTGGCCCAGTACATAATAGGTAACATCTGATACTAAGGCCAAAGTTATTAAAAAAAGAGTTATTAAAACTTTTTTTTATTTTAGTAGATGGAGTTACCTCCAGCAATTATTCAGGTAGTATTATAAAGGATTTAGAATTATAATTAAAGTGAAATTATCAATTTTATTAAAGTTGCCTTAAGAAATTAATGGTGAAATGATGATTAAATGTATATCCTGTGGTCAAGAATACAATTTAAATGAAATAATATATACCTGTAAAGAATGTGGTTCTATACTGGAAGTTATAATGAATCCTGATGTATCTAGAGATGTTTTTGCGTGTAGAAAGCAAACCATGTGGAAATACAAGGAATTCATGCCGGTGGATGAATCCAAAATCGTCAGTTTAGAAGAAGGTGGTACTCCTTTTATCCGGTGCCATAAACTGGGATCTGATTTGGGAATAGATCTCTATGTTAAAGTTGAAGGTTCAAATCCCACGGGAAGTTTTAAAGACCGGGGTATGAGCGTAGGAATAACCAAGGCCATGGAACTGGGGGTGGATACCGTAGGATGTGCCTCTACAGGTAATACTTCTGCTTCACTGGCAGCCTATGCCGCCCGGGCTGGAGTAAAGTGCGTGGTATTACTCCCCTCCGGTAAAGTAGCTTTAGGAAAATTAGCCCAGGCCATGTTCCATGGAGCTCAGGTACTTTCAGTTGAAGGGAATTTTGATGAAGCATTAGAAGCGGTGACAGCCCTGGCCCTGGAAGGGGAACTGTATTTACTTAATTCTATTAACCCTTTCCGTTTAGAAGGTCAAAAATCAATTGGTTTTGAAATCGTGGATGATCTGGGATGGAAATCACCTGATAGAATCATTTTACCAGTTGGTAATGCCGGAAATATTTCTGCTATCTGGAAAGGGATTAATGAATTTTACCAGGCTGAATTTATCAAAGAAAGACCTATGATGACTGGTATTCAGGCCGAAGGGGCCTGTCCTATTGTCAATGCAGTTCGGAAAAATAGAATGGAAATAGAAGCAGTTAAAAATCCAGAAACAATAGCCACCGCGATACGTATTGGTGCTCCGGTGAGTTCTCTAAAAGCATTAAGGGCTATTTATGAATCGGATGGTTGTGCTGATACCGTTAGTGATGAAGAGATACTCGGTGCCCAGAAAATGCTGGCCCGGACTGAAGGGATAGGTGTGGAGCCTGCCTCTGCTGCATCTATAGCTGGTCTTATTAAGCTGGTTAATCAGGGCGTGGTAGATAAGGGAGAACAGGTGGTATGTATTGTAACTGGACATGTATTAAAAGATCCGGATACTGCTATAAATGCCTGTAGTGAACCATTAAAAGTAAAAGCTGATATTAACGAGTTGAGAAAGGTTATTAAAACCAGATAACCTTTTGATTTTATTTTCGTTTAGAGCTTATTCTGACTATTTTTATCTTATCTTTTTTTCTAGACTCCCCCATCAACATATATTTGCACATAACATCAACCAGAACCATATGGATTATGAATTCATGAGCAAATACCATATTTTTTAGCCCATAATCCCACTAAAAACCGATATATTTATATAAGAGTTTTAATACACATTATATTATATAATATGAGGTGATTAATTATGGAATTACCAATTGCTCCAATCGGAAGAATAATAAAAAATGCAGGTGCAGAAAGAGTGAGCGATGACGCTCGGGAAGAACTGGCTAAGGCTTTAGAAGAAAAAGGGGAAGTACTAGCTTCAGAAGCTGTTAAACTAGCCAAACACGCTGGTAGAAAAACTGTCAAAGCTTCTGACATAGAATTAGCAGTTAAAAGACTCTAAGAAACATTAAAACTCCATTTTCTTTTATTTTCTATTTTTAAATTTTATATTTTTTTATAAAACCTGATTTTAAGAGTTTTATTATTCTATTAAAAATATTAATTATTCTCTTATTAAAAATTACATCCCCTAATCAGATCTATACTAATCTCATACTAAATAATAACTAAAAACTATTAAAATTACATCCCTAATCAGATCTATACTATTCTCATACTAAATAATAACCAAAAACTATTAAAATTACATTTATAGCGGGATTTTAAATCTTTCTCTACAGGTTATAAGATTATTAATTATAAATTAAAAGATTCTGATGAATCAATCTATATTTAGATAGGGTCCTGACTGGTTAATCATTTCCATTCCTGAGGGAATATCCGGGAATGATTGAAAAAGTTTATAAAGGATAAGACCCTATGCATAATATGTCTAATTACCAAAATTGACTAATTTTGGATTTTTATATTTAGTTATGGACTATCCTTTTAAAAGAATTATGTTTAGTATAAAATTTTTTTAAAATCCATAATTTTGCTGTATAAATCAGCATTAAATTAGACCCTAAAAATTGCAAATCACTGGTTTGTGTATCATAGCCTTTGGACTGTGATTATTTGCCGATGGATGGTAAAATTCCAGATGAAAAAGGAGGTAAATAAAATGGCAAAATCAATTTATGTAAAATTCGACGTACCCCAAGAAATAGCTGATAAAGCTGCAGAAGCATTAGAAATAGCAAGAGACACTGGTAAAGTGGCTAAAGGAACCAATGAGGTTACCAAAGCCATAGAAAGAGGAAATGCTCAGCTGGTATTAATAGCAGAAGATGTTGAACCAGCCGAAATAGTAGCTCATATACCGGTTCTGGCTGAGGAAAAAGAAATCCCTTATGCATACTTACCTACCAAAGATGAAGTTGGTGGAGCAGCAGGCTTAAATGTCGGTACCGCTTCTGCATGTATAGTTGATGCTGGAGAAGCTGAAGATCTGATTAAAGAAGTTGTGGAAAAAGTCGAAGAACTTAAAAAATAATAGAAATTCAATCTATTTTTACAAAAGGCGTGATGCCTTTTAATTTAATTTAACAGGTGATTATATGGAAGAAGGAACTCCAGCAGAAGTTATTGAGGTCCTCAAAAGAACTGGAATGACTGGGGAAGTCATGCAGATTAAATGCAGGATTCTGGATGGAAGAGACAAAGGCCGGATATTAACCCGGAATATCATGGGCCCTATTAAAGAAGGGGACGTTTTGATGTTACTGGACACTATCCGTGAAGCCAAGGAGATCCGTACTCCTTAATCTAATAAGGAGAGGTGCTGAACATGAGAGAATGTTCATTTTGTAAGGAAGAAATAGGAGAAGGGACCGGTACCATGTATGTCAAAAGAGATGGTGCGGTATACTTTTTCTGCAGCAGTAAATGCGAAAAGAATATGATTAAACTAGGAAGGGTTCCTAGAAAAGTTAAATGGGTTAAAGAATGATGGAAAAAAGCTTCGTAATGATGAAACCCGACACAGTCCAGAGAAGACTTATGGGGAAAGTTCTAACCCGGTTCGAAGAAAAAGGACTGCAGATTGTAGCTGTTAAGATGATGCATATCAGCCCCGGGCTGGCCCAGGAGCATTACGGCGAACACTGTGAAAGACCATTCTTTAATGACCTGGTGGAATATATAACCTCTTCCGCAGTTTTAGCCATGGTAATCCAGGGCGACGACTGTATCAGCATGATTAGAAAAATGGTAGGTGCTACCAATCCTAAAGAAGCTGATTTAGGAACTATAAGAGGAGATTTTGCTCTGGATACAGGTAGGAATATTATCCATGCTTCAGATTCACCCCAATCTGCTGAAAGGGAAATTGCATTATTTTTCCAGGGCGCGGAAATCTGTGATTACAGCATGCCTGATGCAGACCTGATTTACGAGGAATAACATCCACCCTATTTTTCTATTCTTTAATATTTAATCCACCCTGTGGTATAAAATAAACAATAAAAACTTGATAATTCTTTAAATAATATAACCCCATGATTGGAGACTACGATGAAGATCAGATCGCCTATAGTATCGGTGCTGGGTCATGTGGACCACGGCAAAACTACCTTACTGGATTTTATTAGAGGTAGTGCTATTGCCTCTAAAGAAGCAGGAGGAATTACCCAGCATATCGGGGCAACAGAAATTCCCATGGAAGTAATTGAAAACATCTGCGGGGATTTTTTAAATAAAGTCACCATCAAAGATACCCTTCCCGGACTATTTTTTATTGACACCCCCGGGCATGAAGCATTCACCACTTTACGTAAGCGAGGTGGTGCTCTGGCAGATCTAGCTATTTTGATTGTGGATATAAATGAAGGATTTAAGCCTCAGACTTATGAAGCTTTAAATATCCTTAAAATGTATAAAACTCCTTTTATTGTTGCGGCTAATAAGATAGACCGATTATATGGTTGGCAAATTAATAAAAAATCTTCTTTTATGGAAACCTTTTCTAAACAACCATCCAATATTCAACAAAATCTGGAAACCCGGATTTATGAGCTGGTGGGAATTTTACATCAGGAAGGATTTGAATCAGAACGTTTTGATAGGGTTACTGATTTTGCCTCCCAGATTGCCATAATCCCTATTAGTGCCCAAACCGGAGAAGGAATAGCCGAACTATTAACCATGTTAATGGGCCTGGCCCAGCAATACCTGCAACAACAGCTGCAAATTGAAACCCACGCCCCGGCGAAAGGTACTATACTGGAAGTAAAAGAAGAAGTGGGACTGGGGCTTACCATTGATGCGGTTATTTACGATGGTATTATTAAGAAGAATGATCAGATAGCCTTAATGACCTCTGAAGATGTCATCACCACCAGGATAAGATCTCTTTTAAAGCCCCGACCTTTAGAAGAAATAAGAGAATCTAAAAAAAGATTCCAGAAAGTGGATGAGGTGGTGGCAGCTGCCGGTATTAAAATCGTAGCCCCTAATATTGAAAACGTAGTTTCAGGTTCCCCCTTAAGAGTGGGAAGAGGGAACATGGAATCTATAAAAGAAGAAATGTTAAGGGAAATTGAAGATATAAAAATTGATACCGAAGATGTGGGGATAATGGTGAAAGCCGATACTTTGGGGTCCTTAGAAGCACTGGTTAACCTGCTAAAGGATATTGATATACCTATACGGACCGCAGATATTGGAGATGTATCCCGTAGGGATGTAATAGATGCTGCCATTGTTCGTCAGGAAAACCCTGCTAACGGGGTTATTATTGCTTTTAATGTTAAGATACTTCCATCTGCCAAAGAGGAACTTAAAGACTCCCTGATAAAATTGTTCTCCGGTAAGGTAATCTATCAGATTACTGAAGAATATGAGCAATGGATCAAGGATACCGAGGATCAAAAGAAAAAAGAATGGATGGATGCTATTATTAAACCGGCTAAAATCAGGATAATACCTAAACTGATTTTCAGGCAAAGTAAACCTGCCATCGCAGGGATCGAAGTCTTAAGCGGCACTGTAAAACAGGGTTATTCTCTTTTAAGGGAAGACGGTAGTAAAGTTGGCACTGTGGAGAGTATGCAGGACAAGGGAGATAATAAAAAATCAATCACCCGTGGACAGAAAGTGGCCATGGCCATTAAAGATGCTATTTATGGTAAAAACTTTGAAGAAGGAGATGTATTATATGTGGACATCCCGGAAAAGCACTACTTTATACTGGAAAGAGAACTAAAAGAAAAGCTGAGTGAAGATGAGTTTGAAACCCTGGGTGAAACCGTGCATATTAAAAGAAACAATGAGCCAGACTGGGGAATGCAAACGGCTTATTAATAGAATAGAATAAATATATATTATAGAAAAAGCCTTTTAAATGGCTCCTTAATAGAATAAAATTAAATATATCATAATTACAAAGAAGAAATGAAGGAGGAAATACTGTGGCATTCAAAGTAGTTGTTTCAGAAAAAGAAAAAAGTTTACAAATGGAATTAGACGCTGCTAACTCTAAAAAATTAGTGGGTTTAACCATTGGTGAAGAATTTGATGGTTCTTTAATTGGATTAAAGGGTTATAAATTAAAAATAACTGGGGGAAGCGATAAAAACGGTTTCCCTATGAGGAAAGATATAAGCGGACCTCGTAGAATTAAAAGTTTATTAGCGGGAGGTATTGGTTTTAATCCCACCCGTGATGGACTAAGAAGAAGGAAAACCGTCAGAGGAAACACTGTATCTGATGATACCGTACAGATTAATACTATAGTAACTCAATCTGGCGAAAAGTCCCTGGATGAAATCAGTAATCCTTCTGAAGAATAATCCATCCAAAATTAAAATATCTCTATAGAACCATATATTAATTATAATAAAATTATAGGTGTAATCTGTGAAAATTCAGTCGGAAATTAACATAGGGCTAGTGGGTCACGTAGACCATGGTAAAACCACGCTTACCAAGGCATTATCTGGTATATGGACCGATACCCACAGTGAAGAAACTAAAAGAGGTATCTCTATCCGGTTGGGATATGCAGATATAACCTTCCGTAAATGTGCCGAGTGTGCCGAGCCCCAGTGCTTTACCACTGCACTGGTTTGTGAGGAGTGTGGAAAAGATACAGAAATTTTAAGAAAAGTATCTTTTGTAGATGCTCCGGGGCACGAAACCCTTATGGCTACTATGCTTTCTGGAGCAGCCATAATGGATGGAGCTGTTCTGGTTATAGCTGCTAATGAACCATGTCCTCAACCGCAAACCAAGGAACACCTCATGGCCCTGGATGTTATCGGAGTCAAGGAAGTAATTGTAGTCCAGAATAAAATAGATATCATATCCAAAGAAAGGGCCCTGGAAAGTTACCAGGAAATTAAGGATTTCGTAAAGGGTACCTGCGCAGAAGACGCACCTATAATTCCTGTATCTGCTCAACAAGGAGCTAATATTGATATTCTTATAGAATTAATTGAGAATAAAATTAAAACTCCCAAGAGGAAAATCAATAAACCACCACTGATGTATGTGGCCCGTTCCTTTGATATCAACAAGCCAGGATCTGGACCAGAAGACATTGTAGGAGGAGTTATTGGAGGGACCCTGGTTCAGGGTAAACTGAAAGTAGGGGATGAATTAGAAATAAAACCAGGGGTGCAAATCAAAAAAGATGGTAAAGCTACCTGGATTAGTTTACACTCCCCGATAACCGGTTTAATAGCTGGTGGAGAAACCGTGGATGAAGTGGGTCCCGGAGGACTGGTAGGTGTAGGTACTAATCTGGATCCCGCTTTAACCAAAGCTGATTCTCTTTCAGGATCTGTAGCTGGTGAACCTGGTACCTTACCTCCGGTAATGCACGAGCTGGATATGGAAGTCAATCTATTAGAAAGAGTGGTGGGTACCAAAGAGGAAAGAGAAGTAGAGCCCATAAAAGCCAAGGAACCTCTGATGATTAATGCCGGTACCACCACCACCATTGGAGTGGTCACCACTGCTGGTAATCAGGCCAGTGTGACTCTTAAATTACCAGTTTGTGCTGAGACCGGTCAGAGGGTTGCTTTATCCCGTAGGGTAGGTGCCAGGTGGAGGTTAATTGGATATGGTATCATCAAATAAAGAGGCAGTTTTAGATACAAATTTTTAATGCTGCCTTTCCAGTTCAAGGTGGATATCATAGAGGAACTGGAGAAAATCTTACCCTCTTACCAGTTAACCGTGCCTTCTTTTGTTATTAGAGAACTGGAAGGTATAAAAAAAACAGCAAATGGTAAGGATAAACTGGCGGCATCAATTGCCCTGAAGATGGTATATTCCCCCCGGATAAAAATCACCAATTATCCTCTAAAAAGAGGGGAAAAAGTGGATGATGCACTTCTTCGGATATCAAAAGTGTTATGTACCAATGATCGGGAACTAAAAAAAAGGGCCCGTTCTAAGGGAATAACCGTGGTATATTTACGTCAAAAAAGATACATGGCTGTGGAAGGTCATAGTAGTTAATGGTTAAAAATTTTAACTTAATTCATCAAATAATTAAAATCATTTAAATTAATTCCAAGTTTATCAGGAGGAATTTAATGAATCTCTGGAAAGATATTGCCCCTGGGCCTTCAGTACCTGAAGTGGTATATGCCGTTATTGAAATACCAAAAGGATCAAGAAACAAGTACGAGTATGATAAAGATATGGAAGCTTTTGCACTGGATCGGGTGTTGTATTCACCATTTGTATACCCTACTGAATACGGAATCATCCCCCAGACCATTTACGATGATGGAGACCCTATGGATATACTAGTACTGATGGAGCAACCAACTTTCCCGGGATGCGTTATTGAAAGTAGACCTATTGGGGTAATGCGCATGATTGATGGTGGAGATCAGGACGATAAAATACTGGCAGTTCCAGTTCAGGATCCTCGTTATGAAGAGGTAAAGGACATTACCGATGTTGCACCCCACCTGCTTAAAGAAATTGAACATTTCTTCCAGGAGTACAAACACCTGGAGGGTAAAAGCACCCAGATTTTAGGATGGGAAAATGCAGAAAATGCATTTAAAGCTATTGAACACTCCATTGATTTATACCAAAAATAGCAACTAAGATTTAATATACTATCTACAAAAAAATAGCAACTAAGATTTAATATACTATCTACAAAAAAATAGCAACTAAGATTTAATATACTATCATTTTTATAGTAATAAATGATACTTAAATTAATATTTTAAGATTTATGGATAATAAAAAAAGGTTAATTGAGGGATTTATTTGTATTACCTATCTAAAATAGAAGACACTGTGCGGATTCCGCCACACCGTTTTGATGAACCTTTAGAAGAGGTGGCCATTGAAACCTTAAATGAATCCTATGTAGGAAAAATTGATAAAAAATTAGGTTTAATGGTATCTGTTAAAGATATAGAGGACCTGGGTACCGGTAGAGTCATCATGGGAGACGGGGCCGCCTATCACGATTTGAAATTCAATGCCATATTTTTCAAACCAGAGCTCCATGAAATCATTGAAGGAGAGGTAATTGAAATAGCAGAATTTGGTGCATTTGTCAGAATGGGACCTATGGATGGTCTGGTTCACGTATCTCAGGTTACTGACGATTATATAAATTACGACGCTAAAAGAGGAGCTTTACTTGGTAAAGAATCTAAAAAGAGTCTGGAAGAAGGTAACAAAGTACGGGCCCGGATAGTGGCCCTTAGTTTGAAGGGTAAATCTTCTAAAGAAACTAAAATAGGTCTTACCATGAGACAACCTGGTCTTGGAAAAGACGAATGGGTTGAAAACGAGAAAAGGAAGAAGAAAAAATGACTATAAAAGCATGTACTAAGTGCAACCGTATAACTAATGATGACCGTTGCCCGGTATGCGATTTACCCTCTTCCACTAACTGGAGTGGGCTTTTAATAATCATCGACCCTGATAAGTCGGATATTGCCTCGGAGTTGAATATTAATATACCGGGAGAATATGCATTGAGGGTTAGATAGTGTTAAAACTTCAAAAAGAATTGAGATCAGAGCTTAAAAAACCATTAGGAGATCTCTATCCATCATTTAAAGAAGCACTTGATTTATTATCCCCTGAAGATTTTATAATTTCTGTAGGGGATGTTACTACAAAAAATCTCATTGAATATGGAATCTGTCCCAGGTTGGCCATTATAGACAATCGGATACAGAGAAAAGATTCCAATCAAGAAATTAATTACTCTGCCACCATTTTAAAAGCCGAAAACCCCCCGGGAACTATAACCAAAGCTCTATGGGAAACCATAGAAAAAGCTCTAAACTCTTCGCAGGAGTTTTCTGAAAACTTTTTGATTATAGTAAGTGGTGAAGAAGATCTTGCTGTTCTTCCCTGCATCCTTTTATCCCCTGAAGATTCTATAATCTTATATGGGCAGCCTAATGAGGGTCTGGTAATGGTGAAAAGTCAAAAGGTAAAGAAAAAAGTTGAAGAATTAATCAATAGATTTGAGGAGGAATAATATGGAACTCAATATAATAGAAAAAACTGAAAATCCAGTTCTTAACAGAACTGAAATAAATTTTGAATGCTTATACCATGGAGAAGCTACCCCTAAAGTTTTAGATGTTAAAAGTAAATTGGTAGCTTTACTTGATGCTGATAAAGAATTACTGGTAGTGGACAATGTTCAGCCATTCTTTGGAGAAGGCAGAGCCAAATGCTATGCTAAAATTTACGATTCTAAAGAAAGTCTAAATGATATAGAAACTGCACACATCCTGGAAAAGAATAAAGAAGCTTCTGCTAAAAAAGAAGACCAGGAGGAATAATTTATGAAAAAATGTGAACTTTACGAAGTGGATGGAGACAAACTCAAGCGTAAAAATCCTTTCTGTGTTAGATGCTCCAGCGGAGTATTCATGGCTGATCACGGGGACCGATACTCCTGTGGTAAGTGTGGTTACACCGAATGGAAAACCAAGGATTAAAAACTTAATTTATTAATTTATTTTATTTTAACTATTTAATTTTAAAAATTTTTTTTAAGGGTGAATATCTGTGAATTTAAGATCCGGAAGATTGGGTAAAAAGATGAGTGCTAAGACAGCGGAATTTACTTCTTCTTTGGAATTTGATAGATACATATTCCAGGCCGATATTGAATGTAACAGGGCCCACACCACCATGCTGTCCCAGCAAAAAATAATAGATCCTCTAATTGCAGATAAAATAATTAAATCCCTGGAAAAATTAAAAAAAGAGGGTATCGAGGCACTTAACCTGGATCATTCAGTAGAAGACATTCACATGGCGGTGGAAAACTACGTTACCGGTGAGGTAGGTGAAGAAGCAGGTTTTATGCATACTGCCAAATCCCGTAATGATCAGGTAGCCACTGATTTAAGGATAGTTTTAAAGGAGAAACTGAATGAAATCCAGGGTTTTATACTGGAATTTATAGAGGGTATTCTGGAACTGGCCGCCGAGCACCAGGAAACGGTGATGATTGGTTATACTCATCTGCAACATGCCCAACCCACCACCTTTGCCCACCACTTAATGGCCTATGCCCACTCCCTTAAAAGAGATTATGAAAGATTAAAAGATGCTTATAAACGGGTTAATTTAAATCCCTTAGGCTCAGCAGCCATGACCACCACCAGTTTTCCTATAGACCGGGATATTACCACGGATTTACTGGGCTTTAGTGCTTATATGGAAAATTCCATGGATGCAGTTAGTTCCCGGGACTTTATTGCTGAAACAGTATTCAGCCTATCTCTCCTTGTTACCACCCTGAGTAAGATTTGTGAGGAAATGGTGCTCTGGAGTACCTATGAATTCGGGATAATTGAAATAGCAGATGAATTCTCATCTACTTCTTCTATCATGCCCCAGAAAAAAAATCCAGATGTGGCAGAAATAGCCCGGGGAAAAAGTGGGATTTTATATGGTGAACTGGTGACCATACTCACCATCTTAAAGGCCCTGCCCTATAATTATAACCGTGATTTGCAGGAAATAACTCCCCATTTATGGAACGGGGTTAAGCACTCTCAGGAAATACTGGACATGGTAGCTAATATGCTTTTAAGTGTTGAAGTAAATAAAGAGCGTTGCCTGGAACTGGCCGGGGCTAATTTCGCCACTGCCACTGATCTGGCGGATATAATGGTCCGGGAAAAAAAGATGCCCTTTAGAACCGCCCATAAAATTGTAGGTAGAATGGTAACTGAAGCCATAAATCAACAATTAAAACCAGACCAGATCAGTGGTGAATTTCTGGATAAAATATCAGCAGATATTACCGGTGATAAATTGAATCTGGATGAAGACCTTATAAAAAAATCCCTGGATCCTCTGGAAAATGTGAAGATGAGGACTGTGCCTGGTGGTCCCTCTCCGGTGATGGTTCAAAAGGCCATAGATAATCTTAGGGAATACATCACAAGGGAAAGGGCAAAAGAATAAATAATTCAATATTTTTTTTTTAATCCTTTTGTTACTCCCCTCTTTTTAATTTATTAATAATTCATTCCTTCTTTTTTAGTAAATCATGATGCTTTTTAATTTCATCGGCCATCTTTTCATCATCAATAACCACCGGACCCATATATCCACAGTTAAAACACTTCCAGAGAGACCAGTTTTGAGGTATGGTCCATTTAATATTGCTGGAACCACATTCCGGCAGAATTTTTTCTTAAAATCACACATAATTTATATATAGTAATTAATCCCATAATAATATACATGGATACGAAAACTGACCCTAAAATGATTGGACTTCTGGCGATATTAATTGGTATATTAATGTTAATTTACCCCTTCCTAGTGGGTTATCTGGTTGGAATATTCCTGGTTATATATGGTTTACTTAAAGTGTTTACATGAACTCCATATAAGTTCCAGTGCTTCACCCGGCTCTAAAGCTCCGGCCCTTGTTTCTCTTAGCACTCTTTGAATGGAATAACGGCTCATGTGCGGGAATTTTTTCTCAACTTCCCCTAAAAGAGGACAGCCAAAACCAGTAACTTTTTTAACTCCAAAGTGGTAACTAACTCCTTTTAATTCCTGTTTAGACACACCCAGTAAGGCTGGTAAATTTATTCGAATTATACCATCAGAAGATAGTATAGACTGGCATCCGGTGGATAATAAATCACCAAAAATAACTATTTTTATATTATTTTTTTGAGCATAATCCCTTATTTTTTCGTGTATTACCTTGGAACACTTCCCACAGGGATGGAAACGTCCCTGGAAACTATCGTTTATTATCTCGGTAAAATCAGCAGGAACATATACCTGAGGTACTTTAAGTAAGTGGCACAGGGAATCTATATTATTTTTTAAATGTTTAGGTAAGACTATGCTTCCGGGATCCACGGTAAGGGCCAGGGGATTAAATCCCAAAAGATGGGCTATTATAAGAGAAAAACTGCTATCCACCCCACCAGATAATGCAACCAGAGTATGTTGATTGGTTTTAACATCAGAAAAATCATTATAAGGATAATCCTTTAAATTAAAATACTCCATAAAATTAAAATCATAAGGGTTTTCCATCTTTTTTAAAAGCAGTTTTTTTAGATTATGGAGGGGTAGAGGGTCTTGCAATATATCAGGGGATAAGAATTTATTGAGTTTTTTAAGGGCCAGTTTCATCCGGTACTCTTTAACCATTATATCTGAATAAGCTGCCACATGAATATTTTTAACCCCCAAAGATTCTTTGAGGCGTCCTACCACCCATCCACCCTTGCCAATAACTGCGGATTTATCTGGTCGATCGGGAGTGATTATTATCAGTTTTTCTTCGGCTTTGATATAGATTATATCCTTTATATTTACTTCTGCTTCTTCATGACCTATTTCTTTACGCAAATCTTCAATTTTTTTTTGGATTTGTTCTTTTATAATTTCCAAAGTGAGCACCTGGTAAAAATTTAATTAAATTTTCTAAATTGTTATATCTTTTTATATAAATGAGTACCATATAATGTAATACTATATATTTAAAGGTGCTGGTTTTGAATCTGAAAATAATATTAATAGTGGCCCTTTTGCTGCCAGGATTACTGGGTATGGCCTTTGCTGAGGATAATATTTCTCTTAATTTGAGTAATGATAGTTCCCAGGAAGCTGAACTATCTGCAGGTAAGGGAACCATAACTGAACTTACTCCAGTGGGTGCTCCTTATACTAATGAGGGCCCTATCCAGTTCAGGGTAACTACTAGCAATACGGGCTCAGGTAATATACCCTGGGGTACACTAACCCTGGAACTCCGTTATGGTCCCACTAATCAACGGGTAGAAAGTGTGGTGTATGATGTAGGTCAACTTAGAAGAGGAGAATCTCGTACCTTCCTCTGGAATACCACCAATGTAGATTTCCCCTATGATTCCTTTCAAACCGGAGGGTCCTATGTAATTACCGCCAGTTGGAATTATCCTAGTGGGCCGGCCACCCGATCCACCCAGTTTTATTCTGTGCCCAGCCCCTGGTTTATTGTGGTTCTGGCTGGAATATTGATGAGTGTAGCGGCCATAGCCCATAAAAAGAGATGGTGGTTAACCTTCTACCTGGCAGGTGCTGTTTCCTTTATGGCCTTTATTGTATCATTCTTCGTTCTAACCGGTCTGGATACCTGGTTAATGGGTATTGAAGCCCGGAATATCGCCGCACTAACCACCGCTTTGGGTATACCCTCTGAATTTTTACCCCCCAATGCCTTCATATTCCCCGACCCTACAGGATGGAGCATATTCGGTATAGGGATGGAATGCTCGGTTATAATAGAAATTGGAGTACTCTCCGGATTATTAATATTGTATCCTGGTTACAGCTGGAAAAGAAAAACCAAGTACACCGCTATTGGAATTGGAATAACTTACGGGGCTAATTTAATCCGGATGATGAGTATCGTCTACCTGGTGAATATTTTTGGAAAACCAGCCCTCTATGTGGCCCATGCTTTTGTAGGTAAAATCATATTTTTCATATTCATCATTGTTTTATACTGGTATTTACTTACCCGGCCTACACTGAGTATTGTTAGAGATAACATAAAAGGTGGTAAGTTTGAATAAATGGTGGGAGAAGGTGATTTAATGGAAGATCCCATGTGGGTAAGCATGATGGTGTGGACCACCTGGCTTTTAATAGCCATCATTATTGATGGAGTAATGGTACCCCTTAAGATGTACTTCTCCCGTAAGTCCATGCGCCAGGTGGGAAAGATTATCCCAGAAAAAGAACTACCCCCTGTTACAGTGGTGGTACCAGCCCACAATGAAGAAGACCACATTGAAAGCTGTCTTTTATCCATTATACAGAATGAATATCCAGATAAGAAGATGGAGATAATTGTGGTGGATGATGGATCCAAAGATAACACCATCAATCTGGTTAAAAAAATAGAAGTAGATGCCATCATGCATGGGGTGGATTTAAAGCTTATTAAAAAAGGCCACACCGGTAAAGTGCATACCCTGAATACCGGGATACGTAGCAGCAATGGTGAAATAATCATCACCATCGATGCCGATATCCGACTGGATGAATATGCGGTTAAAAATGTGGTGCAGGCTTTTGTGGAAGATGAAACCGTGGGAGCAGCCACCGGTTATATCGAAATAGAATGGGATGAAACCCGAAACGAAGATATTAAATCCATGTTCTTTTCAAAATGTGAATTTTTAGAATATTTAAGTTCATTTAACTTTGAAAGAAGTTACCAATCATTTATTGACTCCATATATACCATGTCCGGTGCTTTTTCAGCCTTCCGACGTAACACTATTGGAGGAATGGGTGGTTACTGGCCGGTGACCGTCTCAGAAGACATGCACATCACCATGATGCTGCATAATAAAAAAATCAATATCGTGAATGTGCCTGATGCGGTGGCCCATGCCCAGGCCATAACAGATTACGATACCCTCTATTCCCAGAGAGTACGCTGGGCAAGGGGTCAGCTGGAAGTAGCAGCCATGCGCCAGGATAAATCTGTGGCCGAACAGGAAACCTCACTTAGAGAAATACTGGGGATTGTAAAAGATCAAAAAGACCCCCGTATGCTGAGTCTGGTTATTGATTACATGAAGAATGTTATTTCTGATAGAAAAGAACGTTTAAAAGGTCGTCAGTTTCGCTACTTCGATTTACTGGGGCTGCAGAGAATACTCTTTGTAGACCATACCATAGCATTTCCCCGGTTGATATGGGTATTTGTATTGCTGCTTTTCCCCGTAATGGGACTCTACACCTATCTGTTACCAGTAATCATGGTCCTGATGTATTTATTCTACGTCTTAATAGATGTGGCAGTGATTATGTTCTCTTACCATTACTCTCCACCCCAAACCCGGGAGAAAATCGAAAAATCATTCCATTATGTGGCCTTACTCCCCTTTTATCGACTTATCACCTTCTGTTTCAGAGTATCGGCCTTTTTACATATTTTAAAAGAGCCGGCGGATTGGAAGGTGGAAGGACCGGTTAATGGATTTAAAAATGGGGTGAAGGATGCTAAAGATGGTTTCAGTGCCAATGTCGCAACTACTATATTCCAGATAGGACATATATTTAATCTCGGTAATTTATGGAGAAGAAGAGGAAAATAGATGCCCAACTTCAAAAGCCTGATATTTGGTGACGACCAGGATTCATGGAAAGGTAAAAAAGATTTTGAGAATGTGGTTATTGGATATGCCTATAAAAGATTCAGTAAACCACCTCTTATTGGCAAAAATGCACTTATCCGGACCAACAGTGTTATCTATAATGATGTAACTATTGGAGATAATTTCCAGACTGGACATAATGTGCTTATTCGGGAAAAGACCACCATAGGCAATGAAGTATTAATTGGAACCAATGCGGTGGTGGAGGGCCACAGTAAAATAGGCAACAATGTGAGCATCCAGTCCAATGTATATATCCCCAAAAATAGTTTTATAGAGGATAATGTATTTATAGGCCCCTGCGCCTGCTTTACCAATGATCGTTACCCGGTAAGGGTTGATTATAAACTCAAAGGACCTTTAATTCGTAAAGGTGCGTCTATTGGGGCTAATTCTACTTTCCTCTCCAATGTGGAGGTTGGTGAAGGGTCCATGGTGGCCGCAGGAGCCATTGTAACCCAAAATGTACCCCCCTGGTACCTGGCCATAGGTGCCCCTGCCAGGATAAAACCCTTACCAGCCAGGTTAAGGGTTTCCAATGATATTTAAATTTTAACTACTTTTTTAACAATTTTAAAGGTTTTAATATGGAAGTTTCAGTGATAATACCTATGTATAATGAGGAAGAGAATGTTTCCCCTACTATCTCACAGATTAAAGCTGTTCTGGATGATTCATATCGTGATTATGAAATAATAGTAGTTGATGATGGTAGCCAGGATAAGACCCTGGATTTAGCCCAGAAAATCAGTGAAAATGAATCTAAGTTGAAAGTTTTACAGCATGAAATCAATCAGGGCATGGGTAAGGCCCTGCGCACCGGTTTTGAGAAAGCAAGAGGTGAGGTGATAGTCACCATTGATGCTGATTTAAGTTACGAACCCCAGGAAATACCTCGTCTGGTAAGTAATATCAATGAAGCGGTGGGGATTGTTATTGGATCCCAGTACATGAAAGGAGGTAAAACCCAAGATATTCCTTTTTTAAGGTTGTTTATAAGTAAAATGGCCAATAAAATTGTGGGTTATTCCATGGGCGATAATATCAATACGGTTACCGGGGTTTTCCGGGCTTACAAAAAAGATGTTCTGGATTCAATTGAATTAGAGTCAAATGGAACCGAGATAAACCCTGAAATTCTCTCCAAAGCCAGTGCCATTGGATATAAAATAGTGGAAGTTCCGGTGACTTTAAAGGCCCGGGAGCTGGGGGAATCTAAAGTCAGGTTCCGGGCCACCACCATATCCCATTTATTGTTTACTTTCTATGAAAAACCCATGGTGCTTTTCGGGTTAATTGGACTTATTATACTTTTAATAGGAATTATAAGTGGAGTTTACTTATTCTATCAGTACCTTGCCGGTTCTCTGGATCCTAATAGGCCTTTGATGTTGTTTATGGCCATTATGGTGCTATCTGGTATACAGATATTGATTTTTGGGTTTGTGGCTACTCAGATAAGTCTTTTAAGAAGGGAGATTTATCTGGTGCAGAAGGAGAATAAACTGGTTAGAAAAAAATTGGATAAATATTAATTTTTTTAGGGTGTTTTTTATGGATAATCCTGAAGTAGCAGTGGTCATAATAAACTGGAATGGTTGGGAGGATACCATAGAATGCCTGGAATCCCTTTATCAAATAGATTATCCTAATTATAATGTTATTCTGGTGGATAATGCTTCAGAAGACGATTCCATGGAAAAAATAAAGGAATATTGTGCTGGAAAGCTTGAAATACAATCTGATTTTTTTGATTATGATAAACACAATAAACCCCTGAACCTGGTAGAAGGTAATTTCATTCCAGATGATTTTAGTCATGAATCAAAAAACTTATTTTTAATCCAGAATCAAGAAAACTATGGTTTTGCGGAAGGCAACAATATCGGAATCAGATTTTCCCTTAAACAATTAAACCCCGAATACATGCTCCTTTTGAATAATGACACCGTTGTGGATAAATATTTTTTAAAAGAACTGGTAAATTTAGGCCAGAGTGATGAAAAAATTGGGATAGTAGGCCCAAAAATTTATTATTATGATGAGCCTCAGACCATCTGGTGCATAGGGGGTAAAATATCCTGGAAACTTGCCAGAGGCATACATATAGGTAACAACGAAGTAGATGAAGGTCAATATGAAAATATAGAAGAAGTGGAATATGTTAGTGGGTCTGCTTTTTTGATTAAAAAAGAAGTTTTGGAAAAAGCCGGACTTATGGATAAAGATTTCTTTTTATATTTTGAAGAAACTGATTTGACCTTAAGATCTTCTAAGTTGGGTTATAAAAGTTTTTATAACCCTAAAGCCAAAGTATGGCATAAAGTTTCAAAATCAGGTGGAGGGATGAGTAAGCCCATTGGGCTTTATTATATAACCCGGAATAGATGGTTGTTTATGAAGAGGTGGGCTAAAAAAAGTGATTTTATCTTTTTTATCATTTCACAGATTATTGGTGCTTTTTTTTTGCCTGTATATTTAATTATAGTTTATAAGAATATGGAGTTATTTGAAGCTTATTATAAAGGTTTATGGGCGGGTTTTAATGTATGGTACCTTTAATTGATTATAACTACCTATGAAAAATAATAAGGTGCAAAATGAATCAAAAATACAAACCACCTGTAAGTGTTATTCTTCCTACTTATAATAGAGCTAATACTCTAAATAAATCTATTCTTAGTGTCTTAAATCAAACTTACGAAGACTTCGAATTAATCATAGTTGATGATGGCTCTAGTGATAATACTAAAGAAGTTATAGAACATTTTGAGGATAATAGAATTCGATATGTTAAACATGAAAAAAATAAAGGCGCAGCTAGTGCAATGAATACAGGTATCAGAAAGTCAAAAGGATTTTTAATTAGTATACAAAATAGTGATGACATATGGTTACCTGAAAAGCTTGAGAGTGAAATAAGTGGTTTTGATAGTTCTAACACCATGTTAGGTGTAGTTTATAGTGGCCTTTATCAAATCAAAGGTAATAAAAAAATGTATGTTCCATCATCATCCGTAAAAAAGAAAGAGGGTAGTTTAAACCATGAATTATTACTAGGTAATTTTGTAAATGGTTTAAGTTTAATAAGGAAAGCCTGTTTTGAAAAGGTAGGATTATATGACGAGGAATTAGTCGGTCTAGAAGATTGGGAAATGTATATAAGGATATCTGAATACTATGATTTTAAATTTATTGATAAACCCCTTATTATTGCCCATTTAAGCCCGGATAGTTTATCAGTTAAACCATCAATTTTTATTAATGCTACCCAGATGATTATAACAAAACATTTCAAAAAATTCGATAAAAATAAAAAAGCGCTTGCGATAAATTATGGTTATCTTGGATCATGGTCTTGCTTGGATGGAAAATTAAAAGAAGGTAGAGATTATTTTAGAAATGCAATCAATCTAAAACCATTTATATTAAGTTTTTATTTCGCATTTTTTGCATCTTTATTCGGTAAAAAAGTTTTCAAATTTTTCTTAAATTTAAAAAAATTAGAAAGAATTTAGACTAATCCTTTTAAACTGAATTTAATAGCAAAATATATATTCGTTGATTAATTACTAATAAACTCATTGATAGTGATATAATGATAAAGATGTTGTTATTAAATGTGGGGGAATATAATAAAGGTAACGTTGCCCTCGTCAAATCTACAATTTATATTATAGAAAAATTTATTCAGGATAATGTTCAATTTGTACTATTAGGTCCTTGGGAGGGAAATTTCTATGGTCAGCCTATAAAAAATGGGTATTTGATCCCTAGAAAAGCAAACCAAGCAAAAACCACTAGACTGATTATAACCTTAAAAAATAGTTTAATTTCTATTTGGTATATTTTTTATTGTATTTTCTTAAGAATATCAAATGAATTAAATCTTAGTTTTTATCCTACTAAAAAATCAGGAATGTTTTTTTATTACAACTGTGATTTAGTTATAAATAGTGGAGGAGATCATTTAAGTGGGGAATATGGAAAAGAAACCATATCTAGCTTTTTAGAATTACTTTATTCATTTATTCTAAAAAAGCCTATCATTCTTTTTAGTGAAAGTTTAGGAAAATTTGAAAATAGTTATCTAAATTTTTTTGCAAAAATCATTTTCAATAGAGTTGACTTAATTTTAGTTAGAGAACAATTATCCTATGATTATCTAATTGAAAATAAGATTAATAATCCTCAAATATGTTTAACTGCAGATGCTGCATTTTCATTGATTGAATCAGATGCCTTAAAAATTGAACAGATACTATTAAATGAAGGTGTTTATGAACTTAAAACTCCGATAATTGGTCTGAATCCTAGTAAATTAATAACTAAATTTTTTAAGAATTTTCCTAATAAAGAAGAGAAAATTATCAATATTTTTATAAATACTATCGATGAATTAAATAAAAAAGATTTTAATATATTACTTATTCCTCATGTTTATACATCCACTGATGACGATCGAATTATAATTAATGAAATATCCAAAAAAATTCAGAACAAGTCTAAACTGCATATTATCAAAGGAGAATATAATCCAGAAGAATTGAAGGGTATCATAAAAAGATGTGACATTTTTGTTGGTGCTAGAATGCATGCCACTATAGCATCAACATCAATGTTTATTCCAACCGTAGGGATTGCATATAGTCACAAAATGCATGGTATTATCGGAGAAATGCTAGGCTTGGAAGATTACATAATTGATATAGATAACTTGAATTATGAAATATTGCTCGAGAAAATTATGATGGCTTGGGAAAACCAAAAAGATATTCATAATCACTTAAAAAAAGTGATACCTGAAGTAAAAAAAAGATCCATGCGAAATGGTGAACTAGTTAAAAAACTTGTAGATTCACTTAATATTTCTTAAGAAAATCTCTTTTAGCTTTTAAAGAAAGTAAAATAGAATATAAGTAAAAATGTAGCTTAATGATATTCCAAGGTAATTTAATATTATTAAGTTTAAAAATATTAATTAGAATATCAATACTATCTTTTTTTGGTAAATAAGTATTATAAAATGGTAACTTGTTAATTTTAAACTTGATTAATTTTTTCTTATAATAGATATTATTAATCTGTGATTGTATAATTTTGTCTGGATTTATCTTTTTAAGTTTTAAAATCTTCTTTTTTTCCATTTCATTTAAAATATAATCTTTTTTTCTACTTAAGATTATATTCTGACCTATTTTTTCATCCGAATATTCAGGTAACCATGGGTCAGCAAAAGACATATCGGCAAGTTCTGCCATATGGTCACAGCAATAATGGCATCTATCTGGAATAAAAAGTTGTCCAAATCCAGTTCCCCAATACTCCGGTTGTAGTAGTACGTCATCATTCTTGGTTTGGACTTTTAAGCTACCAGGCCAACCCTCACCCCTATAAATAATACTTTTAACATCTTCTTTTTCTATTCCTAGTTTACCCAATAAAAATTCGGTAGCCTTAAAACTGGGAGTGTGGTTACATACTATTCCTAAACTTAAAACGATTTTATTTTTTAATTTTTTATGTAGTGATTCTGCTTTACGCAAACCCTGAATTTGACAGGGTAATCCTACCACAGCAAATTTCTCATCTTCTGATTCTATAATCTCTTTTAACTTTATATTAGTGGGCACTGGGCAATACTTTGATCCCTTAGCATTAATAATATCTTCTTTGGTCCTGGCAATAAATGGTTCTGGTTCTAATGGATTTTCATCACTCATCCTAACCACTAAAGCACCATCAATCATTTTTTCCTCAAGTAGATATAGTAAAATTTGGGTTATCATACCTCCGGAAGTAGCGGCAAACCTTAAATCTTGATCACACGAATAACCCAGGTAACAATTCTCATAATGCCCAATTAATATACTTTCAGCTTCTTTTCCAAAAATTTCTTTATTTAATCTTATAAAGTCAACTTCATACCCGGGACATACTTCAAGGCATATTCCACACTCATTACAGCCCTCACCCAGCTTAGGAAAATATAATCCCTTTTCATGATTAATTTCCATTTTTATAATATCTTGTGGACAAAGACCCGCACAAGTACCACAACCCGTACATAACCCCTCTTTAACTACATCAATTATATTATTCATTATTTTGATCCCAAAAGGTTTTTAAATAAATTTATGTCTTCTTCATTAAAAGTTTTAAGAATAATCAATGAGCTAAAATAAACAAACGCGCCGGTCAATATAACTAATATTAGATTAAAATCCCTTATAATATATATTACACTGGCCATAGCCAATGATCCTAAAAGAGGCTTAATAAGAACTTTATTAACATTTATAAAGCCATAGTATCGCATTATAAAGAATATAAAAAAACCATATAGTAACATTTCAGATAAAACAGTTGCTATACTAGCACCTACAAAACTAAATAATGGGATTAATAACAAGTTCAAAACTACATTGAAAGCTGCGCTTAAACATACACTTACAGTTCTTAATCCCTGCCGATTTATGGAACTTAAAAAAGTACCTGTAATAGTACTTATCATCCTTATAGGTATGAAAAAAGCAAGTATCTGGAAAGGAAGAATAGATTCCAAATAACTTCCAGCATAGAAAAGCAAAATAAATTTATCCGCCAGTACCAAACAAGCCAAAGCTATCGGGAAGCCAATAATAGCCAGATACTTAGAAGATATAACAGCAAAAGAACCTAAAAGATGTTTAGAATCATTAAACTGGCGAGACATGACAGGATATACTGCAGTGGAGACCATTGCTGCTACAATCATGCTCAATGTTAAAAGAGGATTATATGCTGCATTATAAATACCCACAGCAACATCACCTACCAATAAAGCCAACAGGATTGTATCAATTTTAAAGAAAAAAACTGCAAATAATGAATTCAAACCAAAGGGTAAACCATTAATTATAAGATCCTTTTGAAGTTTCAAATTAATATTAAATCTTGGTTTAATAAGCTTCTTAAAGCTTAATATCATCGCAAAAAACAAGTCAAAGAATCCCGCCAAAAGGTACACATAACCAATCTCTAAGAGACCATACCCCATAAACAATATTAAAAAACCTAAAGAAACTATGATTATCTTTTCTACAATTTGAAACAAAGATACATATTCCATTTTTTCCAAAGCATTAAAAAGAGAAAGATAAGTCAAAGATAAAGTCTGTAAAATATGATAAAGACCAAATAAATACAATAAAAATACTAAATCACCCTGAAAATCCAGAAAATAAGTAAAAAAAACTATTCCCAAAAAAGTCAATATAGACAAAGGAATCTTCAATAAAAAAGCATTATTAGTATAATCTTCAGAAAGTTCCTTATTCCGAGCAACTTCCCTCACCAATAACTGATTAACACCTAAATCAGAAAAAATAACAAACAAACTTGTAAAACTCAAAACAAAATTATACTGACCAAAACCTCCCTCACCAAGAAAACGAGCCAAATAAATCATAAATAAAAAACCAATTAAGGATAAGAAAATCTGAGAGATCCCATTAACTCCAACATTTTTCATAATTCGTTGAGTCGGATTCATATTTTCACCAATAATTCTAGAATAATTTATTTTAAAATTAAATAAGATTATTATTTGATTAAAATTTAAATGAAGTATTTTAGAATAATATAAATTTTTTATACTAAATTAATAAAAAATGGAAATTAGGATATTGAATATTATTTATTAATACTATTTTCATATAATTTTAAATTACTTTTAGCAATATTTTCCCAAGTAAACTTCAGTTTAGTTAAATTATAACCATTAAAAGCAAATCTTACCCGTAATTTTTCATTGTCTATTAGAATTATTATAGTTTTAGAGAGTTTTATTATATCTTTTTCACACACCAAAAATCCATTCACCTTGTTTTGAATTATATCCGGTATCCCTCCAACATCAGACCCAATAACAGGCAAACCACAAGCCATTGCCTCTAGTAAAACCACACCCAATCCTTCTGTATTTCCCTGTGAATCAACAACTGAAGGTAATACAAATAGATCTGATAAATTATACAAATTTAGTAATTCATTATCAGATACATTCTTAAGTATCTCCACTTTTTCATTTAAATCCAAATCAGTGATAAGATTATTAAGCTTAGTTTCCAGTGGCCCAGAGCCCACAATTTTCAATTGCACATTTTCATGTTTATTTAGAACTTCTTCCATAGCTTTAATCAAATATTCAAAACCCTTTCTTTCGATTAAATATCCTACCGATAAAATTTGAAAAGTATTTTCATCCTTATCTATATTAAGAGGTTTGAAAAAATCAGTATCCACCCCGAAGGGTATAACTTCTAATTTATCTTTATTAAGATTAGAATCTAAACATATTTTTAATGTCCCTGAACTATTTGTTATGGATCTAGAAGAGTTATTTGCCAGATATCTCAAAATGGGTAAGGTATGGTATCTTTTTGATAAATATACTTCTTCACCATGGATAGTATTTATGTAGGGAATTCCATAGATTTTTTTTAATAATAAAGCGCCTAAACCATTAGGAATGGGCCACTGCACATGCACTAAATCTACATCTCTAAACTTAAGTAGGGTGTAAATTACATTAAAAAATAGAAAACAGAAAAGCTGAATTTTTACTAAAAAACCTTCTTTAACATTATCCACCATGCCTGATCGGCCACATAATCTTTGCCATCTTTTTGGATAGAAATAATTAAATCTTTCAACTTCCACCCCATCCATAATATAGTGAGTTTTTCCACCGGTAAATGGTGCTAAAACTTTTACCTCATAGCCCTTTTTTTTGATTTCTTTCATTAATCTATGAACGAAAATTCCATGAGGATCATCTTCATATTCGGGATAAGCTGAGGTTAAAACTCCAATTTTCATTATTAATTCCTACCAAAAATTATATCTTCAATTAGCTTCCTTTCACCCATATTTTCCATGATGAAGGAGTGCCAGACCAGATTATAACCAATCCATATTATTCTTCCTTTCCCCACTTTCTGAATACCGATTAAAGTCTTACCATCAGCTGTGACTAAATTTTCTATTTTATTCCCACCAAATGGTTCATAATTGGCACCATACCATGTATTTCCATCTTCTGATTCAAATGGAGATAGAATTAGTTCTTGGTTTCTAATTTTAGGATTTATTTCTATTAATGGATTGGTACGCATAGCTCTCCTAGTTATATGTGTATCTAAAAATATGGTGTTATCTAAATTGTAGGTGATACCATTTAAGTTACCGGAAGTATCTATGATTACAGTTCCTCCAGAATTTAAATAGTCTCTAATTAATTGTTCAGCATCTTTTTGGTTATGCCATCTGAAATTATAAATTAGAACCGCTTCATAGTTTTTAATATCTTCCAGCGTATAATCATCAATATAAAGTGATTCATTTCGATAAACAAAAGCTTTAAAATCTAGAACATCTTCTACGTAATTTTGCCAGTTCTTTCCAATGTAAAGAAAACTAGTCAAATTTTCAGATTTTTCAGGAATTCTTCGATAAACCGAGATTTTACCTGCTCTTTTTACTTCTTCATATGAAGTCAAGTTCAATTCTGATCGGTAGGTAACATAATAATCTGCAGAATATTTATTTAATTCATGCCCAAAAGACCTCTTGTCCTTGAAAATTGGCATGGTTTTAACATTCATTTGAAGATACCAACTAGCATATGGCCAGAAGTCGGAATAAATGAGTTTACTACTGTAATCAGGATCATTTTTTATTATCCATTCACTCAGGGCCTTCGTTTCATTAGCAGTAGCTTGATCTTCTAATAATATAGGATCATCAGGAATGGCATTTAAAGTGGATATAATTGATAAAAATATTGTGAGTATCAAAAAAAAAGTTATAATCGTGGAAGTCAAATTAAGCCCCCTAAATTCAACTTTTAATTTATTTACAATCTCATTTAGACCTAAAATCACAAAGTAAGTAAATGAAGGGAACATGGTTACAAAATATCTATCCACCTTCACCGCAAAAGTGCTGTGGAATATGAAATAGGTCATAAACCAGGCCAAAAAAAGAAGATCCATTTCAATCTTTTTACCACTGATATCTTTTAAAAGAGTAAATGCCACATAACTCAATAATAAAAAGACCAGTTCACTGGCCATATAGGATATGCAATTAAAAGTTGCAATAAATATTAATAAAAATATTATAAAAAAGATTAATTTGATTTTAGTACCTGTTCTTTCTATTTCCAGAATTTTAGAGACCTTACCTTTAACTCTGTTTCTCATTAATTTTTCTCGAATTAAATCATAAACATAGATGCTTATACCTACTAAAAGTAAAGTAATAATTAAGTAAACAATTAGGGAGCTATATTCCCCCTGGCTGGCAATATAGGAAGGTAAATTAGTCAAATAGTATAAAGGACTTGGTTCAAAGGCAATGGATTCTGCACCCGAAGATTCAGAACCTGAAAAAAAATTCAAAAAGGGAGCAATAGGATCCCCAATGTTTTGATAATTATAAACTAGAAAAGGCAGCAAAACCAGAAAAGCTGTAATTATTCCCCCTATCATCTTTTTAAAATGAGATAAGTATTTTCTACTTATTACAATATACAAAATCATAGGAAAAAGAATCAAACCCGCAGTATACCTGGTTAAAAAGGCCATCATAGCTACTGGAAAGGCCAGATAATAAAACCAGGGACTTTTTTCCACAGATAGAACTAAAAAGTACAATGCCCAGATGGAAAGTGACACACTGGCCAGATCGGTATAACCTACTCCCAGCCAGGATAAGACCACCGGTGAAGATGCAAATAATAATGCCCCGGCAAAGCTCTGGATACTATCAAACCTTTGTTTTAAAAAGAGATATAAGCCTATTACTCCCAGAACAAAAAATCCTCCATCCACATAGAAAATAGTTGATTCATGGATATTCCCTGATCGGAAGAAAAACGAGGTGATAAATGACATGAAAGGTGGTCGATCAAACTCGGCATATCCTATGCCCCTACCTGCAAACTCCAGTGCATTGGCCAAAAAGGCATAAGTATCCCATCCAGGACCCATAATTATCTGGATTTGAACTCTCTGGTAGGCAATCCAGCTAACTATCAAAGTCAATATAACCAGTAAAATACCAGGAACTATGTATTTTTTGAAAATAATGCCTGAATCCTTTTTTCCCTTTGAATTTACTGATTCATTTTTATTATTCAATCAACCACCATTAAATACCCTGAAAAATCACTGCTTTAAAATTATTATTCAATCAACCACCATCAAATACCCTTAAAAGTTTATAAAAATATTGTATTTATCACTATATAAACCATGTTTAGAGATATATGAAATTTGATAAACTATTTTTAATATTTTTCAAACCTTAAAACTCCTTATATATGAAAATACAATATT
>JAHRFX010000059.1 GCA_019084405.1 Methanobacterium sp.
ACTTGATAATTACTCCACTCATAAAGCAGTACTCGTTAAAAAAGTAGCTGAAATTTTAAATATAAATTTAATATACTTACCTGAATATTCACCGGATTTAAACCCTATTGAAGATGTTTGGAGAGTAATCACCCTGGGCCTGCCCCACCACCTGATTATAGGCCTGGGCGAAGGATTTATTTTCTTTATTTTAATAATTTTAAGTGGCAGGCTGGAGGATAAACTTTCTAAAAAAGCAACCGAACCATCACCAGAGTCCTGATCCACCACTATTAGTTCATAATTAGGGTAGTGGATGTTTTCTTTAAAATTAGAGAATAAGCGGGAGAGATGATTTTTACCATTACGATTCAGTATAATAATGGAAACTAAAGGTGAATCCTCTTTAAAGAGATGTAAATCAATATTAGAATTGTTTTGACTTAGTATATCTTCATATTTTTCTTTTAATTCCTTTTTACTCCACTTTGGTTTTTGGAGGTATTTAGAAAGAGGATTATCTTTAGTCAGTTTATTATTTAAAGCAGCAACCTTTATTTTTCCTGATTTTATATTGTGGTTCAATTCAATTTTAAGCCTTCTTAAATGGTTTTTGGTGATTTTTTTCAGGTTTTTATCATTGTTAATGTTGTTCTACTCCTAAATAAGACTTACAAATCCCTCCGAAAAAAATATTCAGTGTATGATTTTTAATCTAAATTATAATCTTTTCATTATACAATTTTAATAATTTAAGAACATTTTAATTCTATACCTTTATAAAACTTACTACTTAGCCGGGCTTAGTCAACCATTTTTTCCTGTTAAAAAAAGGACTAATTAATATGCTAGTTCCTTATTCCTGCTGGCATCTCTAAGATATTCTATTTAATTAAATCATTATCCTCAAAAAAAGAAATATTAACAATTCGGTTTATTCTGAATTATTTCCATTAAATGGAGGTTCTGGTTCACTGGGAGGGGGATTATTTGGTTGTGGATTATTTGGTTGAGGATTATATACTGGTGGTCGGTTAGGGGTAGGGTTGGAGTTATCTTCTGGTTCTGGAATCTCTTCTACTTCCACTTCTTCGGTGGAATTATCTAGATTCTTAAACTGGAGGCTCCAGATATCTATAAGATCAATGCCTTCTGCATGGGGATTACTATCTCCCACTGCTCCTGGAATCCCATATAAGCCCACACTTAAAACCAGTAAAACTGGTATGAGGGCTCCTATTAATTTATAATCTTTGTTCATGTAGTCACCAATCAACCTTAATTAAGGATAGTATGTTAATGTTTCAACAACATTTCTATCCTGAGATACTTAATATTGATTATATTCTTATAAGTAGCACTATATAATCCTTTTGCCAAAAGTTGTATATAGGGTCTTAATCAGGTTTTAGACTTTAAAGCAAGCTTTAATACTATTTGCATTAAAATCAAGTAAAAAATAATACTTACCCTAAAAAAGAATTTAATAAGGTTATAATGAAATATAACCTTTATTTATTAAAAAAATATCCTAAACCATTGGCCAGGGCAAATTTAAGGACCTGATCTTGAGGCACCACCGCAATATTTCCCTGTAAGTACTGCTCTATAGCCACCCTGGATAAGGCCATGAAGTTTTGCTCATCCTGGGCTTTTTCAAAAATAGGCCTCATTAATGATTCCACGGCATTACCCCGGGACATACCTTCGGTTTGTTCATATCTTAAAAATTCTATGGAATTACCAGACATCATCCCTCTACCAGGAACATTTACCGGCCCCACCGCCTGAATAAGGGCATCTACTGCAGTGGGGTTTACTATGATCACCGTATCGGTCTTGATTCCGGTGTGGTATTCTACTATCTCCTGGGCCAGTTTAGCCCCCACTTCCGGGTCTGCATCCCATAACGAATCATGCATCACTAACTGATTCAAGCCCTGAGCCTGAACTTCAGGAGGAGCCTCCTGGGTAGGGTGGTAAAGTCCACCAGGATAAATGGGAGTGATTTTTTTAATATTTTTTCCTTCCACTTCCAGGGCAAAGGCCATATCCACTCCTCCCATACCGGGACGCTGTTCACCAGGGTCTACAGTTAATAATAGGACCGTCTGATTTTCAAAACCAGAACCAGATCCATTGTTCATGAATTGGAAAGCAAAAAATAGGGATCCAGCTACTATGAGCAGGATTATAATAAGCAGTAATTTTTTTAACATTCAATCTCCTGAAAATATATTTTGCATAGAAATTAGATTAAAACCAGCAAGTGGTTTAACTATGTAGGGAATTATTCTTTTTTAATATTTCAACTATTTAAATGTAATTTAAAAACTTTTTTTTCCTGGACTAAAAAAATAGTAGTTATTAGCTACATGAAAAATACCAGGGCTTATACTCTCCCAGATTTTAAATTTTCATGATTTAAAACTGAATCTCTGGGAAGGAGCTAATTTTATAACCCGGATATAGGCCACTGCACTTAATATTATACTTAAAACTCCAATAATCATTAAAATTGAACTTAAATTAATCCCCAGGGGGGTGTAAAATAAGATTATTCCAATAACAGAGGTTAAAGCTAAACTAATTATCACCGCCAGGCCCCAGCGCTCAATAACTTCTAAACTTTCTTTACCCGGGAATAAAAGGGCCATTAAAAGATATCCGGGGATTATAAATATAAATAAACCGACTAAAATTGTTTTAACTATGCTGGTATTGAGTAAGGGAATAGAAACGGTCACTATACTCAGTACCGATAGGATGATAATGGCCAGGATATCTACCGGTGCATTGGTACTGAAGCTTAACTTTTTACCCTGAACTTGCTTTTTTTCTATCTTTTCTACCACCGGATATTTTTCCACTTTTTTCAATCTGCCCTGATCTACAGTTTCTGTGGTTTTATTTAGACTCTGGCGGTAAGACCTTACCATATCCTGCGGGGATTTAACCGTACCGGGAGATATACTTTGAACTTTTAATGACTTTGAGAGTTTATTACGCCTACGGTAAGCTACAAGGGATAGTATCATGGATATACTGGAGAGTACCACTATAAGCAAGTTAGTCTGCATTAAAAGAGGGCTGTATTTAAGTACCACACTTACGGACATGGTTAAAAGGGCACTTAACATTAAAAGAAGCACTGGCTTTTTTAAAAGTCCATTATAATTTTTATCTGGATATAAAACAGCCAGGAGGGAGTAACCCGATGCTATGAAGATTAAAAAGAGGAAAATCACATCCAGGTATTCGTTGTTTGTAATAGGGCTAAAAAAGGTTATGAGTGCGGTGTAACTAACCCCTATTAAGAAAATCAGAATAAGATCTTTATTTGCCATTTTTTTCATAGATATCTTCCCATTTAAGTAATCACTGCCGATTATAAATAGCATATTAATTACAATTTATTTTGATATTATTTGAGGTAACTCCCTTTTATATGATATGGTTTAATATTTTTAAACTATAACTATCATGTCCCTATTGAAGTAATACCGGATGTATTTTCATGACCGATACTAACTTAGAAAAACTAAAAAAAGCCCTGGATAACCGGGAATGCACTATAAACCAACAATCAAAGGTTATGGAAATAACCTTTAAAAAAGAAGTAGATGCGGAGTGGTTTGAAAATATATGTTTATCCCGAAAGGGTGAATCTGCCCTGTCCTGTATGATGTCTTTGAAACCCCCGGGAAAAAATCAATTTAAATTCATATTCAATATAACTGATATAGAGTGTTTTATTGAAATCATGAACCGGGATTAAGTAACATTTAAGTCTAAGCATAATTTAATTAAAATTTTATTTATTAAAAGCATAAATAAGTCCTTTAACATAAAGCATAATCAATTAAAAATCTTAAAAAAAGCGAGGAATAGTAATGGTACCGGGATCAGCACCAATAACCTTCAGTAGAAAAATTGATGGAGAAATAAAAGATTTAACTGTGAGTGAAGAATTTGTAATGGACTTTCATTTCACCACCCAGGAGCACCTCATGGTGATTTTAAGGGTAATGGGTATGGACTCCCAAAAAACAAAGGATTTCTTTAAAGATACCATAGGAGAGACCTTCCAGTTGAAGACCATGGACACCTGGAAAAAAGAAAAAGTGGAAGGAGAATTCATACTCACTGACATGTACCTGGATGAAGGCCCTCCCCTTTCTATTGATATCGGAGTGGATCCCTACATGCTTCGACTTATCCTGGACTTTAAAACTAATTAAAACTCACATTTTTTTTTTAAAAACCATATCACGGATGGGAAAAATCCCTGAATTAAAAAAAAGAAGGGTTGTTATGCGAAAAAAATATGATGAACCCATGTGTCCCCCTGGAGATAGTACCTGTACTAGATTTTATAGATGTAAAACAGGACATATCAGATCTTTTAAATAAGGAATCATTTGCCGTATTGGCCACCCAGGGCCAGGGCCAACCATATACTTCGCTTATGAGTTTTAATGCCACCGAAGACTTAAAAAAGATTGTATTCAGCACTCCTCAAGAAACCCGCAAGTTTGAATTACTTAAAAAATCAGATAAAGTAGCCCTTATGATTGATAATCGCTCCCAAACACCGCCCAGCCTAAATCGGATTAGTGCAGTAACCATAACTGGTAAAGCAAACATCATACCTTCAGAAAAAGCCCAAAAATGGGCGGATTTTCTTATTGAAAAACACCCTTATCAGAAATCATTTATTCTAGCACCATCCACCACCCTGGTGGTGGTGGATGTATACCGTTATTTCCTGGTAAAAAGGTTCCAGGAAGTGGTGGAGTGGACTCCCTGAATTAAGGTGATTATATGGTAGAAATTAAAAGTCCCCGGGTTATACCTCTTTTTCAGGCTGATAGGGATGTTAAAAAAGTGGGGGCTAAAACTAAAAACCTGGCTATTTTGCTTAACAAAAATATTCCGGTGCCAGATGGATTCTGCATTACCACCGCCGGATACCAGGATTTTATAAAACTAAATAACCTCTCTCCCACTATAGATATGGAGATTTATAAAAAAGCTGCTGGAGACATGCACTGGGAAGAAATATGGGATGCTTCTTTAAGAATCAGATCTGCTTTTTTAAAATCACAGATACCACGTGACTTGGAAAAAGAGGTTATAAAATATATAAGGCCCTATGATAAATCCACTAAATTCTCAGTAAGATCATCTTCACCTTTAGAAGACTCTAAAAAGAATTCCTTTGCCGGTATTCATGAATCATATGTTAATGTACAGGGAATAGAAGAAATTCTAAAATCCATTAAGCTGGTCTGGGCTTCCCTGTGGAGTGACCGGGCCATACTTTACCGATGAAATGGAACTGGATTTCAGTAAATAGTTCCATTGCTGTTTTAATCCAGGTAATGGTGGAAGAAGAAATTTCAGGACTTGCATTTTCACGTGATCCCCGGGGAAAAGACGATAACATGGTCATAGAAGCCATAGAGGGGTTTTGCAGTGAACTGGTGGATAATGAGAAGGAACCAGAAAAATGGATCATAACCCGGGACCGGGAAATTTTAAGCCATAAAAGACCGGATACCTACAAAAACACCCTCCTTAAATCGGATGAACTAAAAAAATCTATTAGATAAACTTATAAACTTAGAAAAAATTTTTTAATTTCCCGGTGGAGGTGGAGTGGACCGGCACCGGCCGGGATTTAACCATTCTCCAGAGTAGACCCATCACCAGTTTTACTGATGATGACCCTGACCGGCAGTGGTACCTTACTTTGACCCCCAGCTTTGTTAATTTAAAAAAACTAAGCAGATAAAGTGGAACATCAGCTTATAGGTCAACTGGAAAGTGAGGGAATCAAATTATCCTCGGAAGAACCATATGGACTATCTAAAAAAGAACTGGCTTTAAAAATTAAAAAACGGGCGGATATTTAATTTAAATGGAAAAAAATTTACTGGGATGATTTTATACCCTTTGCCCATGATATTCGCAACTTCGGAACCTATTATAATGACCTGGTAAAACCAGACAACCCCTACGAATTCATGGAGTTATTAAAAGATGAGGACATACTGGCCTCCCCCCGCAATAAAAAATTCCAGGAACTGGCCCTGACCCTGAATTCCTCCCCTATTTTAAAAGAAAAGATAGATGATGCTTTAAAAAAAGGTTTAAAAGGCCAGGCATTTGCTCAAGCATTAAAAGAAATTGGAACTATAAATGAGGACTTTTCGGGATTCATTAATCAATTTTTAGATTTATTAACAGGGTGTCTGTTTTAGGTGAATTTTTTGAGCTTGTAGATTTCTTGGATTTCGTTTTGGCCGTGGGAGATTAGTAGTCCTAGTAAAAGTACGTTTAGATAGGCTTTTTTATAGACTGATCGTTTGGTATATGCGTGTATG
>JAHRFX010000113.1 GCA_019084405.1 Methanobacterium sp.
AAATATTCCGATTCTTAAGGCCTCTTTTTAATATATGATGAATATTCAATTGTACTTTTATCAGGGAAATCTAAATAATTGTTTGTGTGTGAAATTAAAGTCAGATAACAGGTGAATTTTCACACTAGATCAGACACCCTGGATAAGTATATCTCCTTAAGAAATCATCGGTAATATTGCTAATTAAATTTATAATTACACGGACCGGGAGTTTTATAATGAACAGGATCTGGGGGTATCTAAGCGGAATTCTGGCCATGCTTTTTTTCGGAATATCCAGCCCTATTAATAAGATAATGCTCTATGAAATGGATCCCCTGGTTATTGCTGCTTTCACCTATTTGATAGCCGGGATATTTCTGTTTGTGATACGCTTATCACCATTAAAAGAAAGAATACTCGATTTTATTAATCATGACTCTCACAGCGAGATTTTTATTTCTAAAAAAGATTATATCATCATCCTGTTAACTGCCATCTTCAGTTCAATTATTGGGCCCATTGCATTCTTATATGGTCTGAGAGAGACCACCGCCATTGATGCCTCTTTTTTATTAAATACTCAAGTTTTATTTATTATTTTTATGAGTTTTATTATCTTTAAAGATATCTTGAAGAGAAAAGATGTTTTTGGAATCATTTTAATTATATTAGGAGCTATAGTTTTAGCAACTAAAGGAGAATTTGATGAATTATTTGTAAATCAAAATTTCATCGGGAGTTTACTTATCATATGCGCTTCCTTTTTCTGGAGCGTGGATACTGTTTTAAGTAAATTTTTAAGTAATAAAAGAGACCTCATTTTAATATCAGCACTTAAAAGTTCTATTGGGGGCTTATTATTATTTTTAATCATTTTAATTTTAGGCATTGAAATTATAGTCCCTTCTGATCTTTTATCACTGCTCCTATTTACTGCTATTTTCAGTGTTGCGCTGGCCTTTATCGTGCTTTACTTTGCCTTAAGGGAAATAGGATCCAGCAGGGTAGGGGCCATTTTTCCTTTATCATCTCTTTTTGGATCATTTTCTGCTTTTTTAATATTAGGAGAATCATTCTCAATTTTAGAAATAGTTTTTGGTAGTTTAATGCTTTTGGGTGTTTATATTCTTTACTGGGACCCTGAACTAAAGCAAAATAAAAAAACCCCCACACCTACTAATGATAAAAATATTAAATAATTGAGGATTATGATTCTAATGAAACTGATAATCCATATAAAAACCCATAGCTTCATTAAATAATTATAATTAAAAGAATTGTGATTGGAATAAGCTAAGAAACAAATTTACAAAATATTTGAAATTATATAATGAAAGGTGTTAAAATGTCATTTTCTGATGATAAAATGTTAATCATGCCTGCAGTGGATATTAAAAATGGTAAGTGCGTTCAGTTAGTACAGGGAAAACCGGGTACAGAACAGATAATCATTGAGAATCCCCAAAAAGTAGCTCAGAATTGGGAAGAACTGGGAGCAGAGATTATTCACGTGATTGATCTGGATGGGGCCTTTGGTAACCCGGACAATATAAAAATTGTGCAGAATATTCTTAAAGAAGTCTCAGTACCCATACAATTAGGGGGAGGAATCAGAAATCAGGAATATGCTAAAAAGTTGCTGGATTCCGGAGTTGAAAGGCTGATTTTAGGGACCATGGCCATTGAAAATCCAGAAATAATTACTAGCCTATCAAAAGAATATGGAAAAGATCGTATAATGGTGGCGCTGGACAGTAAAGACTCACTGGTGGTTATTAAAGGATGGAGAGAAAAAACCTCTCAAACAGCACCAGAACTGGGTAAAATATTGGAATCCAAAGGTGCAGGTAGCATCTTGTTTACCAATGTAAATGTGGAAGGGCTATTAGGGGGGTTCTATACTGAACCACTGGTAAATTTATTAGATGCCGTAAATATACCGGTGGTATACTCGGGAGGCATTACCTCTTTAGATGACCTCCAGAAGTTAAGAAAAACACAAGTAAAAGGAGTAGTGATTGGATCTGCCCTTTACAAAGGAAAAATTGATTTTGAAGAAGCTTTGAAATTCCAGGATTAGAAGTATTAATGGAACTAAATTATATTAGAATTATCCAGAAAATATCCTCAGTTATTCAAAACTTGGACATCCAATTAATCAGGTAAATAATTTCCACTTAAGATGGTGAAAGATATGAAGACAGTGATGGCTACAGGTACTTTTGATATTATACACCCTGGTCATGGTTTATTCTTAAAAGAAGCGAAAAAATTAGGGGGAGAGAGCGCCAGACTCGTGGTGGTACTGGCTAGAGATTCCACTGTTCGCTCCAAAAAAAGAGTGCCTATCGTAAGTGAAAGCCAGAGGTTGGAAGTAGTCAAAATGTTAAAACCAGTGAATGAAGCTTATTTAGGTAGCGAAACAGATATGTTCGAAATAGTAGAAAAAATTAAGCCAGATATAATTGCTATAGGCCCAGATCAAAAGTTCAATATACTTGATTTGGAAAAATCCCTTGAAAAAAGAGGTCTTGGTTGTACCGTAAAAAGGGTAAGTAGTTATAGAAAAGCCACACTTGATAGTTCCTGTAAAATCATAAAAAAGATAAAGGAAATGGAATTCGATGAAAAAGCCTTTAAAAATTGTTAAAAATAGAAATATTCTATGTAAATGCCCATCATTGAGGTTAAATTTTATTATATTAATAATAAATTAAAAGATTAAAAATATTTATCTATTTTTATTTATAAATAGAGAATATGTGAATTTTTTTATTTTGAAATAACATATTATAAAATGATAATCTTTAATTATATACTAAAATATAATTTAATCTGGTGAAAAAATGTTAAAAGTAGGTATTATTGGTGCAAGTGGTTACACCGGAGGCGAACTTCTTAGATTCTTACAAAATCATTCACAGGTGGAAATTGTAGCCGTAACCTCCCGTCAATATAATGAAACCCCGATAAAAAAGATACATCCTCATTTAAGGGACAGTGATTTAGTATTCAAAGATATGGAAGCAGGTTCTATTGACGCAGATCTGATTTTTACTGCAACCCCTCATGGAGCATCAATGAAACTGGTTCCTGAAATTTTGGAAACTGGAACCAGGGTTATTGATTTAAGTGGAGATTATCGGTTTGATGATGTGGAAACATATGAAAAATGGTATGGGTTTTCTCATGAAAACCCTCTAGATGCAGTTTATGGACTACCTGAGATTTACAGGGAGGAAATAAAAAAAGCTAAACTGGTTGCTAACCCGGGATGCTTTCCTACAGGAGCTTTGATAGCTACTTTACCCCTTGCAAAGGAAGAAATCGTGAAAAATGTAATAATAGACTCTAAAACCGGGGTCAGTGGTGCCGGTATAAATCCCACCCCCGTTACCCATTATCCTAACTGCAGTGATAATGTAACTCCCTATGCTATTATTACCCACCGTCACATGCCCGAAATTGAACAGGAGCTTAGCAAAATATCTCCGGTGAAAGTTTCTTTTACTCCTCATCTGGTTCCAGTAATCAGAGGTATTTTAACCACAGTTCATACCTTTTTAACTGAAGAAATTAGTAGTTCAGAGCTGGAATTAATTTACCAGAAGTATTTCCAGAAAGAACCATTTGTTAGAATACTGGAAGAAGGAGAAATACCTGCTTTAAGTGCAGTTAGGGGTTCAAATTACGCCCATGTAGGTTCTTTCCAAATTGATCAGCATGGAAGAGCAGTAATTATATCTGCCATTGATAATCTGGTAAAAGGTGCATCAGGGCAGGCCGTGCATAACATGAATTTAATGTACGGATTTGATGAAAAAGAATCCCTGGATATTTATGGTATGCATCCTTAATTGATTTTCCAGGGAAAAATGTGGAAATTAAGGGATGAGATATCCCTGATTTATTTTTTATAAATTTTTTATTTATTCTTAATTTCTGCACCACTTAAAGGCATCAAATAACTATATGTATTATAAAAAATCAAAAACTTAATGATAAGTCAAATAATATGTTTTCAATAATTTTTTGAAAATGAGATTTATGCCATTATTGAATAAAGAATAAGGATATTAAGGTGTTTTAAATGAAAACGGTTGTCTTGTACTATTCCCGAAGTAGAAAAACTGCTTCAGTAGCTGAAACTATTGCTCAGGAACTTTCAGCAGATATAGTGGAAATAAAAGATTTGAAAGACAGATCTAGTTTTTTTAGCTATTTAAATGCTTCAATTGATGCTTTAAGGGAAAATAAAACTAAAATTAGTCCGGAAAATATAGATATTAGTGATTATGGTCTAATTTATATTGGTTCCCCTACCTGGGCAGGTAAACCTGCTCCGGCCATACTGAGTTTAATTGACAATTGCGATTTTCAGGGAAAAGATGTGATCCTGTTTACTACTATGGGAAGTCAGGGTGGAAGCACTGTTATCAAAAGAATGCAGGAAAAAATAAAAGCCAGAGGCTCTCGAATGGTTAATTTCTTAATTATAAAAACCGGTGGTAAAGAAATAAATGAAATTAAAGAAGATACCCGGGGAAAAATTGAAGAATTAGACCTTAAAATTTATGGAATTTAACAATAACAAGCAGAAAAATCCAAATAAAAAAAAAAGTGGGATCTAAAAAACGGTGATTCAATGATAGAACGGATTTTAGAAAATTACAAGCCATTAATTGCAATCCCGATGGCCATAGTAATAATTGCCTTACTATTAATTGCATTTAATGGTTTAGATCAGGGGATTGATCTAAAAGGAGGATCTATAGTAGATTTAAATTTAGAAACCCCTATTTCAGCAAGTGAATTAGAATCAATGATAAAAGAAGGTCTTGATATCAATGAAGTAAAAATAACCTCCATTAATTCTGAAGAAGCTTCCATTGAAATTGGTACTGATACAGATGTAGTTACTTTAACGAATATTCTTCAAGGTAAAGCTACAATTAGTAGTTTTAAATCTGTAGGGCCTGTTTTAGGAGAAGAATCTCTAAATCAAGTTTACTGGGCATTGGCATTTGCTTTTTTATTCATGTCCATCACAGTATTTATCATATTTAGAACTTTCGTCCCTTCCCTGGCAGTTATTCTGGCTGGGCTTTCGGATATAATTATAGCCCTAGGAGGAATGTCCTTATTTGGTATACCGCTATCCATTGCATCAGTAGGAGCACTGCTAATGCTAATTGGTTTTAGTGTGGATACAGACATACTGCTCACCACCAGATTGATAAAACAAAAAAAAGGTACGATATCTGAAAGATCCATTGATGCATTAAAGACGGGTTTAACCATGTCCATAACTGCTATTGCTGCAATGGCATCTTTATACATAGTTACAATCTTTTTTATTCCCCAGGCAGATGTATTGAGTAACATAGCCGCGGTATTGATAATTGGTCTGACTGCTGATATTTTCATCACCTGGCTTATGAATTTAGGAATACTGCGCTGGTATCTGGAGGTTCGAAGATGAAAAATAAAGGATTTTCAGAATTTATTAAAGATCGCCGGGTAATTATATTCATAATCCTGGTTATTGGAAGTTTATTTGCAATATCCACTTTAGGTATCCAGCAGGGTCTGGATCTAAAAGGTGGATCATTAATTCAGATAGAATTAGAAGAACCGGTGGACGACGCCACGATGAATACTGTAACCAGTGTTCTGGATAGGCGTTTGAATATTTTTGGAGTGAGGGATGTTACAGTTCGAGCCAGTGGAAATCAAAATGTTCTGGTAGAAATTGCTGGAGTTCAGCCCAATGAGGTATCAGAGATTATAGGATCTCCTGGAAAATTCGAAGCAAAAATTGGAAATGAAACTGCTTTAAGAGGTACCGATATTGTGAATGTGCAGCCTTACCAGATTACAGGGACCCAGTGGTCTGTTCCATTTAAAATATCAACTGAAGGTGCACGTGAATTTGCAGAAATTGCCCGGGGAAAAGCAGGGCAACCAGTGGACATGTACCTTGATGATGAATTAATATCTTCACCAGAGTTAGATCCTGGCCTGGCAACAGGTACTGCTTCAACTGAAGTTCAGATAACTGGAACTGAGCCTACCAGGGAACAGGCTGAAATTAAGGCTAAAGAAATCCAGACCGTGTTGCAATCTGGTGCCCTTCCAGTTCAAGTTAAGATTGTGGGAGTTAGTAGTGTTTCTGCTGAGTTAGGAGAAGAGTTTGTGCAGGGAGCTTTAATAGCAGGTTTACTGGCAGTTATAACCATATCTGCCATTATCCTTATCAGATATAGGGCCCCTATACTGGTAATACCTATCATGTTCACTGTTTTAGCTGAGGTGATATTAATACTGGGATTTGCATCTATCATCCGTTGGAACATGGATCTAGCTGCCCTGGCAGGTATCATCGCTGCAGTGGGTACTGGTGTTGATGATCAGATAATTATAACTGACGAAGTACTAAAAGGCCGTAAAGTGAAAGAAAGAAGAAGTTCTGGAACACGTATGAAAATCAAGAATGCATTCTTCATTATTTTTGCTGCAGCCAGTACTTTAATTGCTGCCATGTTACCTCTAGCCTATGTAGGGTTTTCCAGAGGTTATACTGGTATTGGAATGCTGTCTGGTTTTGCATTCACCACCATAATTGGTGTTATAATGGGAATACTGATTACCCGGCCGGTATATGCAAAATTCATTGAAACCATGATGGATATCAAAGGTCAAAAGTGAGTAATCTAAAAATTAGATTACTCCGTCTTTTTTTAAAATTTAAATCTTTTTTCATCTCATTTTTTTTTTACATTCCTGGAAAATCATATCCTTTAAAAAATTATTCTATCCTGGAAAATCTCAATTACAAAGGATTTTTTTAATTAAAATAACGTCCATTATGGTTTAAATTTAAAAATAGTTCCTTATTAGTAAGTTTATTATAAACTAAATTTTATATGGAATCAGTATGATATAGTCTTATAATATTCTGTAGAAATTTAATGGGGCGAACTATGAAAAAACCAAAGGAGATGAAGGTTAAGCCTATCAAAAATGGGACTGTAATTGACCACATTACTGCCAATAAGGCACTTAATGTATTGAGAATACTGAATTTGCCTGATAAAAAGAGTAAGGTGACCATTGCCATTAATGTACTTTCAGCAAATATGGGAAGTAAAGACATAGTAAAAATAGAAAACCGGGAGCTTTATTCCAGCGAAGTAGATCAAATAGCACTTATTGCCCCTAATGCCACCATAAACATTATTAGAGATTATGAAATAGTAGAGAAAGGTAAAATCCAACTTCTAAATGAAATAAAAGGGTTATTAAATTGCCCAAACCCTAATTGCATCACCAACACCAGCGAACCGGTTATAAACCGGTTTTATGTTATAAAAAAACAGCCGGTTATTTTAAGGTGTCACTATTGTGAGAGAATTGTAGAAGAAGATGAAATTGAGTCCCAGTTTTAAAGTGTTTAGGGAATCTTTAAAAAAAATATTTTTTTTTAATTAAATTTGATTTTTTATGTTCCAGGGTAAAATATCCAATTAAAGATTACTGCGCTGGTTTTCAATAAGATAAGCCACCAGTCTTTTAGCCAGAGCAATTATAGTCAAAATAGGGGGGGCGCCGGGGGCCAGTGGTAAAACACTAGCATCAGCCACAAAAAGACCTTTTATTTTAGTTTCAAGATTTTCATCAACTGTTTTTCCAATAGGGGCAGTTCCGCCAGGATGTGCGCCCCGGGGATGAGTTGAAACTATGGTGTCTGGTTTTACACCTGCAGCTGATAGAATAGATCCTGCTACTGCAGATCCTTCTGCTAAAAATCTAACATCCTGCAGAGTATTGTATTTGATTACCCTTTCTGTTGTTACTCTGCCTGAAAATTCATCTTTAATTTTAACCATTAAACCCAGGATATCTCTATCATTTGCCCCTTTTTTTTTAAGTTTTTGGGATATAAAAGTGGAAAAATGAGGGGCTAAAATAAAATTATTCCCTTCAATAAGGGCATTCATGGTTACTTCTTCATTGAAGCCCACGCCCTCTAAAATACCTCCCACTGTAACAAAGGTATCCATGAAAAAAGAATCTCCTGCTTCAATGCCTGATTTTTGAAGTATTCTGGCAGTTTCAATTGCACCTGCAGCAAGCACAACCTGATTTGAATTTAAAGTGGAGGTTTTTTCAAAATCTGAGGAAGCATCCTGCCTGTTGCTAATATTTACCCCTTTGATCATATCCTCTTCAATAATCAGGTTATTAACCTCCGTATTAAAAATAACATTAGCCCCTGCATCCTGGGCCTGTTTAACAAATTCCATGGAGGTCCATTTCGCATCCCGGGGGCATCCAAAAGCACATTTTCCACAGGGTTTACATTCCCGGGGGCGAATAAATTTGGGCATGGGAATAACATCTAAATCCAGGGCCCGGGCTGAATCCATTAAAATTTTAGTTCCGTCACCCTGGTGGGAATCAGGTAAAGTTTTAACACCTAATTCCTGCTCTGTATCTTCTAATTGAGAGGATATATCAATACCCATGGAATGAAGCTCTCTCTGGAGAACTCTGACGCCATTTCCAGCAGCAACCATAGTTGAACCACCACCACAGGTGGTTTTTAATAGATCTAGGCCATCATCAGTAGGATCATAATTATGAAAAGCATTTTTAGTTTTAATTAAAGGCCCTTTTTCGATGAGAGTAACTGATACTCCAGCTGCAGCTAGTTCTTTAGCAACTGTAGCCCCTCCTGCCCCAGATCCTACTACGATAACCATATATAACAGCTCTTTATTTATTAACAATTATTATGTAATAAAAAAAATATGATAAAATCCTTTTAATATTATACCAGTAATCTAGATTACTATCCTTTCTGAAATTTTTTTTGAATTTTAATTAATTATTCCATTAATGATATGGCCCTGGTAGGGCAGGAAGATATGCAAAAACCGCACCCAATACATTTCTGATCATCAATATCGATATCCCAATTATCCATGATACCAATTGCATTCACCGGGCATAAGGAAACACATGCCCCACATTCAAAGCATTTTTCACTATCTTTTTTTACCACTTTCAATACCGGTGTGACTTCAATACCCTTTTCTTCCATGAAACTTATGCTTTCTGATTCCTGGGGCCCGCTGATATCCACCAGCATTTTACCCCCCCGTGGTGTAATATTAGCTTTTAGAATATTAAAATCAATATCATACAGTTTCATGGTATCTGAAATTATGGACTTATTGATTATGCTGGGTAAAAATTTTAACCACGCTTTCATAATGATCCCCCATTTATTATTTGTTTTTCCCTATCAAACGGGATATATCTTCTGCAGTTATCATACCTTTTACCTTACTATCTTTATCCACTATGGGAAGTCCTGATATATTGTGTTTATCTATTCTACGAGCAATTATATCCACCGATTCATCTTCCCGGGCAATTATAACTTTTCTGGTCATCACTTCTTCCAATTTTGTTTTCCCCCGGGCAACAGCATCTGCGATATCCCATGATGTCACAATACCCGCTAATCTTCCATTACTATCCACCACTGGAAGGTGGTTGATATTGTTTTCCACCAGTTTTAAGGCTACTTCCTTAACAGGGTCGGTGGGATGAGTTATGATTACCGGCTTACTTTCTATGTCCTTTACCATTTTAGAAGGTTTGCTAATATTCAATGGTTTTACTATCTGTCCTTGATTTGGTAGCATCTTAACTGGAGAGGATAAGAAAAAATCTCCTTTTTCAATCCATTTTTTTAGTTCTTCTGCCACCAGTGCTGCTCTTTTATAAGAAGAAAGGGGAGAGGTGGGTACCTCCATTCCATTAATTTCAATTTTTCCCGACTTCAATTCTTTGTAATTTGTTTCCTTAACAACTGGACGGCTTCTTCGAGGAACCCCATAGTCAAATATGCGGCATTTGATATCCTCATCACTTATAGCTGTTCTAAGAGCTATTTCCTCATTTAATATGGGAATAGGTACGCCGGCACCCACATAAAGGGTGGGACCATAACGGGGCATGGTTCCCCCTCGAACATAATCCGGATTCATTTTCTTAAGGTCACCTTTAAGCATCAAGGTACCAGAAGGAGTTACAGGTACTCCCTTATGACGATCTGCTTCAGTAAAATGCTGAGTTCCCTCACCAATAATATATCCTTCCGTTCCACACAAAAATATTCTGCTGCCTACCCCTAAAGTCTCCAGATAAGGGTCATTTATTAAGGGGCTCAATTCTCCAGCACTGGAATATGTAACATTACCATAATTAGGAAGAAGTGTCCCCATATAAGTGTATAAAGTTTCTTCTGTGGAATTTACAGCCACAGCATAGTTCTGGTAGCAGTTCCGGGGGTTTATCATGGTAGCCTGATTTATATTATCCAGGGTAATATAGGTTTTAATTTTTTTAAGAGGATAGCAGTCAGTCCCATATGCTTCTGCTATTAATTCTACTTCTTTGCCCCTGATTAAATCTTCAATAACATGAGCCCCACCATAATCTAATCCAATGTCCGGGTTCTGGTTGATTTGAGTTGCTCCCAGATAGGAATCAACTGCTGCTAAGCCAGAATACGCCTCCACCCCATTCAGATATGTTTTAGTCATTTTTACAGGAGGATCACTATGACCAAAGTTTAAAAATGCTCCAGAAGAACACATTGCACCAAAAGTTCCTGTAGTTACCACATCAATTTCCTGGGCAGCAGTTTTACTACCCTTTTGCTGAACAATTTGAGTCATTTCAGCAGCAGTAACCACTACCGCTTCGCCTTCTTTTATTTTCTGGTTAATCTCTTCAATTGTTTTCAAATTTACCACAACCGGTGCTAATGCTCTTTAAAAAAATTTTATCATTATAAAATTACTAAATTAAATAAGGGATAATTAAATCGGGTTTTAAATCCAATGTACGTAAATTTATTGATAATCAATTAAACATCATTTTCATGAACTAATATATTTTTAATTATTCCCTATATTAAAGTGTTGAATTTACAACCATTAAAATGTATTTTTTAAATAAAATGAAAATATTTAAATCTATAAATGGCCTTTTTGAATAATTTAAATTCAAAAAAATATGAAAATAGAGTTTAGAATCCTTTTTTTGAAATGAATTAATTAATTTAGAAAGTCTTAATCATTCTCTAGAATAGTCCATATTAAATAAAAGGATTAATCTAATTTTTAAATATTGATTTTAAAAAAATTTACAGGATTATATTAATAATATAAACAACCATATATGACACGAAGTAACTTAAATTAATTGTCAATAAAAGGGAGATATTATGAAAAATCAGCTGGATATTGATTTATTTACCAAAATTATATCTTCAATTGAAGAAAATGCAGATTATGTTGATATCAGAGCCGGTAGTGGAGACAGCACATCTATTTTAATGAAAGATGGGCAAATCCAGGAAATAAAATCTGGTTTCGATTTAGGGGTAAGAGTCAGGGTGCTGAAAGATGGTGCCTGGGGCTTTGCCCATACCAGTGATTTATCTAAAATAGAAAAAACAGGGGATTATGCCCTTAAATTAGCAAACTCATTAAAAAGTGATGTGGAGTTAGCACCTGCCCCTGCAATCATGGATCATGTAAAGTCACCCGCAGATTTACTCCCCTCCACTATTTCTACCGAAGAAAAAAAAGAATTAATAAAAGAAGCAAATCATTCCGCCAGCTTAGATAAAGTAGTAAGTACCACTGTAAATTATGTTGATATGGAATCTAAAAGTGTTTTTTTGAGTTCAGAAAGTTCAGAAATAACCATGGAAGAATCTAAAGTAGGATTATTCCTTAATGCAGTTGCTTCATCCGGGGAAGTGATTCAATTTGGCCATGGGAGCTTAGGTGGTGCAAGAGGATTTGAAGTTCTAAAAAAAGCAGATATTGAAAAATTTGGGCGAAAAATCGCACAAAAAGCCGTTAGACTTCTAGAGGCAAATAAACCACCTTCTGGAAAATTCCCTGTTTTAACTGATTGCGAATTAACCGGCGTTTTTATCCATGAAGCACTGGGACATGCCGCTGAAGCAGACCTTATACTGCAGAATGATTCCATACTGAAAGATAAAATGGGAGATCGAATTGGATCAGAAATGGTCACCATCATCGATGATGCCAGTATGGATGCTTTTGGTTACTATGCCTATGATGCCGAAGGAACCAGAACTGCGGAAAATGTGCTGGTGGATAAAGGTGTACTTAATTCCGTTTTAAGTTCCAGGGAAACAGCTTCTAAATTAAATATTAAATCTTCAGGGAATGCCCGTTCTATAATAAGTGAGCAACCCATAGTTAGAATGAGTAATACTTATTTGAAACCAGGTGAACTTAAATTTGAAGAATTATTAGAAGATATGAAAAATGGAATTTATCTTAAAGGATCTCGTGGAGGTCAGGTTGATACCGGTAAGGGTATATTTCAATTTAATGCTTCAGAATCATTCCAGATAGAAAATGGAGAAATAAAAACTCTTTTAAGAGATGTTTCACTCTCTGGAAATATTTTGGAAACTCTATTAAAGGTGGATGGTGTTGGATCTGATTTTAAAATGAGTATAGGTTTTTGTGGTAAATCAGGTCAAACCGCTCCGGTAGGGGATGGTGGACCACATGTACGGGTAAGTGAAGCTATGGTAGGGGGTGCTCAGTAATGATATCCTCTCAAGAAGGAAATTTTTTAATAAAAGTGGCTAGAAATGCCATTGCAACATATTTAAGTGAAAAAAAGATTATGGAAATACCTGACGATACCCCTGATTCTCTAATGGAAAAAAGAGGGGCTTTTGTTACCATCAATGAGTCTGGAAATTTAAGGGGTTGTATCGGGTACTCTGAACCAATAAAACCTCTGATAAATACCGTTATTGAAGTAGCCATCTCTGCTGCTACTTCTGATCCTCGTTTTTATCCCCTTCAAAAAACTGACCTTGAAAAAATATCTTTAGAAGTAAGTGTTTTGAGTAAACCTCATCTCATACAGGTTACTGAACCTCAGGAATATTTAGAAAAAGTTGAGGTGAATAAAGACGGACTGATAGTTGAAAAAGGGTTTTATAAGGGATTACTTCTTCCCCAGGTTGCTACTGAATGGGGTTGGGACTCAGAAGAGTTATTATGTAATACCTGTATGAAAGCAGGTTTATCTCCTGATTGCTGGCTAGATCCAGATACGCAAGTATATAATTTCCAGGCTCAAGTTTTCCAGGAAAAACAATAATAATAAGGTAAAGATAAAAAATATGGCTGAATTTAGTTCATATTATATGCCAGCTCAAACATACAATGAATATAGTTAATTTAATTTATTAACCTTTAATTAAAATTATTGAATTTTTCAATTGCTGTAAAATTCAAAAAAGAATATCAATTAATAAAATTCTGATGTTTTAAATTTAATCTTACTATTTATAAATATTTACCAAATACAAAATAGAGTGATTTAATGCTAATTCCAACAATTCCCACTACTGAAGAACTTCTAGATAAAGGTTTCAGGAGAGCAAAAAAAGCGGCTGGTTTAGTGAGGACCTCCAAGATTCCAAGATATAAAAAATCAAAAAGGATTGAAGAAACCAGAGTTATAACTGCCTGTCAGGTTATCAAAGATAGAATAAAGTTAATTTTAGATCGTGTGCCAGATATTGAATCTTTACCCGAGTTTTATCAGGACTATATAGACGTGGCTGTAGGTGTTGACCCCATGAAACAATCACTTGGTGGTTTAAACTGGTCCATAGGAATCATAACTCAGCTTGAAAAAGATTATGCATCCCGTATACGACGTTCACCACCTGAAAAAGCAGCTCAACTTAGAAAACAAGCCTTTGGTAGGGTATCTTCTGTGGTTAATAAAATAGGAGATGATTTAAATTTTTTAGATTTTGCCAAGCAAAAACTGAGAAACATGCCCACTGTTGATTTTGATGCCACCACGGTGGTTATAGCCGGATTTCCCAATGTAGGTAAATCCACTCTTCTACGTAAACTAACCACTGCTGAACCTAAAGTAGCTGATTACCCATTTACCACTAAAGGTATACAGATTGGTCATTTAGAGAGGAAATGGAAAAAAATTCAAATAATAGACACTCCGGGGCTCCTGGACAGACCTATAAAAGACATGAATAATATTGAACTCCGGGCCATGGTAGCCCTGGAACATCTGGCAGATGTGATTTTATTTATATTTGATGCTTCAGAAAGTTGTGGTTACCCCATGGAAAGTCAATTCAATCTTCTAAAAGAAGTAGAAAAGGTTTTCAAAACCCCTGTTATCTGTCTATTTAATAAAATGGATTTAACAGATAACATTAAGTATTTAGAACAATACATTAATATGGTGGAAGATCCATTGATGATTTCTGCCTCCCAGGGTACGGGGGTTTCAGAAATAATTGAAAGGCTGGAGGAATTTGGTGAACGATAAGAAAAAATTAGAACGGCAAATCGAAAAGCAGAAAGATAAATTAGAAAAAGGAAGAACTGTTGCAGAGAAAATGATGGATGATATGGTTAAAAGCATAAAAGAGATGCAGGGTGACCTGGAGAGAAAAATATCCGAATATACTGAAGCAGTGCCTGAAAAGCCTTATATGGATTTAATTGAAACTGAAGATATGATAGTGGTAAAAACTGATCTTCCTGGCGTTAATAAAGAAAATATAGGAATAGAACTCACTGAAGATACGTTAACAGTTTCAGCTACTTTCAACGAAGAAATAGAAATAGAAGAATCCAATTACATTAAAAAAGAACGGAAGTACGGTCAGGCTATGAGACAGATTACCCTCCCTGCAGAAGTCAAAGTAGAAGAAGCCAGTGCCAAGTTTGATAACGGTGTTTTAAGCATTGAATTACCAAAAGTGAAAGTAAAGACAAAATTCAATGTGGAAATTAAATAAGTAGCTTTTAGAATAGGGGATAAAACCCCTTTTTTATTTTAATTAAATTAAGTCCTTTTGAATTTTATTAAATTTAATTTTAAGATTTTAGCATTTCAATTTTTGAATAAAAGTTTATTTCTTTAAGGTTTAAATAAAAAATTGTTAATAACGAACCTTGCCAATGTGTCTGGTGTTTCCCGGGTCTTCCCCATTATAATGGGCCAGATAATAGGTGAACCATTCTAGTGGAATTACCAGAACAAATGGAGCTAAGATATTATTAATATTACTATAATCCTGCATCCTGAAAATAATATTTTTAGTGCCTAAATTTTCACAAAATTGAATGCCATTCAGGGTAACTTCATCACCGGGGTATCCCGCATCTAAAAATATGACTGGAACATTTTTTTCCACTCTTTCTATTAAACCATGACGAAATTCCCCGGAATATAGTGGGCAGGCATGTTTTAAAGCCCCCTCCATTAACATGGTCATGGCCAGTTTATAGGCAAGGCCATAGTTGGGTCCGCTTCCCATACAGTAAAAAATATCCTCATCTTTGAGTTCTAATGCCCTCTTCTTATTATCTTCTCTGGTGGTTTTGATCAATTCATCCATTAAAGAAGGGATATAATGGAGTTCTTTTAAAATTTCCCGGGAGGCGCTAGAATCATGTGCCCCAAATAAAATTTTATAAAGACACATAAGCTGAGTAATGTAAGTTTTAGTTCCAAGAATCGCTTTTTCCGGACCACATCTGGTGAGAATAGCTTCTTCTGATTCTTTCATCATGGAACTATCCTCTTCATTGGTAATGGAAATTGTTTTTAAATTTAAATCATTTGCTTTTCTTAAAGCAGCCAGTGTATCAGCAGTTTCGCCAGATTGAGAAGTGAATATTACTCCGGTGTTGTCCTGATCAATATTTTTATGATAATAAAATTCATAACCAGTATAAACATCCACATTAGCATCTACAACCATATTTATGGCATCTCTGGCAGAATAACATGTGGATAATGAACTACCACATCCTACCAGAAATATACGCTCCATTTCAGATAATTCTTCTGATATTTCTTTAAGATGAGAATTTTCAGCATTTAGCGTGTTTATAAGAGCCATTGGTTGTTCCAGTATCTCTTTGTGCATGTCATATTCCATGATTATTACCTCCATATGATAGTATTATGATATTTAGTGATTAAATATAAAATAAGTAAAAAGTTAAATTTATTTAACTATATATTAATATTTTTGTAGAGTCTGGATATACAATCTGCAGTCCTGGCTGCTTCTACCGCATCAGGAGCAAGTAGACATATAATTGGTTCTTTACCCCAAGCACCTTTATGGTAAATAACATCAGGGACCTGCCCTAATTTTTTAACTGACTCTTTTACTCCCCAGGGGATGGTTCCACCTTCTATGATGCTTATATTTTCTGGTTCCTGGTTCCGATCATAAGAAGAAACCAGAAGCCCCAGTTTTTTACATAGCTTGATTATAGTGGGATCATATCTTAGATTAATAGCACTCCGCTTTTGGGGATCGTATTTTAAAATATTCAAAACCATTCGGGCCATATGAGAAGAAGCCCCAAATTCAGGATCCCTGCAGACTATCACCTTGTTGTGGGCCGTGGTTATTCTACCAGGAAAACCAGCCACATCTTCCACCTTTTTAGCATTTTCTTTAGCCATCACCAGGTTTGTCCTGACTTCCGGTACCAGTTGCGCGAAATCCTCAGAATCTTTTAAAATTTTAATGGCCTTTTTAAGGTTCTCTAATTCCATGTTCCTACTATAAATTTAATTAAATATAACCATTTGCATGAAATGAATTTAAAGATAAATGGATACCATGTATACTCAAATTTTATCAATAAGATATTATGAATTGTTAGATAAGATATCATATTAATAGGAGGATTATGATGGAAAAGGTAAGTACATTTAAAGGCATAAGTGGACAGTTAGGGGCTTTTAAAAAGCAAGTGGAATCTGCGGAAAATGTTGTGTTTGCAGGAGTACCTGGAGTGTGCACTCCCTTTGCCCAGCTTTTAGCTTATGCTATAGGGATAAAAGAAATTTTTTTATACCAAACACTGAAATTGAAAATGCACGGAAAATGAAATTGACTGATTATGGAATTGAAATAGGACGTTTATCTCAATTTGAAGCAGATGTTCTGGTTATACTTGGTGGTTTGGCCCTGCCCCGAATTGGTTCGGAAATTTCAGCCGTGCAAGAATTAATTAAAAAGAGTGTAAATAATGAGTGTTCTATAATAGGTGTCTGTTTCATGGACATTTTTAGAAAAAGTAGTTAGGACCAGAAAATCAAATTTGACTCAATTATCAATGTAGACCTTGAAGGATATGTGCTGGAATAACATGATTATGAAAAATAATAATTTAAAAACAGTGGGGATGGAAAAAGGACAACTATATGAAACCATTATTTCCTCCCTCAGTGCAAATGGTAGGAAAAATGCAGCCCCGATAGGGGTTCTATGTAAAAGTGAAGAGGAAGTAGCAGTATACATTTATCAGGGGAGCCACACCCATAAAAATATATCTAATTCCGATTATTTTGTGGTAAACTTGACCACAAACCCCTTATTATTAACAGAATGCACCCTGGGGGATATTCCAGCAGATTATTTCTATGAATTTAAAGGAAATCCTGTTTTAAAAGAAAATGATGCCTTTTTCATTTCCAGGGTTATTAAGAAAAAAGAGCTGGTTCATGAAAATGAATTAGGTTCTTCCCCCATGACTGTGTTCACCGCAAAGGTAGAAGAAATAGTGAAAAATGAGGACGTCGTACGACCTTTAAATAGGGGGATTTATGCAGTGATTGAATCATTAATACATTTTACCCGATTAGAAATAGGGGATTTTGAAACACGCCAAAATATTTATCTTAAAATAAAGGAAATGGATAGAGTAGCCCGTAGAGTAGGTAGTGCCAGTGAAAAAAAAGCCCTGCAGGAAATACTGGAGGCTGTACATGAAAAATATAAGGATCTGGAATGAAATAAAAATTATAAAAATTTTCAGGAAATAATCTCTTTTATTACATCCACCAGCTGGAATTTATTCCCATCAAAGAGGCCCTGGTCACTAATTTTTAGTTCAGGAATAACCAGTAAAGCCAAAAAAGACATGGTCATAAAAGGAGATTCCAAAATACACCCCATAACTTTAACCATACCATGAAGTTCTTTTAGCTGAAAAATAGCTGTTGAAGCTGGTTGGTTGGTCATTAATCCTGCTATAGGGAGTGCAAATAATTTTTCAGATTCCTTTGAAATTGCAACCAGACCTCCGCCATTTTTTCTAATTAATTCCACCCCGCGTGCCATGTAATCTCCATGGCTTCCCACCACCACAATATTGTGGGAATCATGGGCCACGCTAGATGCCAGAGCTCCCTCTTTTATTCCAAATCCCTTAACAAATGCATTGGACATGTTATTTCCCCCATACCTTTCTATCAAGGAAATTTTCACCACATCTGATGGTATGTCCGGCTTTATTATACCATCTTTAATTGCTAGATCCGCCTGGGACTCCTGAGTTATTATCTGGCCATCTTCCACCTTGATAACCCGGACCCTGACCTTAGACCCTTGGGAAAAAATATTAAAATCAGATGGTTTTTTTCGGGTAAAATGAAAGCTGCTTTTTAAAGGGGTTGAGTTGGCCTTAAATAATGCTTTTCCATTTCTAGCCACCAGTTTCCCTCCAATATATACTTCCTGAACATTGAAGTTCTCCAGATTATCCACTTTAATAAAATCTGCCAGTTTTCCTGGACTTATAGCACCCATAGGTAGGGAGTAATGATTTGCAGGGTTTAAAGTAGTCATCTGTATAGCTTTAAAGGGATCCATTCCCAGTTTTATTGATTTTTTTATCAATATATCCATATGTCCTTTTAGTAAATCTTCCAGGTCTTTATCATCAGTTACTAAGAATTCTCCTCCTACCTTCCACAGTGATTCCAGGTTTTGAGCAGATGAACCCTCCCGGAGCATGATTTTCATTCCCAGTTCTTTTTTTTCCCGTGCTTCTTCCAGAGTACTGCATTCATGGTCTGTACTTATACCTGCGGAGGTATACTTGCATAGATCTACTCCAGATAGGAGTGGTGCATGTCCATCAACAGGTTTATTGTGTTTATGGGCGATTTCAATCTTTTTTAAAACTTCGGGATCATCATTAATCACCCCCGGGAAATTCATCATCTCACCTAAAGCCACTATCTCATCTTTTTGCATTAAAGCTTCTATTTTCTGGGGAGATATTGTTGCACCTGATGTTTCAAAGGGTGTGGCAGGCACACATGAAGGCGCAGTATAGAAAAACCTTAAGGGCACCCTGGACGAATCCCCAATCAGGTAATCTATACCCTCTATTCCCATTACATTGGCAATCTCATGAGGGTCAGCCACCACTCCCACCGTACCATGGGGTACAACAGCCTGAGCAAAAAAAGCAGGGGTTAGCATGGAACTTTCAATATGTATGTGGGCATCAATTAATCCTGGGATGATTATCCCTTCAAAATCACCTTTTATCCTATTTACACAGCTTATAATACCCGACTCTATTTTAATTTCTGCAGGATAAATCTCCCGGGTAAATACATTCAAAATATTTCCTTTAAGCAATGCTATGGCCCCCATTTTTTAGATAAAACTAATAAAGTTTTTTTTAATTTTATTCTTAAGAGATGATTAGTTTAATTAAATATTTAATTTTTAATTCCAGAGAAGTATTAAAAAATAATCCGTAAATTAATAGGATTCCTGGTAAATAAATATTATTAACTGAAGCCCCTTTATTCAGTCTGATTTAATAAATTAATAATCAAAGAATGAAGGATAGTGGGGAAACTTATTTCAGGTACAGAATTTCCAGTAGAAAAGAAGTCTAATAACAAAATAAGAAATAAAATGGAAATATAAAATTCCAAAAATTAATGCTTTGGATTTATTTGTCGGCTTTTAATTGATTATAAAGAATAGGTAAAAATGCCCCTACATCTGTAACTATGCTTACTACCTGGGCACTTCCCCTATCTGCCAGTTTGGTAACTGTAGCCGGATTAATATCAACACATATACTTTTAACCTGGGAAGGTAGTATATTGCCGGTGGCGATGGAGTGCAGCATGGTTGCAATCATGATGACCATATCCACCTCCTGTGCATATTTTCGCATGGCGTCCTGGGCCTCTATGACATCAGTTATGACATCCGGCAGTGGACCATCATCACGAATAGAACCTGCTAAAACAAAAGGGATATCATTTTTAACACATTCATACATAATCCCCTCTTTTAAGACCCCTTTTTCCACTGCTTCCTTGATGGAACCTGCTTTATTAATTTCATTAATAGCATTGATATGGTGACGGTGTCCCCGGGCCACCGCCTCACCACTTTTTACACATATCCCTAGAGAAGTTCCTAAAAGAGAATTTTCTATATCATGAGTGGCCAGAGCATTTCCAGCAAATATAACATCTATATATCCTTCTCTTATCATTTCAGACATTATAGGAGCGGATCCAGTGTGTACAATTGCCGGGCCGCCTACAATAGCAATTTTTCCACCTTTTCCTTTAATTTCTTTAATTTCAGTGGCAATTTTATTTATAATAGACATGATGGGTTTTTCTGAAGATACATCGCTTCCCATGAATTCAAAAACACCTTTTTTGCCTCGGGGCCTTTCTGGAGGAGATACCCTGATACCCTCTCTTCCTACCACAATCATTTCACCTTTTTTTATACGACCAATAGGTCGACAATAGGCTTTTTGATTTTGAGTATCCACCACTATCATACAATCCATTTCAATATCCTCCACCACTAACCATTCGCCCCGGTATCGTATATGGGTGGTGTGATTGGTAGTAGAATAAAATTCAGAAGGCACTACTCTGTCTTTTTCTGATTCTTTTAACTGGGCATCTTTAATTTCAGCAATAGATGCCCCAATTTCACTGAGTTCATCCAGTATTTCATTTAAAAGATCCAGGCTCTCTGCTGAAACCACTATCCTGGCGTTACTAATGTCAGTCTTCCTTTTCCCAATCTTAAATTCTATTATTTTAAAGTCGCCCCCCATATCCATGATTATATCCAGTGTTCGGGGAAGCATAAGACTATCAATAATATGTCCTGAAAGTTCTACTTCTCTTGTGTTCATTAAAAACCCTCGAAAACGTCCATAAATGCCATTTTTAAATTAAAGGAGTTAATTGCCTATTTTATTAATGTTAATGATTTTAATTTATCTGGAATATATATTCTTATGTATGATCATATTAATTCTCAGAATCTTAAAAAACCTGGTTTTTTTAAATATGCCTTTCCTCCCTAATTTTCTTAAATTTTTATCATATTGAAATATTTAACTAGGGCCTGACCAGGGTAGCATTATAAGGGGCGTATAGAAAATTTAATTTTATTATCCTGATTATCCCTGCAAACAGATAAAATCAAGTATTATTTTAGCAGCATTAACTGAAGTAAGATCACCAATCTTATCGGAAGCAGTTTCCACCACATCCAGAGCCACCACATTTTTCTTAGATAATATTAACATGAATTTTTCCATTTGATGTGATTTAATACCACAGGGAGTGGGATTTCCCACACTGGGTGCTTCCGAAGGATCAAAAACATCCATGTCAATGGTAAGATATATGGGGCCATTAATTGAAGACAAAACTTCTTTGACATGGTTTATATCATCATTTATATTTGCAGCGGTGTAGTATTCTATTCCCATTTCATCAACAAATTCCTTCTCCTCAAAAGAAGCAGAACGAACACCAAGCTGTATTATCCTGCGAGGATTTAATTCAGATATGCGCCTCATTACTGTAGCATGGGAAAACTTTTCACCCATATAAGAATCAATCATATCCATATGGGCATCAAAATGGACCACCGTAACCTCATTAAAAATATTCTGAAGTTTCAAGGCCCGGGCCATAGCATAGCTTATAGAATGCTCACCTCCAATAAGTAGAGGCATTACATCTTTGGACAGAAGTTCAGAGATTGTTTCTTGAAGTTGAATACATGTTTTTTTAAAGTTTCCATGAATTACTTCCACGTTTCCTAAATCAAAAAAAAGGGAATCAATAACACAATCCCAGGTTAAATTATATTTTTCAAAATTATATGACGCTTCTCTAACTCCTGCTGGACCGAAACGAGCCCCAGGGAGATAAGTGGTGGTACCATCAAAGGGCACTCCCAATAAAGCAAAAGCAGGCCCCTGGTTTTTTTTATCTCCTGGTTTAGATCTTGAAGTAATTAAATTTTCAAAATCAGTTGCGTCCCGGGAAAAAGCAAATTTTGAAGGGTTATGAGTATAAAATAGCATTATATCCTCATTTCCCGGTGATTATGATTATCCTTTGGTTCTCATGAGTTTTTTATTACCCATGGCCAGGATATACTCTACTTCCACACCTTCTAACAGCGAATCCCTCAGGTCATCAGGTATAGGCACTTCAAAAGTCTCATAGGTTTCCAGGTCCATGAGCTGTACATCACTTCCCATTAAAGCCAGAACCTGTCCTGTTCTTTTATCAATAATCGGTATATCTATTTTAGTATCCACAGGTTTTACAATACTTCTCTTTTGATTGTCAAATATACCAAGTGCTTCTACTCTTGCTTTAGCAGAACCGTGTTTACCCGGCGATGATGTTGAAATACTGGTTATTTTAGATGCTTCACCATCAAGGATAACATATTTACCAACTTTTAGAGTTTTAACTTCTACCACTTTCTTCGACATTATTATTTCCTCCTAATGATATGATACATTTACAACCTATAGAAATTTAATTAGCCATTTTGCAGACTTAAAACGATAATTATTAAAAATTGTTTGATATAAATCAAGCAAAATATATAATAATTTTATTTAATAATTAAATCATGTTAATAAATTCTAGTAAAAGATCATTATATAATTAAATTGATATCATCTTAAGTCAGATAGTACCAGACTATTTATCAGTAATTAAATAGTAATTAAACCAGCATATAAACTTTAATATTTTGTTAAAACAATCCTTAAATAATTGATTATCCCTTAATAATTTAGATTCCTTAGAATTATAATTTTTAAGACACTTATTTAGAATAAAATATTAAATTATCCGATTAAATAATTTATTTGAATAAAAAACAGAAATATTATACTTAAAAAATTTTAGTGATTACTATGAAGGTCGCAATAACTTCCGGAACTGCTGAAGGACCAACCAAATTGAATGCTTTTGATAATGCCCTTTTAAATGCAGGGATTGGGGATGTAAACCTTATAAAAGTTTCCAGCATCATACCCCGCCATGCTAAAATTGTGGAACTTCCTGAATTAACCCCGGGAGACATGATAAACTGTGTTCTTTCACATGTTAGTTCTGATAATAAAGGAGACATTATTTCAGCAGCCATAGCCGTTGCTACATCTTCTGATTTTGGCTGTGTGGTGGAACATAGTGGAGTGAATGAAGATCCATCTAAAATTAGAGCAGAGGCCATATCCATGGTAAAATACATGATGGATGTTAGAGATAAAGCAATAAAGGAATTAGTAGTAGAAGAAATAAATCATAAAGTGGAAAAATGGGGTAGTGCGATGGCTGCTTTAGTTTATTTAGGTGATTAAAAGGAGTTATATAACCATCATGAAAAATTGTAGAGTAGTTACAGGCAGGTGCTGAATTTATGGATGAAGCTGAATCAATTTTCTGGAGAAGTGTGGCCCTAAAAATCACCCAACAGGTTGAAAAAGCAATTTCTCAATTAATTGGAAAAAAAGAAGCCGGTGAAGTTATTAAAATGGGGGCCGATGGAACCCCTACAAAATTGATTGACCTGGTGGCAGAAAACGAAGTAATTTCAGTGCTAGAAGGCGTTTCCCGGCAGGTTTTACTGATAAGTGAAGAAATTGGAGAACTGAAAATAGGAAATGAAATAGAATCAACATCTGGTGGAAATGGAATAATTAATCCTGATTCTAAAATTGTTTTTGTGGTAGATCCTCTTGATGGTACCAGTAATGCCGTAAAAAATATACCTGCATTTGGGATATCAATAGCAGTTGCAGAATGCTCCTTTAAAAATGATTCCCCCCACTTAAATAACGTTCAGATGGGATTTGTGAAAAATTTTGCCACAGGAGATTTTTTTGAGGCTTTAAAGGGTAAAGGTGCTTTTTTGAATGGTGAGAAGATCCATCCATCTTCCCTGAGTGAGTTAAGTAGTTCCTGCCTGGGAATATTCATCTATGGGAACAGTGTGGATATGATTAACAATCTCTCTCAGCAGATTAGAAGAATGCGAATCCTGGGATCTGTGGCCATTGAACTTTGTTATGTGGCCAATGGTGCCTACGATGCTTTTGTTGATATTCGAAATAATTTAAGGGTAATCGATATTGCTGCTTCCCAGCTCATTATAAGTGAAGCAGGTGGAGAAGTAAGTGACTATGAAGGAATACCTCTAAATAGTATACTAAAAATAAATGAAAGAACTTCTATCGTTGCTGCAGGAAATAAAAAATTACATGGTGAACTTATAAAAACTATGGAGGTTATTTAATGCACATGGGCATTGTTGCACGCTTAGATATCCCTCGAGCTGTTGAAATGGCTCGTGAAATGGTTGAATTTTTAATTGAAAAAGAAATCAAAGTTTCCATAGACTCTTCTTTAATCCAATTTATGCCTGAATTTAAAGAAATGAGTATAGAACTTGCAGAAATGGACACTGATATGATTATAGCCATAGGTGGCGATGGAACCATTTTAAGGACCCAGCGATATGTAAATGGTAAAAAAATACCTATTATTGGAATAAATATGGGTACTGTAGGATTTTTAACAGAAATAGATCCAGAAAACGCTTTTGATGCAGTGGAAGATGTTTTAGAGGGGAAATATTTTATAGAAAAACGGACTCGGTTACGGGTCTGTCATGGTGAAGAGTTACCATCTGCCTTAAATGAGGTGGTTATGATGACTCGTAAGCCAGCCAAGATGTTACATATAGAAATTTCAGTGGATGAAGAAATTGTAGAGGAATTAAGAGCAGATGGACTCATAATATCCACCCCAAGTGGTTCCACTGCATATTCCATGTCTGCAGGAGGCCCTATAGTTGATCCCCGGGTGGAAGCATTCATAATAGTTCCCATATGTCCCTTTAAGCTGGGAGCCCGTCCTATTGTAGTTCCCAATAAAAGCCAGATAAAAGTAAAACTACTAAAAAAAGGCAAGAAGGCAGTAGCAGTAATAGATGGACAATTTGAAGAAGAAATAAATTACCTGGAAGAGCTGATATTTGTAAAATCCACTACTCACGCCTATTTTGTACGTCTAACCCAAAATTTCTATCAGAGGGTAAAAGATCTGCTAACCGAGGGTGGTATTAACTCTTAAAAGGATTAAATTTTTTTTTAAAATTTTTTTTAATTCTGGTGTCAAAATGAATGCCCTAGTTATAGACCTTACCCATGGTGGATTTAAAATAGCCCTGGAACTATTAGAAACAAAATATGAAAATATATGGGCCTGGGATATTTACCACAGCCTTAATGACACCCAAAAAAACCTTTTAGAATCAAAGGGAATTAAATTAACCAGTGAAATACCATTAGTTGATAATCTGGATATAATTGCACCGGTACATTGCCCTCTGGATATAGAAATAGACCTCACACATCATGCCGCTGTAAAGTATATCCTGGAAGATTGGAAAAAAATTGAAATACCGGTTATTGAGGTAACAGGAGTTAAAGGGAAAAGCAGTGTGGTGGGAATACTCAAAGAAATTTTTATTTTCCGTAAACCTTTAGTTCTATCCAGTTTAGGGGCGGAGTATTTAGAAAATAAATCTGTTATTAATTTAAAAAAGAATATCAGTATAACCCCTGCCAGTATCATAGATACTATACAGTTAGCTAAAAATTATGAATATGATATTTGTATATTTGAAACATCCCTGGGAGGTACTGGTTTAGCCGATGTGGGAATATTAACCAATGTGGTGGAGGACTATGTTATTGCCCAGGGTAAGAGTAAAGCCAGTACAGCAAAAAGTCAGATATTTAAAAGTCAGATTATCTGCTGTGAAAAAGAGACATTAGACCAGTATTATTCCCATCTAAATGAGAACATCGTTTCCCGCATTAATAGTTACAGTTTAAAAAATCCAGATGCTAAGGTGAATGTTTTAAATGTGAAATACGGACTGGATAAAACTTTTATAGAGGTAGATGTTAAAAATTTAAAAACAATAAGTGGAAAAACCAGGAACACCCGGTTACATATTGAAACATTTGCCCCGGCTCCCCATCACGTCAGTAATGTTTTAGCTGCTCTTAGTGCTGCTTTAAGCCTTGATGTAGATATAAATGATTTATTAGTAGGACTTAGCAGGTTTAAAGGAGTTAAAGGTCGCACTTCACTAAAAAAAGAAGGTGATATTACTATTATAGAGGAGGTTAATCCGGGAATAAATGTCAAGGCCCTGGAAAAAACAATTAAAATGGCTCAATCCATGGAAAACTCCATTGTAATTTTAGGAGGGGAATATGGAATCACCTGTGAAGAAATTGATGAATTAGAAGCTGCTAAGCTTTTGAATAGTTTTAAAATGCATATTCCCTTAATTTTAACCGACCAGTTAGGAAGGGGCATATTGAAAAAAATGGAATCTCCCTCAATTTTTATTGAAAATCCTCAGGAAGCCTTAAATTATGCTATTAAAAATGGTGCTAGAAAAATTGTTTTTATCTATCGCTCCAATTATTCCAATTTAAAAAAAAGATAGCTTCTCCATTTTATCCTGGACAAAAATAAATTCCATTCCCCCCTCGAGTTAAGGGTGATATAGTTTAGGACATATAATGGATTATAAAATAAACCTTTATGTTTTATACCGGGACCAAGTTATATAGATATGAAAATTTATAGTTTTATAAAGTTTTGATGGAAATAATAATTAACTTTTAAAAAAAAATTAAATTTTAATAAAAATAACTAAATTGATTAAATTAACAACAACTAAATATAATTTTAAATTTTGATTTAATTACTAACTTAAAAACATTTATCTTCGGAGATGATTATTTGATTGTGGGAACCAGAGGAAGCAACCTTGCCACAGTACAGACAAAGTATATAATAAGCGAATTATCAAAAATAACTAATGAAGAAATAGAAATTTCCATAGTTAAAAGTACTGGAGATAAAATAACTGATACTCAGTTATATAATATGGATCCCAAAGGCATTTTCACCCGAGAACTGGATTCAGCAGTATTGAATGGTGAAGTAGATTTTGCTGTACACAGTATGAAAGATGTACCAAGTGAATTGGATCCAGATCTAGAAATTGTCGCAGTACCTATACGTGAATCACCCCATGACGTCTTGATATCCAATTCAGGGTGGGATGAACTCCCTCCAGGGTCTAAAATGGGAACCAGTAGCTTAAGAAGGGAAGCATTTTGCAATCATCACCAAAAAAATTTTAAGTTAGAGCCCCTAAGAGGAAATATAGAAACTCGAATAAAAAAAGTTATGATGGGAGAATGCGACGCCACTTTAATGGCAGAAGCAGGATTAATAAGACTGGGCTTAACTGAATACATTAAAGAAAGGTTTCCTTTAGATTATTTAACTCCCCCTGCAGGACAAGGTGCCCTGGCAGTAATAACCCGTAAAGATAGTAAAGTGAAAGCCCTGCTTAATGGCTTGAATCATTTTACATCATTTCAGGAAATTTTAGCTGAAAAAACAGTACTAAGAGAATTAGGAGTAGGATGTCAATGGCCTTTGGGGGCTATTGCAAGGTCTAAAAATGGTAAAATGAATCTTTATTGCGTTCTTTTAGATAAAAAAGGATATATATTATCTAAAGTGACAATTACCGGCTCTATTAATGAAGCTGAAGAATTAGGCAAAAAAGCTGCAAATCATATGGAGGATTATATTTGAACAATATTAATGTAGGTGTAATTGGTGTAGGTGCCATGGGCTATAATCATGCCCGGGTATACTACCGTTTGGAAAATGCCAATCTGGTGGCTGTTTCAGATCTTATGAAAGGGAATCTAGCCAAAGTTTCCCAAAAATATGGAGCTATTGGTTATGTAGATTATGAAAATATTCTTGAAAATCCAGATATTGAAGTGGTAAGTGTTTGTGTTCCCACCACACACCACCACAATGTGGTAATGGATGCTATAGATCACGGAAAACACATTCTGGTAGAAAAACCCATAGCATTTACCCTGGATGAAGCAAAAGAAATGGTGAAAGCCGCCCGTAAAAAAGGTGTTAAACTGGGGACTGGACATGTAGAACGATTCAATCCCGCAGTACAAAAAGCCAAGGAACTCATTGAAAATGATGTTATAGGTGATGTGGTATCTGCTTCGGCAAAAAGGGTAGGTCCATTCCCTCCCCGAATTAAAGATGTGGGAGTTACCATTGATCTGGCCATACATGATCTGGATGTGATGTATTATCTCTTCAGCGAACCGGTGGCAGAAATTTATTCCACCATGGGTAGTATCCTGGAAAAATGTGAGTTCGAAGATCACGCCGAGATTATGACTAAATTTAACAGCGGTATAACCGGTATGCTGGAAGTTAACTGGCTCACCCCTTATAAAAGGAGGGAACTAGAAATCACCGGTACGGATGGGATAATATCCATTGATTATATTGATCAAAGCATTGATGTTTTTGGAAAATTCGCCCAGGACGTTCAAATTAATCATGAAGAACCCTTGAAAGGGGAAATAAAATCATTCCTGTCATCTATTATTAATGACGAAGAACCAGAAATTACTGGTGAAGATGGTATTTATGCACTTCGAGTTGTCTTAGCTGCCATGAAATCAGCACGTGAACATTCACCAGTTAAAATTAATGGTGATTTAAATCCAGAATAAATAAATCAGATTTGAGAAGGAGTGTTTTATAAATATCTAAGATCTTTTTTATTGATTTTAGATTTAAATTAAATGGGTGTTAACATGAACCAGGAACTGATAAAAAAAGCACAGGGGTTGCGTAGTCAAGGTTTTACCACTGGAGAAATTGCCGACGAACTGAATGTGTCTAAAGATACTGCCCGATGGCTTACCTTGCAGGCCACTGAAAAAAGAGATGAAGAAAAAAGTCAGGCCCCCCTTGATTTTGCCATAAACTGGAAAAGTTTAGGTGGTAGTTCTGCACGTTTGAGATATGTTTCAGCTGCCATGGCAGATATAGCCTTAAAACACGGCCCTAATGATGTTATAGTAGGCATAGCTGTTAGTGGAGTTCCTTTTGCCACCATGATGGCCGATGTAATTGCTTTAGAAACCGGTATTGAAACCTCCATTTCTGTTTTCCATCCCATTAAACATAGAAAAGGCAAAGATGCTGAAGGAGCCATAAGTAGTAACTTCGCATCAGTAGAAAATAAAAGGGTGGTTATAGTGGATGATGTTATAACCAGTGGCCGCACTATAAAAGAAGTAATTGATGTCCTTAAAAAACAGGGTGCTGAACCCACCTGTGTTACCGTGCTGATTGACAAAAGAGGAATATCTGAAATAGAAGGAGTTCCTATAGAATCACTAATTAAAGTCAGTAGATTAGGATAATAGATTATGTGGATAAAATCTTCTTTTCAATTAAATTAAAAAAAAAAATAGATTAAAATCCACCCTTTATTTAATTTTACAAAAATACATAATTTACTAATGCCTGCCTCAAGACGGCCATTATTTCAAGCTTTATTAAGATATTTATTTATTATTAAAAACTTATTTCTTTATGGAGGATTCATTCCCGCGCTTTGGGGGCCATCACTTCTCTTAACCGTTTCTCTAAGCACGGATATGCCCCATGATATGATTATTATTCTGGTCTCTTTTTTACTTCCTTTAATCATTTACAGCTATGATTATTATGCCGATATGGCTAAAGATATTGAAACCAACCCGGAAAGGGCTAATTTAGATAAAAAATTAAATTATAATTTGATAATATTGTATGTGTGCTTTTTAATTGGGTTGATAATTTATATTTTTAATTATATGATCATACTCTTTGTTCTGACATTATTTGCCATGGGGATATTATATGCCAGTGTATTTAAAAAAATAACCCTGAAAATTCCTGCCTTTAAAAATTTTTATTTGTCATTTATCTGGAGTTTGTGGGGTACTTTTTTAATAGTGATGTATAACTATGAAGAAGTAAACATACGATTGGTACTGATATTTTTATTTATTTATGCAAAAGTGCTTTTGAATACTATTTTTTTTGATATTAAAGATGCAAAATCAGATAAAAAGGAAGGTTTGAAAACTTTGCCTGCGGTTTTAGGTATATTTAAAACCATAACATATCTTCATGTTTTAAACCTTTTAACTGCATTTATTTTAATATTAGGAGGAATTCTATATATTTTACCCCCATATTGCCTATTATTGACCATTTTCTATTTATATGTATTTTATTATCTGGAAATCATAAAAAATAAGTCTCAAGCCCTTTCTAAAAAGTCTATGCTTGCAGATTTAGAGGCTATTTTTTATCCCTTGCTATTATTTTTTTTTAGATGGATATGGAATAATTAAGAATAAAAAAAATAATTAAAATCAAAAAAGAGGCTTTTGAAAGATTAATAATAAAAATTGAAAAAATAAGTTAATTATCTCAGGTTCTGTATCTTAGTATGGCCCCAATACCTCCAAAAGCACGCAGAAGTTGCATTCCTTCCTCAGTTTCAGTTGATACTATTTCAACTTCTGATCCAACTTCCTCTGCCATTTCTACCAGATCATCAATAACATCTCTGGTTCCAATTTCTTTCATAGGTTCGCCACATTTACCACATGTTTCTTCAATGTCTTTTTTAGTATTTTTAGAGGTGGCATCCACTTTATTTCCACATGATGTGCATTCATAAGTTACCCTTTGAGAGTTTATCCCCTCAGATAATATGAGGATTTCCACTGCACCCATTTGTAAATTTTTTCTAACATCTTTTTCCCCATAGGAAGCCAAACCATCAGCTGAAACCAGCTCAGTTAAAAATTTCTGGATCAGTTTTTTCTCCCTCATTACATCTATTTCATTTAAAACATCCATGGATTTTTCTATAATCTCGCGGATACCGAATTCACCAGTATAAGAAGTATCAACAGTGGTTATGACTTTTTTCTTAATTTCATGGTGCATATAATCACCATTAAGAAATTCTTCTTTGGTATGTCCAGGTCCTCCTAAAACAACTCCATTTAATTCTTCTAATGAAAGAAATGCGTCGTTAATAGTATCACCTATTCTTTTTAAAAATTCGTGGGCAGCAAGTTCAATTAAACGATCAAAACGACGCTGGGACTGACCACCAGCCCGATGTTTACCTGGCACTCCACTGGTTAATCTTTTAACAATCTTTATTCTTTTTCCAGTAAGAACCGCAACTGTAGCTTCTTTACGATCTAAAACTGCAAGTCCATAAACATCTTTATCCCCCAGCATATCCTGGAGAGGTTCCAGGAAGAAATCAGAGTTACAGTGATAAGTATAGGTTTGGATAGGTTCCGGTGGTTCAAAAACATAGGTTTCCATTTTTTCAGTACCCGGCCCTCCTTTAGGAATCATACCCACAAAAAGAACCAGCCCTTTAGCCGGAGGCTTTGGAAACAATTTTAAGCGCTGCATAATAACTTCAATAGAAGATTGGACATTTTTTTTAGTCTGTTTGCTTTTAATATTGGCGCTCTGGCTAAGTTCTTCTCTCATGTGTTTAACTACATCAGATATCTTTTTATCTGGAGGAATGTATACTGATACCAGTTCAGTGCCCCTTCCTTTTTTATCAGACAATTCATGAAGAGTCCTTTTAAATTCATAAAGTTCGGTTGATGATACATCAGTCAAGATAACTCACTCCTATAAAAACTATGAAAAATTAAATTAATCTCTATATTTTAATTAAACAGGGCTTTAATCCAATTAAGGGTCAAGCCCGGTCATAAATGAAGAATAGTATAAACATGATAAACCTGCAATATTATTTTAAAATATATCTATTAATTATTTATGTTAATTCAGAGTATAAAACTTATACCTATTAAATGATATTAAAAAATAGACCTGATGGTTTAAGAAATAATTTAAAATAAGGAAATCATATGACTTAATGTATGATTTATAAGTTTTAAGAATATAATCAGTTATTAATTTTAGTCAATAGCAGGTGAAAATCAATGAGAGTAGTAATTACTATTGGTGGATCCATTATCATGAAGGATAACAGTCATGAAAAATTCCAGGAATATGCTGGAATTTTAGGTTCTCTGCAACAGGAACATGAAATATTTGTAGTGGTGGGTGGAGGCAAGCCCGCCCGAAATTATATAAAAATAGCCCGTGATATAGGGGCAAGTGAATCACATTGCGATGATATTGGTATTGAGGTAACCAGATTAAATGCAAAGCTCCTTATAATGGCACTTAAAGGCGATGCCTATCCTATGGTTCCAGAAAATTTCCACCAGGCCATGGAGTATTCCACCAGCAATAAAATAGTGGTGATGGGGGGAACTGAACCGGCCCACAGTACTGATGCAGTAGGGGCTATTTTAGCAGAATATGTAAGTGCAGAACTTTTAATAAATCTTACCTCGGTAGATGGGCTTTATGATAAAGATCCCCATCAGCAGGATGATGCCCGGATGTTTGAAGAGGTAACTGCCCAGCAAATGATGGAATTTTTAAGGGAAAAAGAGGTAATGGCGGGAACCTATGAATTTTTTGATATGACTGCTATTCAAATGATAAAAAGATCCCGAATTAAAACTGTTATAGCTAATGGCAAAACACCTGAAAATTTAATTAAGGTTTTGAATAATGAAAAAATTGGAACCCAAATCATTTAAGATAAAAGAACTATGTTTAATAATAAATTTGATTTTAATCGAATAAAAATATTAGTCGTAATCAATTATTAATTAAGGTGAAATAATGACCAAACCACATAGACACTGTGCTGTTTGCGGTACCCCTATACCGCTGGAAGAGAGAACCTGCTCTGATAAATGCCAACATACCCTGGCAAAAAACCGGAACAAAGTTAGGAAAACCAGAATGATCGTATACACCATATTTGGAGTATTTATACTTTTATGGTTGTTTTATGTATTATTCCGTTAGAAAATATCTTAAAATAAAAAGGAATTCTGCTTTAGAATTCCCCTTCTAATTATTCTATTATATTCTAGATATAAATTTATCAATTACTTCGACCCACCCTTAAAAGAATAAGTGCAAAAATAATAAATGCCAGACCAATTATTGCCCCTAAAAAGAGTGGATTTAATGCCAGGGATGCTACTAGCAAGTACATTACACCCAGGATAACACTGATAAGTCCTGAATACTTTTTATAGTTACTCCCCTGGGAGACAGATAATATAAGAATCCCTGCAATTAATAGTAGAATTCCAGTTACAAGCAGATATGCGCCTGCTAAATATTCTATGCTAAATATCTGGAATATCATTGAAATTCCAATTGCCAGAGAGATTATGGCAAAAATTCCCCATACCAGCGCTGTGCTTTGATTAAATTTTCTATCTTTAAAAGCATTAATCGCCATCCATGCTCCCAGACCGGTTAAGATGAATCCAGATACAATACCAATTGCTACCAATCCTAAAGCAGGGCTAATTAAAAGAATTATGCCTATTACCAGTGCAATAGCACCCATTAAATTAAATTTTACCATAATAACACCATATTTCTATATCATACTAATACTATAAATTATTATGGAAATTGCTCCAGCTATATTTGAAAAAGTTAGATAATATAGTACTGGACATTTAATTTTGAAATAATGATTCTTAAATTAAAGGTTTTAATAACTTCATTTAATTAAAGAAGCAATTTAAATCAAAAGTTATTTTGAAAAGTTTAGTCAAGTACTATAGTAATAAAAAGAGTAACCCAGTACCCTTGAACTCTAATATTAATTTTCAGGTTGAATTTACTCGTAATAAGAGCACTGGCAGATTTACTGCAAAATGCAAACCACCAAGGAGCTAATGCGGTAGTTGGGCAGGAGAATAGATTACGCTGATATTGGAAGAATAAAAGGGGATGAATTATGATTACATTAGTGAGATGCTATTTTATATAAATAGAATTTATTAAGTATAAAACTCAAAGTGGTATCCCTATTAATTCAAATAAGCCGGATAATTTAAGGGCAATATAAATCAATATTACTGCAAATAAGTATCTTAACTGTTTTTCAGGTATTTTGTGAGCATAGTGTGATCCTAAATGGGCTAAAGGGATGCTTAAGATAGATAACAACACGAATTGCAATAAATTTACATAACCTAAGGAATAGGGAGGTAAATTTGGGATATTCAATCCCTGGTAAATATAAGATATTATGCCCCCCACAGAAATAATGAGTATCACCACCGTAGATGTTCCCACTGCTTCCAGCATACTAAATCCCAAAACGATTAGCATTACCGGAACTAGAATTACCCCCCCTCCAATGCCCAGAAGGCCAGAACAGACCCCTGCCAAAAACCCCCACCCCAAAAGATTGTAGGGGTTTAAATTTTTAGTTTTACCTCCCGGTATTTCCTGGTATCTTAAAAATTGATAGGCAATAAAAAATAACAATACTGAAAATATAAGTGTCAAAATATTGGCGGGAGTTATAGAAGCAATGTAACCACCTGAAAAACCTCCTGAAAAACCAGCCATTCCCATATAAAGAGCGGGTTTTAATAGGACACATTTCTTACGGTAGTGACGATATGACCCACTAATAGCAGTGGGAAAAATAACAGCTAAACTGGTTCCAAAGGCTATGCGGATGGCTATGTCCTGATCAACCCCTATAGATTGTAATAAAAAAAATTGTATAGGGACCATCAAGAATCCGCCGCCCACGCCTAGAAGGCCTGTGGAAAATCCAACTACCGCCCCGGTGATTAATAAAATAATAATATATTCTAAAAAAGGTTCCATAAATTTAATATAAATAAAAATAAATAAAATGTTTGTTAAGCTTATCATTTAATGTGAAAATAATGCTTACCTTTGAGTTCAATTAAAATTGGGTATTAATACAGATTAAAATTTTTCCCGGTATTATTACACCAGTATTGGTCTTTAATTTCTATTTGCAAATATAATGGCAATTATTATAAAAAATAATGCCTGAATCCAGTAATACTCTAAAATATTTTTAAATTTGGTGATATATTGAAAATTAACCGGCTTGTTTTTTTAGGTTTAATCCTGATTATAATAGGATTGATTCTATTTTTAACAGATTTTATCAACCCTGTTATAAGGCCCTTTACCCACATCTTCCTGATGGGATCCTCAAAAGGTAAAGATATCATGTTTTTTTGTTTAATGGGGAGTATGTTGATTATTAGCCCTCTTTTTTCCCCGAAAAGTTATCTTAATCAGAAGATACACACACTTAAGCCATTTGAAAAATGGGAAAAAAATGATTTTTTGAAGATGGTTATTGTAATAGTTTTATTTACCTATATAGTGGGAATAATTCTGGAAATATGGTTGAGAGTGAATACAGGTGTTTCAGTATTTACCACCTTTGTTTCACTCAATCCCAGTCCCAGTACTAGTAGTATTTTACATAGTCATATGTTTAAAGGTGCAATAAGTCCTTTTTTAAGTTCATTTATCAGTGCTAATTCTAATATCCACACCGGGGGATCATTATCAAATTATATACCTGCTGCAGGCTGGATAATTTTATTAACTATTCCTGTAGTTTATTTAGGAGGCATGTTTTCCCTGGGAGATAGGAGAGAATACCACAAGCTGATAGTCTTATTTGCCCTGACTACCAGCATGATTGGAATGATAGATGGTGGATTATTATCAACCCCCGCCCTGGTGGGATTATCTGGTCTTTTAGGAATGGCTGCTCTTAAAATGCCCTTTTCATTTAAAAATCTGATTAGCCCCACCATTATAATTGCCTTTTTAATTATTTTAAGGGTTATTTTAGGACTTTTTGCTTCAGTCCCTGATTATTATGAAGTTACTATTATTGGTGTTCCGGAGGAGATAGAACTGTTAGATTATAACGTTTTATCCACCCGGGTGGTTAATAATAAAACTATTATTACCCTGGATTCAAATTATGATGAAATATACCTTATTAATGATTTGGCCTCGTCATTGGAAGGTAAAAGTGAAGTATTTTTTATTTCCTGGAATTTCTATTCCTTTTTTGGGAATACCGCTTATTCTTAAATGAAAATTAAGATAGTAATTAGTTGGATTAAGATTTTATTTGAAAACTCATATACTCATCCCCCACGGGAGAAAATAAAATGAAAATTAGTATTGTCATTCCTACTTACAATGAAGAAGATTATTTGCCTGAATTAATTGACAGTATAAAAAGTCAGGAATTTACAGATTATGAAATAATTATATCCGATGCTAATTCAAAGGATAATACCCGTCAGATTGCTCAGGAATATGGTTGTAAAATAGTAGATGGTGGTTTACCGGCCCTGGGCAGAAATAATGGAGCTAAAGTTGCTCAAGGAGAATTAATATTATTTTTAGACTCGGATTTGATTCTTTCACCCGGATATTTACATGATGCAGTTGAAGAATTTGAAGAAAAAAAGCTGGGGATTGCCATAAGCCAGATGACCCCCCTTTCTGATAAAAAAAGAGATAAAGTACTGCATGAATTTGCAAACAGATTCATGATAATGGTGGAATCCATCAAACCACATGGGGCCGGTTGTTATGGTATCATAACCCGCAGAATTTTGCATGAAGAGGTTAATGGTTTTAATGAATCACTTGATTTTGGCGAGGATAGTGATTATATTGAGAGGATAGGAAGAATAAGTAAGTTTAAAGTTTTGAGGAAAGCTCATGTTTTGGTATCTACCCGTAGGCTTGAAAAAGAAGGATTGAAGAGTTTGGCTACGAAATACACTAAAAGTACAGTATATGACTTTATGGGTAAAAAAATCACAGCTGAAGAGCTTGATTATAATTTTGGTTATGAGAAAGAAGATTCAGATAAATTATATCCTGAAAATATCGTTTCATCAGACGATGATCAGGGGGATAATGGTAAAAAAAGGATTATTTATTCAGTTTGTGGGGAAGGAATGGGACATGCCATTAGAAGTGGAGTTCTGCTGGAAGAAATGAGTTCCCGCTATGATATAATGATTTTTGCCAGCGACCGGGCTTACCAGTATCTCTCAAAAAAGTTTGATAATGTTCATGAAATTTATGGTTTTAATACGGTATATGAAGATAACCGGGTTAAAAATAAAAAAACCTTTGTAAGGTCCATGAAAAGCTTGCCAAGGGATTTAAAAGGCAATTTACAGTTGCTATATAAAATTGCCCGGGATTTCAAGCCACATGCCATCGTATCTGATTTTGAGTTCTATGCCAGCCTTTTGAGTAATGTTCTTCGAATTCCCCTGATTAGTATTGATAACATGCATATAATTACCCAGGGAAAAATAGAATACCCTTCGAAGTTTAAAAAAGATAAAATTAAAGCGGAAGCAGTAGTCCGGTCTTTCATCGTACGGCCTGAAAGATTTATTATCATGAGTTATTTTTTCCCTCCCTTAAAAAATAAAAAATCAGTTATTTATCCTCCTGTTTTAAGAAAAGAAATAATTAATCTCCAGCCAGCATATGGGGATTATATACTGGTATACCAAACCAGTGCCTCAAATTTGAAGTTAATTGAAGTTCTAAAAAAAACTCCTTATAAATTTGTGATTTATGGGTTCAACAAGTCCCAGGAAATGAAAAACCTTCATTTTAAGATTTTTAATGAAAATGATTTCTTTAATGATCTGGAAAATAGCCAGGCAATTATAAGTAATGGTGGCTTTGGATTGATTAGTGAAGCCCTTTACCTGAAAAAACCAGTTTACAGTATTCCTGTACAGGGCCAATTTGAGCAGATACTTAATGCTGTTTATCTTCAAAAATCAGGTTATGGTGAATTCCATGAACAGATAAGTCTTGAATCTTTACAATTATTCCTGGAAAATCTTTCAAAATATCAGGAAAATCTTTCAAAATATCAGGGAGTGGGTAATGAAGAGATAATTAATGAACTTACCGGTTCTATAGAAAGATATTCTAAAGAATATAAGTAATATAGAATAATTAATCGCAAAAATAATGTTTAAATTAAAAAATAACGAATATAAAATAATAAATCGCAAAAATAATGTTTAAATTAAAAAAATAAAAAATTATGGGTATTTTTTTATAAAGTTACACCCATATCCAGCTGTTCTGTTAGTTCCTTGTAACGGTTCCGAATGGTAACCTCAGTTACACCAGCAATTTCTGCCACATCTCTCTGGGTTTTTCTTTCTCCTAAGAGAACTGAGGCAATATATAGTGCTGCAGCAGCTACACCGGTAGGGCCTCTTCCAGAAGTAAGACCTTTTTGCATGGCTTTTTCAATGATCTCAATTGCTTTAGATTGTACTTCACCAGATAATCCTAATTCACTGGCAAAACGAGGTACATAATCCACAGGAGAGGTTGGTGGTAATTTGATGTTCAGTTCCCTGGCTAAAAATCGGTAGGTCCTTCCAACTTCTTTTTTGCTCACCCGAGAGACCTCTGCTATTTCATCCAGCGTACGAGGTACATTACATCTCCTACAGGCGGCGTAAAGTGAGGCGGCTACCACCCCTTCGATACTCCTTCCCCGGATTAGTTTATTTTCCACCGCACTTCGATAGACCACCGAGGCAGCTTCTCTAACACTTCGAGGAAGTCCCAGCCGGGAAGAATCCCTATCAAGTTCACTGAGTGCAAAGGCCAGGTTTCTCTCAGTAGCACCGGAAATTCTTATTTTCCTCTGCCATTTACGAAGACGGTACCATTGGGCTCGGTTTCGAGCAGGAATATCCCGTCCATATATATCCTTGTTTCTCCAATCAATCATGGTGGAAAGACCCTTGTCGTGGATGGTATAAGTTATTGGGGCTCCTACTCTGGTTCTTTTGTCTCTTTGTTCGTGATCAAAAGCTCTCCATTCTGGACCCATATCCACCAGGTTATCATCGATAACCAGGCCACATTCTCCACAGACTATCTCTGCTCTTTCATAGTCTCCAATCAGCTCTTCAGATCCACATTCTGGACATTTTGTTTCCTTTTCTGTTTCAGAAACATTGTTTTTCATTTCTTGCTTCGATTCAGAAACATTGTTTTTCATTTCTTGCTTCGTTTCTTACGCCCCCATTTTTTCACAGGTTTTGGTGGTATATATAAAACTGCTCCAACCATGCCATCTAACTTTTTAGAATTGGAACCACGATTAGGTTTTATAGTAATGTATGGTTCTTTAGCAGGTCCAAATACATCGTGTATTTTACCCACCCTTTTTTTATTCTCAGAAAAAACAGGTAATCCTAGAGCAGGAGTTTGACTGGATCTAACAATGATATTTCCCTTGTTAGAGACATGTGAAATATTTCCTAAAATTTTCATATTATAAACCGAAAATGTTATATATACTCTTAATTTGATTAAGTCATATATAAATGTTTCGATAATAATATATAATATAATTAATTATTATAAAAGTATTTTGTGCTTTATATGAATAAAAGGCACTTCTATGGCTTTTTAAATCCATGTTCCCCTTAAAACGGGTGTATTAATTTAATAAAAGTAATAATTTTAGATATTATGATGCATCTGGCTTTTTATCAGCCACGATGATTTTACCATAATAAAAAGCAGCAAATGCACCAATCATGGTGGGGATGATATAACTGGCCAGCCTATCAATTATACTGGCAGCCATTACCACATCCGCGGATATACCTACCACTGCAAATAATCCCACCAGGGTAGCCTCCCTTAATCCTAAAGATCCAGGAAGAATAGGTAGAAGTGAAATTAAAATACCTACCGTATAAATTATCACCAGGGAAATTACAGGGGGTTGAACACCTACAGCTAAAAAGCAAACATACAGTCGGGTCATATCCACCCCCCACATACCAAAAGATAGTATAATACCTATTATCAATACTTTACGATCTTTTAAGGCCATAGTAAACCCGGTGGTAAATCGGTTGATATAATAAATTAATTTTTCCCGGATATCATGAAAGTGGATTTCTTTCCGGGTAATTTTTAAAAAGAAAGGAAAAACTGATCGGGCAACAGATAGAGTTATTTTCTGGGCTATCCTTTGATTCGAACCGGCATAAACCACCACACTAAAGAAGATAATGGTAATTAGTATAAGGATGGTCACAATTAGTCGGGTCCAGATAGATATATTCCAGCTTAATATCAAAACCGCTGATAGAATGGATATGATTATAAATGGTAAAAACTCAAAAACTCGATCAGCAGTAGAAGATGCAAATCCAATTTCAAAGGGAGTTCCTTTTATTTGCTTTAAAAGATAGGCCCGTAGTGGTTCTCCCCCTGCAGCACCAGGAGTAATGTTATTCCCAAAAATACTGGCAAAAAGCATTACCAGAACACTACTATAACGGGGAGACTCATCCACCAGATCCAGGATTAATTTCCATCTAAAGGCCCATAGTAAAAATATGAATGATTGTAACACAAAATTTAAAGCTAAAAACCATAAATTAGTTCTTTCTAAAGCCGATATTATATCTCCCAATCCTGCCAGAGCAGTTATAGCAAAGATTAGTGCTGCTGCAGCTAAAAAGGATAGAATTATTTCTTTTTTATGATCCTTTATAAAAGCATAATAATCCTGTTTTTTTATATTATTATCTGATGAAGACATAAAAGGCCTCTTTAATTAAATATCCAAAATTTTAGATAGAGGCTTACCTTCCTCGATCTGTTTTACTATAACATTTTCACGTTTTTTTATTTCTTTAGCGACTTCCATAACCTCTATAAAGTTTTCTCGGGGTACAACCACTACCCCACATTCATCACCAAATAAATAATCCCCGGGATTAACCATGGTTCCCTGGCAATCCAGTGTAATATTTATTTTTCCCTCGTTTAAAGGCATTCCAGCATTGGGAATGACTTTCCTGGCAAATACAGGATATTTAATGGTTTTAATAGAGTCTAAGTCTCTGCATGCACCGAAGATAATTGTTCCTGCGATACCCTTCTTTTTAGCAGCTTTAGAAGTTAGTTCTCCCCATACCGCATTTTCATCACCTTCAGTGAAAATGAAAATCACCTCACCGGGTAAGGAATGGTCAATTCCCCGGATGGAAGTCCCCCAATCATCATCTTTAGTACATAAAGTTACTATATTCCCGAATAATTTTTGGCCATTAAGTGATTTTACACCAGGTATTATGCCCTGATTTCCGGTTACTTGCTTTAAAGAATCAGATATTTGAGGGGTGGATAAATAAGGAATCAATTTCTTTAAATCTGACTTTTTACTGAAAAATTTATCTAATAACCTGTAAGAGGTTTTTTTACGTTTTCCGTCCATCTAAAATCAATCCTGAGGTGTTGTAACCTCTTCCACCATGGTTCTGCCTGCGACTACTTCATCAACACTGTGTATAGAACCACCGTACTCTTCAATGGCCCTGCTTATTTCATCAAAATTGAGATCATTTCCCTGGATGGTGACTTTGATATTTTCAGTCTCCTTGTCAATTTCCATTAAAGTGATATTTACACCTTCCACTCCACTTACTTCACTTAAATATTTAGCATAATAAGGTATTATTGGATCATGGGGCTTTAAAATATCTAAAACAATTCTAATCAAACCTTTTGCCAATTATGATTCCTCCCAAAATTTTTATAATAGAGTTATATTTATTTTACTAATAGATTAAAAAATAATTATTGGTACTTTTGTTAATTTAACTTTGCATTTTCTAATTGATAAATCTATAATTCTAGGGGATGGATTATAAGTTATTTTAAGATTAAAATTTACCATATCATAGGGGTTCTCATATTTACCCTTTTTAATATCAGGTCTGCAGCTATATAGAATTTTGTTTTCAATTATATTTTTTTAGAATAATAACACATCTTCAATTTTATATATGAGTTTGATTATATATTTCCTATAGATACTATTACAGTGATAATATATTTTACAGTCACCTTAAAAAGGGCTTAACATGAGCTATAGGAGATTATTACGTTTAAGTGAAGAACTAGATGAATTAAAAAAGAAGGGGGAAGAAGGAGTACCTATCCTTATTGAGGGCAAAAAAGATGAAGAAGCTCTTGAAAAGTTAGGCATAAAAGGGGATTTTATAAAAGTTTCCGGTACTCATCTGAAACTTTTTGAAGTTGCCGAATTAGCTGCTAATTCATCTTCAAAGGTAATTATTCTCACCGATTTTGATAAAAAAGGAAATCAATTGGCAAAAAAATTATCCCGAGATATTCAAAGCCTTGGATCCCATCCTGATTTACAGATTAGAAACAGAATAATGGGATTGACCCGTCGATATATCAAAGACATTGAAAGTCTTCCCAAACACATTATTCAACTGGAAGTTGATGTTTATCCCCATAGTTGCTGTATACCATCACTGTTTTCATATCGTAATTCGTTAATATAGATTGTTGAATTAACAATTACGAATGCAAGTCAATAGATTTGCAAAAATTTCAGGTTAACCTGGAACAATTACAAGGATAACAAATTTTATCCTGAAAGTATCTACATAATAGGGAGGCTTAATATGGGAAAAGAAGAAATAAGTACAACTAAATATCTCATTCACGCTCAAATTAACGCTAATGGAATTGTAGAAAAGCCAGATGTGGTGGGGGCCATATTTGGTCAAACTGAAGGTCTTTTAAGTAATGATCTGGATCTTCGAGAGCTGCAAAAAACTGGCAGAATAGGTAGAATCAAAGTAAATATAACTTCAAGAGGAGGGCGATCTAAAGGAGAAATAGTTATCCCCTCCAGCCTTGATCGAGTTGAAACAGCCATACTGGCTGCTTCTCTAGAAACCATTAACCGGGTAGGGCCCTGCGAAGCATATATTCAGGTTTCAAAAGTGGAAGATGTCCGTGCCGTCAAACGTAAAAAAGTGGTAGATCGGGCAAAAGAGATATACGCTGGAATGATGGATGAAGTAACTCCCGAAAGTCTCAAAATGATTGAAGAAGTTAAAGAAGCCATGCGTATACATGAAATTGCAGAATATGGTGATGAAAAACTTCCAGCCGGCCCTAATGTTCCTACTTCAGATGCCATACTGGTAGTAGAAGGCAGGAGCGATGTTTTAAATTTACTAAAACATGGAATAAAAAACGCCATTGCAGTTGAAGGAGTAAGTGTACCCCGAACTGTAGCCGAATTAACCCGTAAAAAGACAGTGACTGCTTTTGTAGATGGTGATCGTGGCGGGGAATTAATTTTAAAAGAATTACTTCAAGTAGGGGAAATAGACTATGTAACCCGTGCCCCTAAAGGAAAAGAAGTGGAAGATATGGGTAAAGACGAAATTATGGTTGCTCTCAGGGATAAAGTACCTATTGAACAGATGTACCACGACCTGGGCATTAAAGTAGAACCTAAAACCGAAGACAAAATGGTTTTGCTAAAAAATATCCTGAAAGACCTGGAAAGTACAGGAAATGCGGAGATATTAGACGATGCCCTTAATATTTTAAAAGAAGTTAAAGTTGAAAATTTATATGAAGAATTGAAAAGAGTGACCAATCACCCCTATGCCGTGGTCTTTGATGGTGTAATTAGTCAGCGCCTGATAGATATTGCTATGGATAAAGGAGTGAAGCATATAGTTGCAGTAAGAACTGGTGAAGTGGTTAAAAGACCAGAAAAAATAAAAATAATTACCCACCAGTAAAATAATACTGAGATTAACACTCTAATAAATTATTTTTTTATTTTTTTATTTTTATTATCTGTACTTACATATGCACCTGAGGCATTAAAATGTACATAAATCTGAAAAAAAAGTTTTTAGATGAAATAGAAACCACTGCAGAAATACATATTCCCCAGGATCCTCTGGATAGAGTAATTGGACACGATGATGTTATTAAGCTAGCAAAAATTGCTGCCAGACAAAAAAGAAATCTGTTACTGGTTGGTTCTCCAGGAATAGGAAAATCCCTTATTGCTCAATCCCTATCTTTTCATTTATCAACTCCCGGTGAAGAAATATCCGCTGTTCATAATCCAGAAAGGCCAGAAAGACCTTTTATTGAGGTTAAAACAAAAAAAGAGATGGATAATGAAATTGAAGATAAAAAAAGAGCGGAAGGAGAATATACAAGTCCGGAAATGGTTCCAGATTTAGTAGCCGAACGATTAGGATTTAAATGTATTCACTGCGGAGATTACAATAGTGCTTACCAGAGCATATGCCCCCAATGTGGAGGGGATAAATTTTCACATATCAGTGCCCGGAGAAAACACCTGGGTGATCTTTTAGGAATGTTTGAAATGAATTCAGGCCCAGAAAATATTCCTCAAGAAAGGGTCACCACCACCCGAATAGTGAATGACCGGGAAGAAGTGGTAATATATGAAAGGGTGAATGGGAAAGAAATAAAGGTAATGGATCAACAATCACTGGAAAAAAGGCGCAAAATCGTGGAAGAAAATCCCCGCCATGTAATCGTTCCCTTAAAACGGAAAAATTTTATTCAGGCGACTGGTGCCAGTGAAACAGAGTTATTAGTGATGTGAGACACGACCCTTATGGTGGACATAGTGAACTGGGTAGTGCCCCCTATGAAAGAGTTATCCCGGGAGCCATACATGAGGCACATGAAGGGGTGCTTTTTATCGATGAAATAATTCACATCGCCAGTTTACAGCGATACATATTAAGTGCCATGCAGGAAAAAATATTCCCCATTGTAGGCAGAAACCCTCAGAGTGCAGGTAGTTCAGTTAAGGTGGAAAATGTTCCCTGCGACTTTATTTTTGTTGCGGCATGTAATTTAATGGATTTAAGATATATTTTACCCCCCCCTCAGATCCCGTATACAGGGAGAAGGATATGAAGTTCTCATGAATACCACCATGCAAGCTATTCCTGAAAATGCAGAAAAAATAGGTCAGTTCATTGCCCAGGAAATCAATATAGATGGAAAAATACCCCATGCAACTAAAGAAGCTGTTAAAATATTAATTAAAGAGGCAAAAAAAAGAGCATATTTAATTGATGACCAGAAAGATGCTTTTACTCTCCGACTTCGAGACCTGGGAGGGGTTATTAGAATGGCAGGTGATTTGGCTGTAATGGAAGATAGTAGTATTATAACCAAAAAACATATGTCCCTGGCGGTAATTAAATCTCTTTCCATTGAAGATCAGATATTAAAGCGTTATGAAAGCTATGAAAAAGCTATCCAACAAGATTTAACATCTTCCCATGTTATCCAAGATCAACATGCTCCCTTCAAAAATGAAAATGTTGACCGCAGTTATCTTTGAAAATAATATTATTCCCGATATAATAAACAGTCTATTTAATCCAGGGACACCAAACACTATTAATATAAATAATTTAGATTTGATTTATATAAAATCATTAAAACTTGATATCATGAATCCTTATCCTCAAAAAGCTGGAAAAACTCAGATTAATTCTTCAGGAGATTTTAAGTCATCGGAATCAACCTGGTCCCAGGAAGGTGGAAGAAAAACAATTTTAGAAGTATTGGATTTTCCAGATATGATTGAAGAATATTTAATAGAACTGGAAATTCGAAATTATTCACTTAACACCATAAAAACGTATAAATCAATCGTTAATAATTTTTATAAATTTTTACTTGGTGAAGAAGACCTCTATGACGATCGTAGAGTTCTAAGATCCTTCAAAAGATACATTCAATTCCTTAAACGGGATAAAAAGGTTTCACAAAATTACATTTATCTGGTTACCGTGGTGGTGAAAAAATTTTTGGAATACCACGACATTAACATTTTAAACGAAGTTAAAACTCCTAAAAGAACCAAATCTCTGCCTAAATCCTTGAATGAAACCGAAGTAAAGAATTTGATTAATGCAGTTGAATGTAATCTGCATAGCCCAAAAGAATCACATGGACAAAAATGTATCAAGTTACGTAATAAAGTCATACTGGCTCTTTTATACTCATCTGGACTTAGAATATCTGAATTAGTATCTTTAAGGTCAGATGATGTAGATCCTGATGATAGAACTATTCGAATTAGAGGTAAGGGTGAAAAAGATCGTATTGTGCTATTTGATGAAGAAACAAAGAATCTAATAAAGGGATATATCACATTCATAGGGAATGAAGATGATTATCTATTTTTGAACCGTTTTGGAAACCCTATAACCCCCCGGTATGTGCAGATGATGATAAAAAATTATGCCCTGCAGGCCGGTATCAAGAAAAAAGTAACCCCTCATATTTTAAGGCACTCTTTTGCCACTCATCTTCTAAAAAATGGTGTGGATATACGGGCCATACAGCAGCTTTTGGGGCATTCTAACCTTTCTACTACTCAAATTTACACCAGTGTAGATATGCAAACTCTGAGAAATGTTTATGACCGGGCCCGGTTAAAGTAGTTTAAAAAATGAAGTATAATAATTCATAAAAATTAAAAATAATTAATTGACTCCCTCTCTTTTTATTAGTCTTTGATTATATTTCATCTCTTCAAATATAATCAAAAAATGAGTCCCCTGATTTTTATCAAGTTTAATGGTTCCTCCCAGTTGATTAACCAGAGTATAAACCATTCGAAAGCCAAATGACCCTTTATTCGGAAATTCGATTTCTGGAGGAATCCCCTTACCATTATCATATACTTTGAGATAAATTTTTCCGTCCTCCAATCTAAATAATTCTATTTTTATTTCCCCTGATCTTTTTAAAGGGAATGCATGTTTTAAGGAATTGGTAACCAGTTCATTTATTATCAACCCACAGGGAATAGCACTTTCTAAATTAAGTAATATTTCATCTGCTTGAAATAATATATTAACTTTGGAACTCTTATTGTAAGAACCAGAAAGCTGTGAAAATAGTCCCGGCAAATATTCGGTGAAATTAATGCGATTCAAATCATTTGATTGATACATTTTCTCATGGATCATGGCCATTGATTTAATCTGGTTTACATAATCCCTGAAGAAATTATTAATGCGCGGATCATTAAAGTATTTAGCTTGAAGAGAAAGCAGGCTAATTATAATCTGTAAATTATTTTTAACTCTGTGGTGAATCTCTCTTAAAAGAGCATCTTTTTCTTTTAATGAGTTTTCAAGTTGTCTATTAAGTGCTCTTTCTTTTAAATAGTACATTTTATTCTTCTTTGCTTCATGTTTATACAGGGCCAGTTCAATATTTACTTTTAAATCCTGCTCCTGGAAGGGTTTTAGAATATAACCATAAGGTTCTGTTTTTTTTGCACGTTTAAGAACATCTCCATTAGAATAAGCTGTTAAATAAACCACAGGGATATCAAATCTATCTCCAATAACATGGGCTGCTTCAATGCCATCCATCTCGCCTTCCAGCATGATATCCATTAGCACTGAATCCGGACAATTTTGTTCAATTTTTTCCAGGGCTTCTTCAGCAGAAGAAATTATGGCAGGTACCACATAGCCCAGATCTTCTAAAATAGATTTAATGTCCTGAGCCACTAATTCTTCGTCTTCAACAATGAGAATTTTTTCATTCACCATTTGCTGACCTTCCTTCGTAATTTAATTCTTCGAAGCATATTTTAAAACTGGTCCCCTGAGTGGTATCCAGTTTAATATCCCCATTTATACGCTTATTTAAAAAGTATACTAACTGAAGACCGAATGTTTCTGTATTATTCATTTCAATACCTGGTGGAAGGCCTATTCCATTATCTTTAACTATTAATACAATTTTTTCATCATCTTTAAAAAGTTTTAAGGTGATTTCCCCCTTATCTTCTGGGGAAAAAGCATGTTTTAAGGAATTGGTAACCAGTTCATTTATTATAAGACCACAGGGAATAGCAGTTTCAATATTCAAAAAAATTTCATCTAATTCAAGTTTTAATCTGATATTATGTACTTTGCTATGGAAAAAATGAAAAATATCCTGGCTGAGATTCCTTATATATTCTGAGAAGTTAATACTGGCTAAATCGGGAGAATGATAAAGTTTTTCATGTACCAGGGCAATGGAACTAACCCTATTTTGACTTTCTTTAAAAATTTCCAATGCTTCGGGATCTTTAATGAATCGGGATTGGAGTCTTAATAAACTGGATATAACCTGCAGGTTATTTTTTACCCGGTGATGAATTTCCTGGAGTAGAATCTCTTTTTCTTTTAAAGATTCTTTAATTTTATTTTCATCCAATTTACGCTGAGTAATATCCTGTTCTGTTCCCAGTATTTTTAAGGACCTTCCCGCTGTATCATTTATTATCTTACCTTGAGAATATACAAATCTTAAAGATCCATCTGGCAGCAATATACGATACTCCTGAGAAAAGCTGCTTTTATTTTTCAAAGCTTCTTGAATGGTATTTGATACTCTTTTTTTATCACCAGGATGTATCAAATCTAAGAATCTGGAAAAATTAAAATCCTGTTCAATTTTTTCCACACCAAAGATTCTGAAAAATTCATCAGAGGCATCTATATCTTCAGATTCTATATCAAATTCCCAGCTGCCAATTCTCCCAATTTTTTGAGCTTCTTTTAATTGCCAATGGCTTTTAAGAAGCTCTTCTTCTGCTTTTTTTAGTTTAATCTGTTCTTCAACCTCTATCATAGCCCTTTTTATAGCAGGCCCTAATTTAGATAAATTACTTTTTAGTACGTAATCCGTAACCCCTCTTTTTAAGGCCTCTACTGCAAATTCTTCCCCTATTTTTCCACTTACAAAAATAAAGGGTATTTCCGGGCATTTATTCTTGGCGATTTCTAGGGCAGATATTCCATCAAAATTAGGTAGAGAATGGTCTGCTAAGATTAAATCCGGTTCAAATTCATCAATTAATCTAACATAGTCCTCTTCCAGTTCCACCGTCCTTGATAAAAAGTCTATGCCTGATTGGCTAATTTCTCTTTCAATTAATTCCACATCAAAGGGAACATCTTCCAGTATAAGAATTTTGGATGTCAAGATTATCTGAGTGGAGTATATAGTTTATTATTAATACTTTTATCTAATTTGTCCATAATAAAGAAGGGCTGCAACATAAAATCTATATGCATTCAAATGGCACTGTCAAAAACTTGGAGGTTTTTGAAATTGATGTTTTAATAAACAATCTTTTTTATTTGTCTTAAACTCATTATTTTCAGGAATAGAAACCTAAAAACTTTTATAATGAGGGGAGCATAGTATTTTCTATGACAAAACAAAAAAATACATGTTCCAG
>JAHRFX010000054.1 GCA_019084405.1 Methanobacterium sp.
AGCTTCTCAACACGCGCATACATCTTACCCCGAATAAAGTCGTTAAAGGATTTTATAATACTTATATATCAATAATACCTTATAAATGTTTGTATTTAACGATATAAAACAATATAACAAATAATTATAACATCACAAAATGATTAATACTAATAACAACAAAAAGGTTAAAAGAAATTCTCTTTAGTTTTTGTATATTTATTTAATAAAACCATTGCTTCCTAATAATATTTTACTTATTGAATTCCTGGTTTATTTTCCAGGCTACTATTTGTGAAGAAATAAGAGTCATGGGAACTCCTATACCGGGATGGGTGTACTGTCCAGAATAATACAGGTTATCCACCTTTTTACTTTTATGGGCGGGCCTCTATAGAGCAGTCTGCCGGAGAGTGTGGGAAATACCCAGGGCAGTACTCTTATACGCATTGTATCTGTCTTTAAAATCATCCAGGGCGAATATCCTTTTTATCACTATGTGGTCCCTTATTTCTTCCTGGGTTTTTTCTTCCAGGTCATCCATGATCTTATTATAAAGTGATTCCCTGTTTTCAGGGGTATCTTTTAGTCCCGGAGCCAGGGGTATCAGCACAAATAAAGTATCAGAATTAGGAGGGGCTGCTGTAGAATCCGTCCTTGAGGGGATATTCACATAATAAGATGGTGAATCTGGCCAGCTGCTTTTTCTGGATCAAATAGCTGGTCAAACTTATCGGACCAGTCATCATCCAAAAACAGGTTATGGTGTCCAGAGACTCCACCACTTTGTCCACCCCTAAATAGGCCACCATGGCGGAAGGAGCCATAACCCTTTTGTCCCAGTAGTTTTCGGAATAAGTTTGATATTTTTCAGGAATCAGATCTATTTCACTGTGGGCATAGTCTGCATTAACCAGTACCAGGTCTGCATCATATATTCCTTTATCAGTAACTACCTGTTTTGCCTTCTTATCTTCCACGTCAATGGAGATTACTGGTTCATTAAATTTAAATTCCACCCCATATGAAAGGGCCAGGCCATATATGGATCTAACTACTTTCCTCATTCCACCTTCCGGATAAAATACTCCCATGCTAAGGTCAATATGAGACATAATATGGTACATGGAGGGGGTATTTTGAGGGGATCCTCCTAAAAATCCAATGGAATATTCCACCACTTTACGGGCCTCATCACTTTCAAAACGTTTATTTACAAAGTGGTCCAGGCTTTCTAAAATATTGAGTCTTATGCCCTGTAAGAGAAGTTTTCCATTTAAAAAATCAAATATAGATGTGAAGTCCTTATAAAGCATCTCTTTTACCGAAGAATCATACAACTTTCCAGCAGATTCCAGATATTCCTTTAATTTTTCCCCACCATTTTATTCAAACTCATCAAAGAGTTTATAATTTTCTTCTAAGTCCGAAGCAATATCCACTACCTTGGTATCCCCAAAGAAAATACGATAAGAGGGATCAAGTCTTTTCAACTCAAATAAGTCCTCTGGTTTTTTTCCAAATTCTGCAAAGAAGTTTTCATAAACATCAGGCATGAGATACCAGGAAGGCCCCATATCAAAGTTAAACCCTTCTTCACTATATACACTGGCCCTTCCACCTGCAAATTCATTTTTTTCTAAAACAGTGATATTATGGCCCTCTTTAGCAAGCAATGCTGCTGCAGAAAGACCCCCAAAATCCAGACCCTACCACGACTACATTCATTTTATCCCTCATTTAACAACCATTAATAAAATTTATATGTAAAATATTTGCTTTCATAATATATAAAACTATTAATTATTTCCATTTCCACTTAAAAAAGACTATTACTGCTTAATATGACAATTACATTATTAAAAGACCTATTTAAAAATAGATAATTAAAATAACTTAAATTTAAAGGCATATTTATTTGTATATTAACTAACTATTGTCTCAGGTTTTATATAAATATTTCTTTAAAAATTGAAATTTCAAAGCCATCTCCAGTAGCAGGATATAGGAAAATAAAAAAAAGGAATGGAATAATTAAGGATTTAGTTTAAGTAAAGTAAGATTTAAATAATTCTTTTCTAATTTAAGGAAATATTTATGAATTTATTTTTTTCAATGATTTATTAGCTGCCTTTTTAAACTCTTTATCCCCTTTTCGGCGGGCTTTTTTAATAGGATCTATGGCTTTTTCGTCTTTAAGGTCTCCTAAAGACCTCACTGCCGCCAGTCTAACACCAAAATCTTCATCTTCCATGACCTTAATCAAGGGTTCTAATGCTTTTTTATCACCTAATTCCCCTAATGACCGGGCTGCTACTTTTCTAACCCCCCAGTCTTCAGCATCCAATGCAGATATGAAATAGTCCACGGTGGATGGATCTCCAATTTTTTTAAGGGCAAAAGTAGCATATCGAAGTGTTTCTCCTTCTTCCTTATTTAAAATTTCAATCAAAGGATTAACTGCAGATTTACCAAATTTAGATAAGGCCTGTGCAGATTTAAAACGAACCTGAGGATTTTCATCTTTAAGTGCGTCTATTAAGGGTTTTAATGATTCATCACTGCATAATTCACCTAAGTCATCAGCTGCTTTTTTTCGAATTTCAGGATCATCACTTTTTAAATTATTAATTGCTTCTGTTAAATTATCATGAGAACTGGTCATTACATTCACCTTTTATAATATTTGTTGAATTTTAATAAAGAATTCATTTATGGATAAAATAAGTATTGTGGTACCTATAAATCATGGGGGCTTAATGGAGATAATTATTTCCCGAGCCATATAAATATAATTTAATTCATAAAATAAATATATGGAAATAACCCGGGACAATCTGGTTAAGATAATAAAATTAGGCAGGATGCAATTTTTAATTGCTGGTTTTATACTTTATTCTATGGGAGGTCTTTTAGCCGGATTAATTATGGATGATTTTTCTGTTTTTAGATTTTTATTTGGCTATGCCATTTTAATGCCCGCCCATTTATCAGTATCATATAGTAACGACTATTTTGATCAGGATGCAGACCGTTTCAATCCAACCCATGGATTTACCGGGGGTAGTGGTATCCTCCTGGAAAACCCGCAACTAAGAGCATTCTCTCATAGTTTTTCCCTTTTTTTAATTGGCCTTTCTCTAGCACTGGCCTTTTTATTTTCATGGTATTATTCCTCTCTGGCCTTTTTCATATGGGCCTTATTAGGGAACCTGTTAGGATATTATTATTCTGCCCCTCCCCTTAAATTATCTTATAGAGGTTTAGGAGAAATATCCACTGTTTTAACCGGTTTAATAATCCCAGGTTTTGGTTATCTGGCTTTAACTGGATATATCGACCTTAAAATATTATTATTTTCCCTGCCCCTTATGATTTTCCAGTTACTATTCATTTGCAGTGTGGAAATTCCAGATAGAGAGGCAGATATCAGGGGAGGTAAAAATAATTTGATAGTAAGATATGGTAGAGAAACAGGATTTAGAATAATGGGTTTATGTGCAGTTTCTGGTTCTATAATACTGGGATTATTATTTTTTAGCGGTATTTACCCGGAAATTATCAATTTTGGAGTTATGTTGGCCTTTTGTATGATACTCATGGTACCCAGTATATACGGATTTATAAAAAAGCCGGTAGAACGACAAGAAGCCACTAAATTATCTTTTTTAATTTTAAATTCCCTGGTACTCCTGGGTTTGGCCAATGCATCTTATTTTGTTTATCTACTCTTTTTCCAGTAATTAATCCCGTGAAATATTTTTCATCTTTAGATTTCTATTAAAAAAAATGATTCATTTTAGTTTCAATAAAAATATAACGAATATAGTTATATATCTAAAAAATTAAATTAAACATTCCTTACCAGGTTCTGTTGAAAAACATTATTATGAAGGGTGGGCCATCGTTCCACTTTCAGTCCTGAGGGAAGATATGAAAAATAATAGGAGACTATATTGATTTGAATTCATTAACTACTATTCCCATTATAGAAAGTGGGGAAATAATTGATTTATCCCTGAAGATAGGAGATTATCTGGTCCTTTCCGATTTACATTTAGGTTATGAGCAATCATTAAATAGAGAAGGACTTATGATACCTAAATTTCAATTTAAAAAAATTTTAGAACGTTTAGAAAAAATAACAAAATACAGCGGCCTTGAGAAAATAATAATAAATGGTGATCTCAAGCATGAATTTGGTAAAATTTCCTGGCAAGAACAAAAGGAAGTTAAAAGCTTTTTAGAATATTTACAGGATTATTTTAGTGAAATAGTGCTAATTAAAGGCAATCATGATAATTTCACTCCTTACATCAGTGAAAAACTGGATATTGAAATGAGAGATAACATTTCCCTTAATAATTGCCTGATTCTACATGGACATAAAATACCCGACTTGAATGAGTATAAAGAACCAACCCTGGTAATTGGACATGAACATCCCTGCATCGGGCTTAGAAATGGGGAAAGACTGGAAAAAATAAAATGTTTCCTTAAAGGGCAGTTTAAGGATAGGGAATTGATTGTAATACCCTCTTTCAATTTCATTTCTGAAGGATCAGATATTCTACATGAAAAACTTTTATCACCTTTTCTAAATAAACAGTCCCTGGATAATTTTGAAGTTTATGGTGTGGAAAATTTTGAAGTATTTCCCTTTGGAACGGTGAAGAATATACTCCAGGCCAGTGCCAAATTTGTATGATAATGACATAAGTTGCCCCTGGTAAAATAAAAAAATCGTCTTTTTTGATAACATGATACAAAAACAGGACAGGATATACTCTTCTAAAGAGATTTTTGCTAATTTACATCCCTGGGTAAGTAAATGGTTTAAAGGAAAGTTTGAAAAATTTACTCCTGCCCAGAAATACGCCATCATGGATATTCATCAGCAAAAAAATGTGCTGATTTCATCCCCTACCGGTTCAGGAAAAACTCTTACTGCCTTTTTATCCATTATAAGCGAATTAACTTCTTTAGCCCAAAAAGAAGAATTAGAGGATAAAGTTTACTGTATTTACATTTCCCCTTTAAAAGCCCTGGATAATGATATCGAAAAAAATTTAGAGGAACCTTTAAGGGAAATAGAGATGATTTCAGGTAAAAATCTGGGAATACGAAAAGCAGTGCGTACCGGTGACACCCCCCAATCTAAACGTGCGGCCATGCTCAAAAACCCACCCCATATCCTCATAACCACTCCGGAAACACTATCCATCCTTCTGGTGGCACCTAAGTTTAGAGAAAAGTTATCCCATGTTAAATATGTTATTGTGGATGAAATTCACTCCCTTGCAGAAAATAAAAGAGGAGTACATCTTTCTTTAAGTCTGGAAAGATTACATCATCTCATAGGTAATTTCACCCGTATTGGTTTATCAGCCACCGTTCATCCCCTGGAGAAAGTAGCCCGGTTTTTGGTGGGATATGAATACGGCCAGGTACGAGAATGTTTGATAGTGGATATTAACTATCTTAAACAACTGGATATGGAAGTTATCTGTCCTGTGGATGATATTATTGCTGCTGATCCTGATGAGACCAATACCGCCATGTACCACCTTCTGGATGATTTAATTAGCCATCATAAGACCACTTTAATATTCACCAACACCCGGAGTGGTACTGAAAGCATTGTTTATAACCTGAAAAAACGTTTTAAGGAGAATTATAACCAGGAAAATATCATGGCCCATCATTCTTCCCTTTCTAAAGAAATACGTTTAGAAACAGAAAATAATTTGAAAGAAGGGAAGTTGAAAGTGGTGGTTTCCTCCACCTCACTGGAACTGGGAATTGATATTGGCTATATTGACCTGGTAATACTGGTGAGTTCCCCTAAATCTGTTTCCCGGGCCCTGCAGCGCATTGGCCGCAGTGGCCACCAGTTACATGAAAAATCTAAAGGCCGGATGCTGGTGGTGGATCGGGATGATCTACTGGAGTGTTCGGTGATTTTAAAAAATGCACTGGAAGGGAAGATAGACTCTATAAACATACCTAACAACTGTCTGGATGTATTATCCCAGCATATCTATGGGATGGCTATAGAAAATAAATGGGATATTGATTATGCCTATGAAGTTGTAAAAAAGAGTTACTGTTACCATCAACTTTCTAAAACAGATTATTTAAGTGTTTTAAGTTATATGGCTGGAGAATATACCAGTTTAGAGGATAGATATGTTTATGCCAAAATATGGGTGGATTATAACAAGAACATGTTTGGAAAAAGAGGAAGATTAGCCCGGATGCTTTATTCCACCAATATTGGTACTATACCGGACCGCAGTGGAGCAGTGGTAAAATGTGCCGGTAAAGTGGTAGGCCGGATAGAGGAGGATTTTATGGAGAAACTCCGTAAAGGAGATAGCTTTGTTTTGGGAGGTAATATTTACCGGTTCAATTATGCCCGGGGTATGAGTGTAAATGTAAGTCCTGCTTCAGGACCCCCTACCATTCCTTCCTGGTTTTCTGAGCAGTTACCCCTATCATTTGATCTGGCAGTTGATATTCAACGTTTCAGGGATATAATGGATAGTAAACTAAGTTATGGTAAGAGTAAAGAAGAAATCATGGAATTTATTCATGGTTATTTATATGTGGATTACAATGCCGCCCACTCTATCTTCCAGTATTTCCAGGAGCAGTACCTTTTTGCCCATATTCCCAGTAATCGGCGGCTTCTGGTGGAATATTATACCGGTTTTGGTGGTAGGAAATTTGTGGTTTTCCACACTTTATTTGGAAGACGGGTTAATGATGCCTTATCCCGGGCCCTGGCATATATAATTGCTAAAAAATTTAAAAGAGATGTGATGATTTCTGTATCAGATAATGGATTCTATTTAAGTTCAGAAGGAAAAATAGGAGGATTAGAGGCTTTCAAAGAATTGAATTCCGAGAACCTGGTGGAGATTCTAATTAAAGCCATAGATAAAACCGAAACTCTGGCCAGCCGGTTTCGTCATTGCGCCGGGAGGTCTTTAATGATACTGCGTCGTTATAAAGGCCAGGAAAAATCTGTAGGGCGTCAGCAGGTTAAAGGGAAAATATTGCTTAAATTTGTACAGGAACTTGATGAGAATTTTTCTATCCTGAAAGAAGCACGAAGGGAAGTGATTGAAGATTACATGGATGTTAAAAATGCCCAGAGAGTTTTAGAATGGATAGAAAGTAATCAAATGGAAATCAAACAGTTCAATACTAAAATTCCTTCTCCTTTTGCATTTAATCTGGTAGCCCAGGGATATCTGGATGTTTTAAAGTATGAAGAAAGAATAGAGTTTATAAAAAGGATGCATGAAGCCATTGTAATGGAAATCCGCGGATGAAGTTATATTTTAAAAAAAAGATCTTTTTTAAGTTTTTGAAATAACCAGCATCTGGTTTCCCCCGGGGCGGAACTGGTAATCCACCTTCACCAATTTAGATTTATAATTATCAGAAAGAGAATTAGTTACCTTTTCCACCATGGTTGATTTTATTCCCTTATGTTTTACCAGGGGATATAATCTCAGTTCTTTTCGGGTAACCCTCATCATTTCCTCTACCGCTTTCTGGTGGAACTCTTCACTCAGGCGGTGATCATAAATAAATAGTAAATGAGCACAGAGTACCAGATCAAAGCTGTTATCTGGAAAGGGAAGGTCTGTTAGATCCCCTTTAAGATATCTTTCCCCTTTTCCTATCTTGTAATCTAGATAAAAATCCTGACAGGACTTTTTTCTGTGTTTTTTTAGTTCATCCAGATTATTAAAGAAACTCCAGATAAATTCCTGTTTCATTTTTTCCAGGGCATCAACTAGAGCTTGCAGGTGTTTTTGGCACTGGAGTTGTAAAAATTCAGGGCTTTTATCATAAATTAAATCAACAGCAGTAACTTCAAAGTCCTGTTTATGCATATATGATGTAAATGAGCTGGCCCCTGCTGCACAGTCCAAAATTTTTTGATTTTTCAAATTTTTAAGGTCCAGATCAAACATTTTAAGATATTCCATCCAGCTGCGTCCAATAAATATAGGTCCGGTAATTTTAGTTTTCTTTTTCATTTAAAGACCTTTTAATTGTTTTAGAGATTCCTAACTATTTATTATTTTTAATATTCAAATTAGCATCGATTAAATAGATTGGAATTAACTCTGCATTGTTTTAAGCCCCTGCATATTGCATATTTATGATAGAAGCGATAAGTTTATATATGATAACAAAGTCATATAATGTTGTGTGTAGTATGCACACATCACCCCAAAATTGTAGTTTTCGACGCGAAATATCTATTTATTTTGTTGAAAACTCGAAACATATAAGCTTCCAGAGAAACACACCTCCCTTTTCACTCCTAACAACCCCTAAATTATTCTCTGGGAGCTTATTTTTATTAAATTTTACATACTAACTAGAGATAAAAACTTATTTTTTATAAATCTAATTTTTTTCTTAAAATAACATCAAAAAGATATTTTTTTTATGAAATCAGTTTTCTTTATTTTCTAGCTAAATTAGAAAATCATTAATAATTTATTAAAATAATATTTAATTAAAAATTTACGCTTTCTATTTATAATAGAGAACTTTTGTACTTATTTTTGTTTTTAGGCCCTGAAATAGATAAAAAAAGACTAATAAAGCAAAAAATAAATAATTTGGACCCGGAAAAGAAGGAATAAAAATAATACCTCCATCCAATAGAACTATTAATAAAATGTTTCAGGGGGTTAGTTAGTGATTACTAATCATAATGTTTTAATAATTGGTGGAGGTTTAACTGGACTTAGGGCAGCCATACAATTATTTGATTCCAGTCTGGACGTAGCAATTATTAGTAAAGTTCATCCCTTAAGATCACATTCTGTTGCTGCTCAGGGAGGTATGAATGCTTCTTTAGGAAATGTGCCTGGTGAAGATGGTAGCGTTGATAACTGGAAAAATCATGCCTTTGACACGGTAAAGGGTTCTGATTACTTAGCAGATCAGGACGCAGTGGAAAAAATGTGTCGTGAGGCACCAAAAACTGTAATAGAATTGGAACATATGGGAACAGTTTGGTCCAGACTAAAAAATGGAAAGATCGCCCAGCGACCCTTCGGAGGAGCAGGATTCCCCCGTACTTGTTATGCAGCAGACCGAACTGGTCACAATGCACTTAATACTCTTTTTGAACAGGTTAATAAACGTAATATTCAGATATATAGTGAATTTTTTGTAACTTCTCTTATTATTGATCAGGGGAGTTGCGTCGGTTGTACCGCTCTAGATTATCTGCAGGGTGAAGTTCACGGTTTATCAGCTAAGGCCGTGCTGATGGCCACTGGAGGATTTGGTAGATTATTCAATAAATCAACCAATGCTCTAATTAATACTGGCGACGGACAGGCTCTGGCTTTACGTGCAGGCGTGCCTTTAAAAGATATGGAATTTGTGCAGTTTCATCCCACTACTCTCTATGGTACCAATATTTTAATCACTGAGGGAGCACGTGGAGAAGGAGGTATTTTACTTAACCAGGATGGAGAACGTTTTATGAAAAAATATGCTCCAAATTCACTTGATTTGGCCCCTAGGGATGTGGTTGCCCGTTCCATTGAAGAAGAAGTAGCTCAGGGGCAAGGATTTGAAGGAGATTATGTTCATCTTGATCTTCGCCCACTTGGTGCTGAACGAATAAATGAACGTTTACCAGGCATAAAGCAGATTTCCATTGATTTTTCAGGCGTTGATCCCATAAATGAGTCCATACCAGTCCAGCCAGGTCAACACTATTCCATGGGAGGAATAGATGTGGATATCGATGGAAAGACTCGTATTTCAGGATTATATGCAGCAGGAGAATGTTCTTGTGTTAGTGTTCACGGTGCAAACCGTCTGGGGGGAAATTCACTACTGGAAACCGTAGTATTTGGACGTCTGGTTGCGGATCAGATCATAAATAATGTCAATAATATTGAATCTCCTCCAAAAAAACTTGCCCAGGCAAATATCAGGAAATCAGAAGACCATATTAAAGCTCTGATTGATAGGGAAGGTGGGGAAAATCAGTTTGAAATTAAAGAAAAGCTTAATAATACCATGAGCACCAAATTTGGAATTTTCCGTGAAAAGGATACCATGCTAGAAGGGCTCAATGAGATCAAAAAATTGCAGGAAAAGTTTTCCCAAGTTTCCATTAAAAATAAAGATCTTAAAGTTAACAAGGCCCTGATAAGATTATTAGAACTGGAAGGAATGCTTTTACTAGCAGAAGTAGTTGCCCTGGGGGCTATTAAAAGAAAAGAAAGTAGAGGATCCCATACCCGAACTGATTATCCAGAACGTGATGATACTAAATTCCTCAAGCATACCCTGGTTACCTGGGAAGATGAAAATATGCAGGTTTCCTACCTGCCAGTTAAATTAGGAATGTTTGAGCCTAAGGAGCGTGTGTATTAATGAAACTAAAAGTTTATCGTTACCAGGATGGAATGGAATCACCTCGTTATGATAGCTTTGAATTAGAATCCAGACCGGGTTTAACTGTATTAGGGGCCTTGTTCCAGTTTCAAGAACAATTTGATGATTCATTATCATTTAACTATTCCTGTCGGGGAGCGGTTTGTGGTACCTGTGGCATGTTAATCAATAAGGTCCCTCGTTTAGCCTGTCGAACTCAACTAAAACCACTTTTAAGGGGAGAATTGAAAGTATCCCTATTTTCTTATCCCGGTATTATGGAAACCATTCCCTGGGATCCTGCAAAAGAAGTTTTAGTGGAACCCTTACCACATCTACCTGTAATTAAGGATCTTATTGTGGATATGGATAAGTTCTTCGAGTATTATAGGTTTGTTGAACCTGTTTTTAGAACATCCGATCTTAATCCTGAAAAAGAACGGTTAATGAATCCAGAAGATGTAAAACAATTGGAAGAGTATACCAATTGTATTCTTTGTGCTGTTTGTTTTGGTGGCTGTCCAGTTGTCGGACAAAATCCCAAATACTTGGGCCCTGCTGCCCTGGCAAAACTTTATCGCTTCCATCTAGACCCTAGGGAGACTACAGATACATCCCGCCTGGAAATAGCAGACATAAAAAATGGTTGGTGGGCCTGTGACTCCTATGGAAACTGTCGTAAAGTCTGTCCCAAAGGTGTACCTCCCATAAATGCCATAGAAAACGCTGCAAATGAACTAAAAAGTAAAAAAAAATGATAAATGATCTTTAAATAATATGGATTAATCTTAGCTATGAAAAGGGGATATAAATGAAATATTTGTGTAGTAATTGTAAAATGTTCAAATACGATGAGGAAAGGGGTGATGAAAAAACCAGCCTTCCGCCCGGGACGAAAATTGAAAACATACCCAATTCCTGGAGATGTCCTGTTTGTGGGGTAAACAAATATTATCTGCAACCATTAGATAATCAAACTAAAGAAGAAACTGAGATTAAAGATCTAACTTATTATCGTGACATCGCCCGAAAATTACTTACCGGTTTTTGTGGGGTTTACCCGGTATGCGATGGTGATCCGGATCATATATGTACCGGTCAAAAATACGGTGCCCCCATAGGTTTGGGAGGGGCAGGACAGGCCAAGACTTTTGAAGCTAATTATCAGGCTCTTCAAAAATATCGGCTGATGATGAGGGTCATTAAAGCTCACCATGAACCTGAAATGTCCATAAAAATCTTTGAAAAAGACTTAAAGATTCCTGTGATGGGAGCTGCACTTTCTGGTGTCAAATCAAGTTTAAAAGACGCTGTTCCAGAAGTTTTTTTTTATGAGGGACTTTTAAAAGGAGCTCGAAATGCAGGTACCATAGGTATGGTGGGAAACACACCCACGAGTCCCGAAGACTTAGGGGTTAAAACAGTGGGAGAAAATCAGGGCTGGGGAATTCCTTTTTTTAAACCCCAGTCCCAGCCACGTCTTTTAGAATTATTTGAGCAGGCGGAAAAATTGGATGTGCTTGCCACTGGAGTTGACTTGGGAGGGGCAGGATCTACCTTCTGGGTTACTCCCGAAAAACAGGTATTCCGGAAAAGTGAAATGGAATTGCAAGAACTGGTGGATTGCACCGAAAAACCAGTTATATTCAAAGGAATTATGAATACAGAAGATGCAGCTACGGTGCTAGATTCTGGAGCCAGTGCATGTTATGTATCTAATCATGGAGGAAGAGTTCTGGATTGTGGTCAAGGAGTGGCAGAAGTCCTTCCAGAGATTTCTAAAGAAATATCTGGTAAAATACCTGTTTTAGCCGACGGAACGGTGCGTACTGGTTTTGATGTACTTAAGATTTTAGCTTTGGGGGCTGATGTGGCTCTAATAGGCCGTCCCCTTGCAAGAATGGCAATAGCTGGTGGAGAAAAAGCAGTACAAATGTATTTTGACTATGTTAAAGATGATCTTCGTCGAGCTATGATTTTAACTGGCTGTGATACGCTTCAAGAGATCAGTGAAAATATCCTTATAAAATAAAAAAAATAAGTTCAGGGTAGTGCTCCATCCCTGCAGTAGAATCCTTTTGGTTTTTGGTTGGGCAAGTCGTATTCTTCCCATAATGCACACTCATTACAGATACATCGTTTATTGGTATCAATATCCCCACAGCTGGATTTACCTGTAGCACAGTACATACCTGGAACCATTTCTGGATCAGGCATCATTTTGCTTTCCATCATTTTAGGCATCATATCCTGCATTTTCATGCCTTTTTCTTTTACACAAGCACTATCTTCCTGTATAGGGCAGGTAGTGTATAGGCATTTTTGCAGGTTTTCCATATTCTATTTTGCTCATAAAATTCCCCCCCAAAAATGTCATTTGAGGTTGATTTTACTCTGCTTGCCCATCCCGACAGTAGTAACCCATGGGTGAGCCTTCAGGTAAAGCATATTCTTTCCATAGTGGGCATTCGTTGCACTGGCACATTTTACTGTAATCCAGATCTCCGCAAGATGCTTTTCCACTGGCACAGTACAAACCAGGAACCATTTCTGGATCAGGCATCATTTTGCTTTCCATCATTTTAGGCATCATTTCCTGGACTTTCATTTTTTTTTCTTTAGCACAGGCACTTTCTGCTTGTACCGGGCAGGTTTTACAGATGCATTTTTGCAGGTTTTCCATATTAAATTCTACTTTTGACAAAATTTCACACTCCTATTACTTACCAAACATTACATATGTTATCTGAAGCATATAAATTTTGTTTTCTTTATAACTAGATATATTCCCCATTTATCCATTTAATACCAGTTGCCTGGGACATATCTCTATTGGCAGAAATTAAATCCTCAGAAGAAAGCTGTTTTATGTCTTTTTTCCCCACAATCCGTGTTAAATTTGCTATTTCTTCAGTGGATAATTCAATGTAATTGGAAAGTTTTTTTATGCCTTGATTGATATCTAATTGTTCCATGAGTTTAGGATCCTGGGTGGTCACACCAGTAGGACATAAACCAGAATAACATATTCGATATTGTTGACAATTTATTGCTATCAGGGCTGAAGTGGCAATATAAACTGCATCAGCACCTAAAGCCAGACATTTGGCAAAATCAGCTGAATTTTTAAGCCTTCCTCCTGCTATCAATGATATTTTATCCTTCATACCCATTTTGTTAAGGGTTTTATGAGCCTGAGGAATAGCAACAAATACAGGTATGCCAACGTTATCCCTAACATATAAGTTAGTAGCTCCGGTACCGCCCCCAAACCCATCCAATGCAATATAATCAACACCAGAATTAGCTAATACTTCTACATCTGCTTTAACATCACCACAACCTATTTTAGTCCCAATTGGTACTCCATTACTTATCTCACGAAGCCATGAAACTTTTTCTTTTAATGATTGTTGATCGGTTATATCGGGGTGATGGGCTGGAGAATAGGATGCTTCACCGGTTTTCAGGTTTCTGGTTCTGGCTATCTCATCAGTTATTTTTTCAGCAGGCAAATAACTCCCTTTTCCAGGATATGCTCCTTGACCAAATCTTATTTCAATTGCAACTGCCGATTTAAGGATTTCCTCATCAATTCCAAATCGCCCTGTAGAGTACTGCACTATCCTGTAATCTAAACCTATGTCTTTTTCTTCATCTATGATTCCGCCCTCGCCTGAATTAAAGGCAATTTTTAATTTTTCGGCTGTTTTGGAGATTACTAATTTTACATTTTTAGATACGCCTCCAAAACTCATCCCGGAGATCATGATTGGAGAGGTGATTTTAAGAGGATTTTTAGATTTGGGGCCAATTATAGTAGTGGTATTAACTGGTTCTTCATGATTAAGGGGAATTTTGTTTACTTGAGCTGGTATAAAATATAAATCATCCAGAGCAAAAGGAAATTTTTTCAAAGACCCCATGGATCCCACTATGCTTTTTCCTTCTATGCTCTCTTCCTTGATATTTACCACTTTTTGATAAAAAAGAGGGTCTTCACCTGAATGTTTTTTGCGCATTAAAAAGTCAGTATCACCCACGCATAATTTATCACAATAATATAATCCTTTCAGGTCATATTTGAGGTATACCGGACATTTATTACAAAGACAAGTTTTTGGTTTAATATCACATTTACTTTCAGATTTACCGCAAAATAGAATTTCACCAACACAATCATGAGGATAACTGTTACATAGTCGGCATAGACATTTTTGGCGGTTTTCTTCCGAATCGGTGACTTTAACTCTAATATTTCCTAATTCATCTGACATGCTTTTTTTTGCCTCTTTAATTCTTACAGGGCCCAAATACTTATTAAATTAAATGAATCTCCTGGGATCAGTATCTATATCAACTAAAACCGGTTTTTTTGATTTTAAAGCTTTATCTACAGCATCATCAAGCATTTCAGCTTTTTCAACTTTTATACCTATTCCCCCACAATTTTTGGCAAAACCGGCATAATCACAGTCCTGCAATTCAGTTTGGTAGTTAGGATATTTTTCAACTTTTTGTTCCTGCATTATCATTCCCAGTTCTTTATTGTTCATCAAAAACACCTTTATAGGGAGTTTATATTTTACTGCAGTCATAAAATCAGCCATAACCATGGAAAATCCTCCATCACCAGTTATACATACCACTTGACGATCAGGATATGTTAGTTGTGATGTTAGTGCTGCTGGTAAACCAAATCCCATGGAACCCAGGTTACCTGATAATAATAGCTTCTGAGTTTTTTTCATCCAGAAGTTACGGCCCACCCACCAGCAGTTCTCTCCTACATCCACAGTTATAACAGCATCATCATCTAATTTCTGATTAAGGACTTTTATAATATACTGGGGCCTGATCGGAGTTTTATCAGTTGATATTTCCTCTTCAAGTAGCTCAATCCAGCTTTGTTTTAAATTTTTCATTTCTTCCTGGTATTCTTTATCCTCACGCTCCTTAAGCATGGTTGTGAGTTTAGGTATAATTTGGGCACTGTTTCCCACCAGGCCCACCTCCACTGGATATTTTTTGGCTATCATCAGAGGGTCAATGTCAATTTGGATCATGCTTTTTTCAGGTATCTGAGTTAGATCTGAGAAAGATGACCCAATAACAATCAAAAGATCAGACTTTTGCACCAGTTCGGTGGCTGCAGTAGAGCCTATGGACCCGTGACTTCCCATGTAAAAAGGATGTTCTTCATTTATAACTCCTTTTCCACGATAAGTAGTTATAATAGGAGAATTTATCTTCTTTGCTAGTTCAATCAAGCTGTCTCCTTGACCCATAGCCCCAAAACCTGCTATAATAACTGGTCGTTTAGAATTATCAATTTTTTTAGCTGCACTTTTTAGCAAATTATTAGAGGGCAATAGGGACTGGTCAGCTAAATTTCCCTTAAAGGATTTAATTTTAGTATCATAAGGTAATTTCTGGATATCGTTAGGTATACTTATATGGGAAACGCCTTTTTCCAATAAGGCATGTTTAATGGCATGGGTAACTAGAGATGTGGATTGTTCTTTGGACATTACCGCTTTATTAAAAACACATATTGGTTCAAAGAAGGAATGCTGATCAATTTCCTGAGTTGCGCCCGTACCTATCTTATGTCTTTCCACCTGACCGGTTAAAGCCAGTACCGGAGCATGGTCTAATTTAGCATCATACAATCCGGTGGCAAGATTGGTTGCTCCGGGTCCAGCAATTGTTAAACAGGCTGCGACATGTCCTGTAAGTTTTCCATAGGCAGAGGCCATAAATGCTGCAGTTTGTTCATGCCGTACCTGATAATATTGGATCTGATCGTTTTTTCTTAAAGCATCAACTACACCTAAAGAAGATGTACCCGGAATACCAAAGATATACTTTACACCCCATTCCACCATTTGATCTATCATGACATCAGAAACTGTTCTTTCATCTTTAGAAATTGTTTCTTTTTCTCCTACTAGTTCTACGAAAACATTTTTAGGAGAGTTACATACGGGACATCTCCAGTCTTCAGGTAAATCTTTAAATTTTACTCCTTCTTCTTCCTCATCATATACATAGTTACAAACCGTGCATCTATATTTTGCCATGAAAAACCCCCAAATTTTAATTTTTATATGGTTTTTAATAAAAACCAATCTTAAACTGCGATTAGCCCATATTTTTTAGAATAAATTTAAAAATTCAGATTTTAGTTTTAGTTGTAAAACATTAACCGGATAAATAATAATATTTATAATCCATATGATTAATATATAATGGTTGAGTAAAGGTGAATTTAGTGAATGACCAAATTAACAGCATTATAATATTTTTTACATATCTATTTGCTATTGTAGGCAGTATAATTATTATTTACGGTGGTTTAAGGGCAGCTATTACTTTTTTTTATCGTGAAGTTAGCCGTACTACCGAAGATTTTTATAAATTTATTAGAATAAAATTTACTTCAAAAATTGTTTTAGGACTGGAATTTTTTATTGCCGCCGATTTATTAGCTACAATTCTACAACCAAGCTTAAATGAAATAATTATATTGAGTATTACCGTGAGTATAAGGACTGTTGTTGGTTATTTTCTGGATAAAGAAACTAAAGAGCTGCAAAAAGGTAAATAGCCATAGGAATAATACTTTAGAAAAAGGGGTTTATCATAATACCATGAATTATAAGGGATTAAAATGACTGGAAAATTTCGTAAGGAGTATGATAGTTTAGGAGAAGTTTTGATACCTTCAGATAAGTTATGGGGGCCTCAAACCCAGAGATCTCTAGAACAATTCAGTACAGGTAATGAATTAATCCCTCGAGAAATGATTGAAGCTTATGCTATTATTAAAAAATCATGCGCCTTAACCAATTTTAAATTTGAACTTTTAGATGAGCCTAAAAAGGATCTAATTGTCAGAGTATGTGATGAAATTCTCTCTGGCCGCCACCTGGAGCAATTCCCACTCCATGTGTGGATGACCGGTAGTGGGACCCATTTCAACATGAATGTAAATGAAGTGATTTCCAACAGATGTTCTCAGCTTACAAAAAATGCCCTGGGTAGTAAAAAGCCCCTGCACCCTAATGACCATGTTAATTTATCCCAATCCTCCAATGATACTTTCCCCTCAGCCATGCATATTTCTACAATTAAAGTACTGCAGGATAGATTAATACCATCTGTTGCCGATTTGCGTAATTCCTTAAATGAAAAAGCAGAAGAATGGAAGGATATAGTTAAAATTGGAAGAACCCATATGCAGGATGCGGTTCCAATCACCCTGGGCCAGGAATTTTCAGGATATGCCGGACTGTTAGATGATAATTTAAATCGCTTAAAAACAAATATGTCAGAGTTATATTATCTGGCCTTAGGAGGAACAGCTCTTGGTACCGGTATAAATGCTCCTGATGGATTTGATAAAAAAGCAGCTTTTGAAATTGCAAAAATAACCAGTTTGCCATTTAAAACTGCTCCCAACAAATTTAAAGTGCAGGGATCCCATGATGCTCTGGTGATGGTTAGTGGAACCTTAAAAACTCTGGCCACATCTTTATATAAAATTTCCAATGATATTCGTATTTTAAGTTGCGGTCCCCGCTGTGGTATACATGAACTGGATATACCTGCTAATGAGCCAGGATCATCCATTATGCCTGGTAAGATTAACCCTTCTCAATGTGAAGCACTGAGTATGATTGCAATCCAGGTTATATCCAATGACGTAGCTGTTACCATGGGTGGAGGGGGAGGTTATCTGGAAATGAATGTTTACAAACCACTCTTGATCTACAATATCTTACAGTCCATAAATTTACTGGCCGATGGTTGTAATAATTTCAGGAAGTATCTGATTGAAGATATGAATCCCAATCTTAAACAGATTAAACTCTTTTTAGAGCAATCACTCATGTTAGTAACTGCCCTTAGCCCGGTAATAGGATATGATAAAGCTTCTAAAGTAGCCCATCATGCATTAAATAATGATTCAACTCTAAAAGAAGCTGTTTTGGAACTTGAATATTTATCTAAAGATGAATTTGATTATTTAGTAAATCCAAAGGCTATGGTTCATCCCACCCCTAAAAAAATAGATTAATTTTATATTGGCAAAATTAATTTTTATTCCTCCCGTTCCATAATTAACCTTATATCCAGTAACATGGCCCATGCTTCCTCTTTCATATGTGCCAGTTCAGGAGGAGCTATGGCTATGAACTTTTCTAGTACTTCTGCTGCCTCTTGGTATCTTCCTAAGAACCTTAAAGCAGAACCTTTACCAGCCAGGGCTTGAGGATTATCTGGATTTATGTGGAGTGCTTTTTTGAAATTTTCCAGTGCCTCCGGGTAACGGGCCATGGAAATAAGAGCGGAACCTTTGTTATTCCAGGCTTCATCATCCTCTGGATTTAGTTCCAGCGCCTGATTGAAGCAATTTAATGCTTCTTCAAATCTAAGTGTGGCTGCCAGGGAGACTCCCATATTGGACCAGGCCCGGGAATTATCGGCTTCAAGTTCCAGGGCAATTTCAAAGGATTCTGTGGCCTGACTATGCCAACCCAGTGAAGATAGTACCACGCCCCGGTTATCCCAGATTTTACTGGTATTTTGATCCAGTTCCAGGGCCCTATCATATGAAAAAAGAGCCTCATGATATTCTCCTTTTAAAAAGTATTTATTCCCCCTCCGGGTCCAGTACAGGACCTTTTCCAGAACATTTTCCCTGATAGACTCATCCATAGTAACACCGGGTGTATATTATTAATTATGAAAAAGAATTTAATTAATTTTATCCCCCGGGCATGATTACCCGGTTGTTTTAGAAGGAATGAAAGTTTCATAAAACTATTAATAATTTCTCTCTAATAATAATCTTATGAATTCTTTGGAAGGTAATCTTTTTGAAAAAAATATAGGGGAAGATATGGAATTTATACGAATATTGTGGTGTGATAATGCCAATATAATCCGTTCCAAAGCATTATACATTAATAAAGAAATTAAAAACCGGGAATTACCTTTAAAAGTTGGTATAAGTTCTGGCCAGCAGGGAGTGCCGGTGATGTATGACCAGGTTTTAGAAAGCTCTTTATTAACACCGGTGGGGGGAAATAGAATTAGAGGCAGATCTAAGGACTTTAACTCCATTACCCTATGCCCCGGGACATTTCAGGGCCATGGGGGATATGAAGTTAAAGGGTAGGGATTGGGAATACTGTCCCCAGGGTTTTTTAAAAAGAATGATTGGTAAGTTATTTAAAACGGGTTTAAGTATTAAGACCTCTTTTGAAAACAAACTTTACCTCCTGGATCTGGTTGAAAAATCTAAAGAATCTAAAAGTATTCTTCCCCGGGAAAAAACTCCTTTTGCATCCACTTATTCCCTGGATTTAAATCCAGACTTCATTAGAGATGTGGTTGGTGCCCTGCATAAACAGGACATAATGGTAGAACAGTATTATTCTGAATCAGGACCAGGGCAACAGGAAATAACCATTCAATTCCAGGAGGCTTTGCGTGCTACTGATAATCAGATAGCCTTCCAGGAAACAGTAAAAGCCATAGCTCTCCAGAAAGGGATGATTGCATCATTTTTACCTAAAATATTTCCCCAGGAATCAGGGAGCGGTTGTCATTTACATTTGAGTCTGTGGAAAAATGATAGAAATATTTCTGGAGCCTCTGATGATACTTATGGTTTATCGCCTGAAGGAAAACAGTTTATTGCCGGTATATTGCATCATTTACCCGGATTAATGGGTATAAGCACCCCTACTACTAATTCCTATCACCGTATAAAGCCACACACCGGGTCAGGAGCATTCGGGTGCTGGGGAATTGACAATAGGGAAGCTGCAGTACGAGTTATATCTGAAAAAGATAATTGTGTCAAACATTTTGAAATAAAACCTGTTGATGCGTCATCTAATCCTTATTTAGCCCTGGGAGCAATTATATCTGCAGGATATGATGGTATTAAAAATGAAATGACCTTACCTGAAGCGGTACAACAAGACCCGGGGACCCTTACCCCTGATGAAAGGAGTACAAAAAAAATAAAACCCCTGCCTACCCACTTAGATCAGGCCTTATCTTATCTGGAAAAAGACCGGGATTTGATGGATGCTGTGGGTAGTAAATTGTCTCAGGGATATTTAGCTGTAAAAAAAGCTGAATTTGAATATTTTAAAGATTTAAGTCAGCAGGAAGAAGTTGAAATTTTACTGGACAAATTTTAAAAATTATTCTGACTTTAAAAATTTAATAACCCGGGAGTTAACTTCTTCTGGTTTTTCCATATTAAGGATGTGGCCGGCATCTATAATTATTTCTGATTTGATATCTGGAATGAACTTTCTAGCTCTTTTAACTGCTTTTAAGGGAGGATATATTTTTTCCTGATCCCCCATTAATAGTAAGGTGGGGTTTTTTATGTTTTGTAATTCATGGTCACTATATACCGTGGGGAAAACCATTTTTGGTTTAAAGTGGCGGTTAATCACATCCATAAGTTCAACGTATTCACAAGGAGGTTCAAAGTCTTTAGCCGCCATCATTTTCAAAGTTTTTTCTGCAGAAGGCATGAAGGGTAGGCGAGGCATCTTCAGGGCCATTTTAATAATTAAGTTGAAAGGTGCTATAGAAGCTGCAGGTGCTAGAAGAACCAGTTTATCCAGTTTTTCTGGGTGGGATATAGCCAGGTTCATAGCCAGCCAGCCACCATAGGAGTGACCCATCATATGGGGTTTTTCTATTTGGAGATGATCCATGATCTCCAGTAGCCACTGGTTATACTGGTCCCGGTTTTCCATTTCACTATGGCAACGACTCCAGCCACAGTCCCCTATGGTATCGGGTGCTATTAAATAGAAATCCTTGCTTAGTTCTTTTACATTAGCATACCATTCTGCCGAGCTAACCGATGCGGCATGCAGAAGAATGAGGGGAGGATTATGCTTAGATCCGCAAAAATTGATATGGGTGGTTCCGAAACTGGTTTCAACTTCAGTGGACTGGTATTTAACCCCCCACAGTTTCATTACTTTAAGGTAAGCCTGAAGGTATTCTTCCTGGGGTTCGCGTTGGATAAGCTGATTTTTTTCTGCCATTATTTTTCACCGATATAATAACTTATATGCTTTAACAGATAATTATTTAACATGAAAGCACTTGTAGTTTATTATTCCAGAACAGGTAATACTCGAGATGTGGCCCTGGATGTGGCCCGAGAATTGAATTGTGATGTGGAAGAAATATATGATACTCAAAAAAGGTCTGGAATTATAGGGTGGTTAAAATCAGGTTATCAGGCCAACCGGGGTAAATTTACCATTATCAAGGATCTGGAAAAGAATCCCGCAGATTATGATCTGGTTATAATCGGGACCCCGGTATGGGCCAATAAACCATCAGTACCGGTAAGCACATTTCTAAGAGACTATAAGGATAAATTGAATAATGTGGCCTTCTTTTGTACCTTAAAAGCCAGTGGATCTGAATCCACCCTGCAAGCTATGGCTGAACTTTCAGGAAAAACTCCGGTAGAAACCATGGTTATTGAAGAAAGTGAAATAAAACAAAAAACCTGTAATTGTAAGGTGGAACCCTTTGTAAGAGATGTGGTTGACTTTTAATAATCATTTTACACAATCTAAATCTTCCCAGTAGGGTTTTATATCCACTAAAGGTGTTCCATCCAGAGCTTCCAGACCTTTAACTACTAATTTATTTTCTTTATGCTCAAGCAGTTCCACTACACAGTAGGCCAGCGGATTAGGCCTAACCGGAGCCCTGGTGGAAAAAACACCTCTTTTTTTAGTCTTTCCATGCGGTACCACCTTTAAAATATCTCTTTTGGCTTTATCCAGCCAGTAAATAACGATTAAATACTGATATTTATCAATCCCCTCCAGTCCCTCCAGGAATTCATCAAAAATTAATATCTGACTTTCTTTTGAGCTGAAGCGTCCCTGATGAGGAGTTTGAGATTTCTTGGTATAGGGAGAATGTATAATGCCAATGGGTTTTAGTTCCATAATTTCACCTTTTTTTATAATTCCACCAGAACCTCACAGGGAGCACTATCTATGCCTTTAATGCGCCAGGGCGAGATTATTATTCTTTTTATAATGGATTGGAAAGTCAGTCTCTTTAAATTAAGGTCTTCTATTAAGAGTAATGGCACCCCATATTCTTCTTTTTTAATGAAGGCATTTATATGTGTTTTACGTGCAATTTCCGGTTTTTGATATCCTGAGATTGAAACAGAATCAATACCCAGCGCCCTCAGGGAATGGTAATTTTCTCTCAGGTATGCAATTAATTTAGGGGAAATGCCGGGATTGTGTTTAAGATATATTTCCGGGTTATTTTTTCTATAGCGGTGAAAAGAAGTTTTAAAAAGCAATATATCTGCTTTTTTTAATGATTCCGGGGCGATTTTTTTTAAGTCCCTGATTTTAAGGTCTTCATCACATTTCTTAAATGATTCTACCAGCATGGGATGGTGGAAAACCATATCTTCTGCCTGGTAATCGGAAATGGTCTTTCCTCCTTTTAAAAAATGTGCCGGGGCGTCTACATGGGTGCTGCTATGATTTTCAATGGTAATTAGGTATGTTTCATAGCCCTCTTTATTTAAATGGCTTTTTTGTCTTATTTCTGGCTTTTTAAGGGCAGGATGTACCAGAGAATCCTGGTGCAGATCATAAGATAGTGACTCATATGGCAAAATTCTACCTCCCTATTACGTTGTGGTTGTTTATCAAATTATATGTCCTTATATCCCGGGCGTGAATATAGATACAACTGCAATTCAAAAACATCTTTATCAAATTATATGTTCTTTATCCTACAGAATAGTAGTGGTGTTTTAAATGAAATTTGAAAAAGAGGCTTCCCTTTTAAAAAATGTGTTAGAACTTAAAAAAGAACCATTATCCATCACTTTTACCAATGAAACGATTTCTACTGATTATAATGGAAAAATATCCATTTGTAAGGCCTTAAAAGAAGCAGGAGAAGGTAATTCCTTTGTAATAAACCTGGAAAATAGTGCCTGCCCTGGTGGAAACTGGCACTGTGGTTTAAGTGAGGTCCCTACAGGAGAGCCCAAAAAGAGATTGCAAAACTTCTTAACCCGGGGTGAAAAGCTCTACCATTCCATCGTTGCTTTTGAAAGATTAATAAAACTATCTTCCCCTCCTCCCACTGGTTTAGGGGAAAACATAGTTATCAGTCCCTTAAGTGATGCTCCTTTAAGGCCAGATATTATATTGTTTTTATGCAATGCCCATCAGGCCTGCCGATTGATTAGCCTTGATACTTACTGGGATGGGATTCAACCAAAAATTGAATTAGCAGGGGCACTATGTCACAGTGCCCTATCTTACTCGGTGATAACCGGTGAAACTAATCTCACTGTAGGGGACTGGACTGCCCGGCGGCATCAAAACTATGATCCGGATATACTATTTGTGAGCATTCCTTATGAGAGATTAGATAATCTAATTAAGGCCATTCCCCTTTCAACTGCTGGTGATGCAGATATAGAAATACCAGATGATTTTAATCAGGATATATGAAAAATCAAGTAATTTTAGTGAATATCACTTAACAAATATCATCAATCTTTTTAAAAAAAACATAAAACTTAATCTATAAAGAAGAATAGTATTATAGATGTAACTGATTAAGGGCAGGTAAGTTAATGATTGATGTACAAGTATGGATTTTTATAGCAGCATTATGCGTTTTAGGAGAGATGCTTACTGTTAGCTTCTTTCTTTTGTGGTTTGGAGTGGGTGCTTCTGTTTCTGCCGTTTTAAGCTACCTTGGCTTTGATCCATTAACCCAGTTTGTTGCTTTTATTATGATCTCCATTATTCTTTTGGCGCTTTCTAGACCGTTTGCCGCTAGAATAACGAAAGAATCCCCTAAAAAAGCAACTTCAGAACGTTTAATTGGTCAAAAGGGCCTGGTTATTGAAGAACTGACCCCGGAAAAGGGAGGGATCATTAAAGTAGAAGGAGACACCTGGAGAGCAATATCATCCCAAACTATTAAAGAAGGAGAATATGTTTTTATAAAAGAAATAAGGGGAGTTAAACTGATAGTAGAACCATTTAAGTCCCTGGATGACAATAAATAAGGAGGATAAGCTTATGGATTTATATGTAGTTTTTTTTATAGTTATTGTACTTTTTGTAGTGGCCTATAAGGCAGTAAAGATCGTAAGGCCTTACCAAAAAGGTGTGGTGGAAAGACTGGGTAGATACCAGAGAACCGTGGATAGTGGTCTGGTAGTAATAATACCCTTTATTGAATCAATCAGAAAGGTTGATTTAAGAGAACAGGTAGTGGATGTACCTCCCCAGGATGTTATAACCAAAGATAACACCGGAGTAATAGTTGATGGGGTTATTTTCTATGAGGTGGTGGATCCATTTAATGCAGTTTATAATGTGGTTAACTTTTATCAGGCTATAACCAAACTGGCCCAGACCAATTTGAGGAATATTATTGGGGATCTGGAATTAGACCAAACCCTTACCTCACGGGAAATGATAAACACCCAGTTAAGAGAAGTTCTGGATGAGGCCACTGATAAATGGGGTACCCGGGTGGTGCGGGTGGAGATTCAAAGAATCGAACCACCTAAAGATATTGTAGATGCCATGTCCACACAGATGAAAGCTGAAAGGATGAAAAGGGCCGCTATACTGGATGCAGAAGGATATAAACAGTCTCAGATTAAAAAAGCAGAAGGGGATAAACAATCTGCTATTTTAAATGCTGAAGGTCGGGCAGAAGCCATTAAAAAAGTGGCTGATGCTGATAAATACCAGACCATAGCTATTGCCCAGGGGGAAGCACAGGCCATACTCAGTGTTTTCAAGGCCATACATGAAGGTGATCCCACCAATGACCTTTTAGCAGTTAAATATCTGGAAGCCCTGCAAAAAGTAGCCGATGGACAGGCCACCAAAATCTTCCTGCCCCTGGAAACATCAGGAGTTCTAGGTTCCATAGCCGGTATTGGGGAGTTATTCCAGGATAAGGACTCCACTCCTAAAGAATAAAAATAGGGGAGTAATCTTCCCCTTTATTTTTTTTAAAAGAAAAATTAAATTATTGAACCCTAAATACGGTTCAAAACCATATAAACTAAACAATTAAATTATCCTACCCTCAATATCATCCAGATCAAGATTCAAAACCATATAATCTTTAATATCAATTATTTCTTCCTTACCTACCATGAATGGTTTTTTACCCAGGTCTGACTTGGATTTAACTATGATATTTTCTATCAGGCACTGGCTGGGTTTAATAACCATATCTTCTACCGTACCCAGTTCCACCCCATTCTGAGTTATTACCACTTTCCCCTGTATTTCTTCAAAGTTGGTTTCAACTTTTTTAATGTAGTCCAGGTCTTCAGAGCCCAGTTTATCTTCAATCTCTTTTAAAGCCATGTTAAGTAAAACATAGTCCCCTGTACTTTCAATTTCATTATCCTTGACACTGAAATGTTTTTTATTTATTAAACTTCCAGACCCAATGATAATTCTATCCATCAAGCATTTTTTAGGCTTAACTATGATATCTTCCACTTTTCCAATTTCCACACCGGTTTTATCTATCACGGTTTTTCCTATAAATTCTGAGGCTTTCATTTAGTACCTGTCTCCCTGCTTATTTTATAAATAAGGCCTTAATCAGTAGTACTATATTGTTGTTTAAAGGATATATAATTTTTATAAATAGAAATTATGCCATTAATTATAGAGTTATAGATAAAATAAAAAGGAATAAAAGTAAAATTAGATGAAATAAGGTATTCTTAGTTTTTCAAACTAGAAACGGGATTGAATTCTTTTTTGTTGTAAGTGGTCCGAGGTATACTCATAAAAAATGAGGTTGGACTTGAGGAATACTTTACTGGTGGGTATTTTATCCTCCTCCCTTTCCAGGCCAATGGTTATTTTATCTTCAGTTATAATTATAGATGATGCATTCTTACGACCGGCAGTGCTGTATTTATAAGTTTTACCGGCTATATCCTTAATGGTTACCCATAATACACTCATATTAACACCATTTATAAAAAAGTGGGAGTTTTAAGAATTATCAGTAGATCGTAAAGTTAAGTATTATATTATGCAGGGTGTTATATTTTATTATGACACAAAAAAACACCCTACATGGTATGTTATTGAATGGTGATGTATTAAATCTTTCGGCGAAAGTAATTAAAGACTTGTTGGGACTGGATTCAGCTCAAAATACGGTGTACAGTGATAAAATAATTATTTATCACTGTACACCGTATTTTGAGCTGAATCCAGTACCAACAAGTCTTTAATTACTTTCGCCGAAAGATTTAATACATCACCATTCAATAACATACCATGTAGGGTGTTTTTTTGTGTCATAATAAAATATAA
>JAHRFX010000080.1 GCA_019084405.1 Methanobacterium sp.
AAATATAAAACTTAAAGAAGAATTATCCAATGAAAAAAAAGGATTGTCATTGTTTTATATAACTATTCAGCCCATAAATCCAAAATAACTAAAAAATTTGCTAAACTTTTAAACATTAAATTGATATTTTTACCCACACATTCTCCTAAATTAAACCCAATAGAACAAGCATGGAGAGCAATAAAGAGAAAATCTCATCAATAGACTTCAAATACATAGAAAAACTAATTAAAAAACTAAAAAACCTATATTATGTCGAAATAAAACAAAAAACGTATACAGAAAACTGGATAAAAAAAATATATTTTCAAAAATTAAGTCGATTACTATATTCTACTTTATCGAATCTAAAAAGAATGATTTAGTGATTTGAATTTAAGTCCAGCTATAAGGGTTAAATTCAGAGGGCGGAATGTACATTATTTTTGCATAGCCTTTTTTCAGTAATTCGGCATTGATATTAGCATTTCCTACATAAACCACGGCCAGAACACGTCCATAGCGGTCATGATTTTTTTTATCATCGATATCCAGATACACGGTTTTACCCAGACACCTATCTTTTACAAAATTTTTTGCTTCCTGATACCCTGGTTCTCCTCTTTCTGGAGTATTGACTCCCACCAACCTTATTCTACCTATTCCATTCACATCCAGGGTGTCCCCATCCACCACATAGTTACATATACCGTTTTTCTCGTAATGAGGAGGTTTTTGTGTAGTGGATTCATTAATAAGATTTATTTCACTTACAATTGAGGAATTATTTAAAAGAGATTCACTGGATGAAAGATTAATATCCGGCCCATCAGAAGGAATTTCAGAAATACTATTATCAGTCACACAACCGGCTATAGAAACTGATAATAACATTATAATGATTAAAATATGGTATTTTTTCAATGGATTTTTAGGTAACATAAATATCTAACCTATATTATTAAAGCAATAACATATAATCTTTATTATTAATAAAAACAGGTTAATATTTCTTAAATAAAATCACTGTATAAAAATATATTTGGCTTATAACTCTGACTATTTCCCTATAATCAGGGACTATAATTTTATCAACTAAACTGATATTCTATTGATTTAAGTAATGATATTTAATAGATTACATAGATAATAAAATGAATTAGTACTTATAAAATATTATATTATACTGGTTTAAGCCAGGTTATTACATGGATTGGAAATAAATAGATTGGAAGGAACTACTGGTTGCTTTAATATTAGGCATATTACTAACCTTATTTCTCAGATGGGGATTTTAATAATTATATAGTTGATCATCTCCTTTAATAATTCAAATAACTTAAAAAAAAAGCTTTAAAATGAATTGAGGCATTAAATGCAGCAAATAGATGCAAAACCCCATCCTTCCATAAAAGGAGTCATGATTATAGATGGAAAAAATAATTTTCCAATCAGCTGGCTTAATCAACAGGGTTACTGTGAATATAGCATATATTTAGAGAATGTGAGGGGTATTGAGACCGAACCCACCATTGAAATGAAGCAAGGCCATGCTATTCACCAGGAACTGGAAAATGATTTCAAAAAAGATGCAGAAATCATAGACTTTAAAGAAATGATGGACCTCTCCCAAACTCAGGAGATCCTGAGTAGAGAAATGTATGTATCATCACCTAAATTCGGGATCCGGGGATTTATAGATGAAATATGGTTAACTCCTGATGAATTTATTATAATTGATGATAAACCAGGGTCAATTGCTTATAATTCAACCATTAACCAGGTCTGGGGATATTGCCTGGCATTTAAAGATACCATCGGTGCTGATGATAGAAAAATTAGTGGGGCCTTACGCCAGAGAGGAAGTAGTAACATATTCTGGATGCAGGAATTTAATGAAAATGCTCAAAAGTCTATTCAAAAATTACTGGATAGAATACAGGACCTTTTAAAGGGATCTAAACATTTTTTACCCACCAATAATCCTAGAAAATGTGCAAAATGCAGATTTAATAGTTTTTGTGAATTTGGATAATGCAAATTGGTGCCCGGATAGAATTAAATATCAACCAGGGTACAGAATTTATTATAACATTTAAGAATGAAGTTATGATTTTTATTTAGGACATTTTTTATTTTTTCATAAAATAATGGCAGTTTTTATCTGGAATTTAAGAAAAACATAATATAGTTTAAATGTATTAAATACTAATATAACATAAGAATTAAGTGGTTTTGATTATTTTGCTATTTAGTTATTCTAATAATTGAGCTGAATAATTAATAATCATATTTTTTTAAATAATTAAGGAAGATATTATGGATCAATTACTATTTGAAGAATTAGATTTATCTAAAGAAATGAAAAAAGCTATTGAAGATATTGGTTTTGAAGAAGCAACACCAATTCAGTCACTTACTATTCCTCATGTTTTAGCAGGTGAAGATGTTATTGGTCAGGCCCAAACCGGTACTGGTAAAACCGCTGCATTTGGGATTCCTGTATTAGAAAAGGTTTATGTCCCTGATAACTCAGTACAGGCCATTGTTTTATGTCCCACCAGAGAGCTTTGTATACAGGTAGCAGAAGAAATTGTAAAGCTATCCAAGTACATGAAAAAGGTAAAAGTACTCCCTATATATGGAGGACAACCTATAGGAAGACAGATTCGAGCACTAAATAAAGGTGTACACATCGTCATTGGAACCCCTGGAAGGGTAATGGACCATTTACAAAGAGGTACCCTGAAACTCGATGGTGTGGAAATGGTGGTTCTGGATGAAGCAGATGAAATGCTGGACATGGGATTTAGAGATGACATCGAAGAAATTTTAAGATTTGTTCCCAAAAAAAGACAGACTTTACTATTCTCTGCAACCTTATCCAAGGATATTCTTAGATTAACTAAAAAATATCAAAAGAACCCTCAATTTTTAAAAGTACCTCATCATCATCTTTCTGCTCCTAAAATAGAGCAGAGCTATTTTGAAGTAAATGAGAAAATGAAAGCAGAGTTATTGTCCCGTTTAATGGATATACATGATATTAAACTGGCCTTGGTTTTCTGTAACACCAAAAGAAGGGTCGATCGTTTAGTAAAAGACCTCAAAACCAGAGGTTATTTTGTGGATGGTATACACGGTGATATGAGGCAGGCTCAAAGGGACAGAGTAATGAATAAATATCGTAATGGAAAAATTGATATCCTGGTTGCTACTGATGTGGCTGCCAGAGGAATCGATGTTCCTGATGTGGAAGCAGTATTCAACCACGATGTTCCTAATGATACCGAATACTATGTACACCGAATAGGCAGGACGGGACGTGCTGGTAAAAAGGGAAGATCATTTACCTTTGTATCTGGTAAAGAAATATACAAATTAAGAGATATTCAGCGTTATACTAAAACCAAAATAAAACAGGAAAGAATTCCTTCTGTAGGGGATATTGAGAAAATAAAAATTGATCTGGTACTGGAAAAAATCAAAAACAGCATCCAGAATGATAATCTGGACACTCATATCCATACTGTGGAAGGCTTAATTGAGATAGGTTTTAATTCTCTGGATATTTCGGCGGCATTATTAAAAATTATTAAAGAAAAAGAGCTGTAGATTTTTTTAAATCAAGAATCCTGAATTTTATATTTTTTCAGGATGTAAAATTTTTTTATTTTTAATATTTTTTATTTTTAATTAAGGTAATTTTTTAGCAACTATTTTTTATTTTAAAAAACTCTAGATTTAATCCCATTAATTAAATTTTAAAATCAGAAAAAAAAATAAATTTATGGATGATAGATAAAATAACTCTTATTTTACCTTATTCAACCATTTTTTTTTAATATTTTAAGCAAATATAGCATCTAAGGCTGCCACTATTGTTTTGCATTTTTGTAACAAAACTGATTGTTCAAATCTCCAGTCAAGCTCTAAAAGTACAGTGGGTATTCCTTTTTGGGCTATGGGTATGGTTATTTTAGGGGGGCTGCTACCTTCGATATATAAATAGTCAATAAGGCCATTAGTCTGGGCAACTAGCTGATTTGCAAAACTGGTTGATAAAGCACCCTTACTTGGAGCAAATATAAAATCAGCCCGAGCATAGGTACCCCTGTTTCCATGAACATCCATGACTAATTGATAGCTACTATCAATAAGAGGGACGATGTACTGGCTGGCCAGATACTCTCCCTGATTCCGGCTTTCATCCATCTCTCTTCCATCATAGACCACTACCTGGAATATATCCAGCTTGATATTATTCAGTTGTGCTGCGTTTATAGCATCTTCCATGGCCACATGAACTGCTAATTCGTGAGGGTGTACCCCTATAATTAGGGCTACCTTATTGGATCCAGTTCCATATGATTCTATTTTTTGCACAAAACCATAGGAAGTTTTTGCTATTATGGTGGTGGTTACATCAGATCCTGGGTTTGAACCGGTATTGATTCTTATGCCGGGTATGATGGTTACGGAGTTGGGTAGGTATTTGTTGGTTTGGTAGAAGTCCAGTATTCTGCTGAAGGCGTATATTTGTGTTTCGTAGCGTGTGGTTCCCCGGGTGGTGGTGGCGAAGTTAGGGGCGTAGTTGTTGTTGTCCATGAAGGTTTTTATTCTTTGTGCCAGGTCCAGGTATGCTGTTTTTGTTATTGTTCCTTGTTTTGCGTTTTCTGATGGGTTGGGTGGTGTGTTGATGTTTTTGGGTGTTATTGGGGTGGTTTTGCCGGTGTTCTGGTTAATTGTGGCGGTGGTTAGCAGGTATAGGAATTGGGTTAGGGTTATTTGCTTGTTGTTTATGGTTACGGTGGGTGGTAGTTTTTTGTTGGTGTCGTAGTATTTTTTCACGTTGCTGGCTGCTGCGTTTATTTGGGCCAGGGTGAAGTTGTTATTGACCGGGTCTGGTGTAGGGGGGTTTACTACTGGTGGGTTTTCAGGTTCAGGGGTTACTGGTGGCACCACAGGAGGAGTACTACCGGTATTGATTCTTATGCCGGGTATGATGGTTACGGAGTTGGGTAGGTATTTGTTGGTTTGGTAGAAGTCCAGTATTCTGCTGAAGGCGTATATTTGTGTTTCGTAGCGTGTGGTTCCCCGGGTGGTG
>JAHRFX010000004.1 GCA_019084405.1 Methanobacterium sp.
AATTATTATTCAAAGCACTTTTAGCTATTTCATAAGCCATATCTGCATACTATGCTTCCCTCATTATAAAAGTTTTTAGGTTTCTATTCCTGAAAATAATGAGTTTAAGACAAATAAAAAAGATTGTTTATTAAAACATCAATTTCAAAAACCCCCAAGTTTTTGACAGTGTCTTAATTCCTGAGCAATTATTTATGTTGGCTGAACCAATATGCATATTATGGAGGAATCTCCCCCTAAAATGTTGACCATACTCCTAACAGAGGGTCCTTACCAGTCACAGTATGCAGATATGGCTTATGAAATAGCTAAAAGTGCTTTGAATAATAATTATAGGGTTAATTTATTTTTATATATGGATGCTACTCACATACCTACAAAAGAGCAAAATCCAAACTCTTTCCCCAATGTTGCCCATAAATTCCGAATTTTATTAGAAAAAGGTGCCAATATCAAAGCCTGTGTGCGTTGTTCTACCGCTAGAGGGCATAGTTGTACCCAGGATCCCTACATTAAGGGAGTGGAAATTAAAACCGTTTATGAACTGGCTGCCTGGATAGGTAAAAGTGATCAGGTTATAAATTTAGGTGGTTGAATGGATGCAGTTATGTTAATAATTGATAAAGCCCCCTATGGGTGGGAAGATGCTTTCAGTGGTTTTTACGTGGCCATTGCATGTTTAAATATTGGAGTACCCAGTGATGTCCTCCTTACAGGAGATGGAGTGTATGCTGCTCTTGAAGGCCAGGATAGTGAGATCAATATTGGCTTTCCCAGTGTGGAGGAATTAACCTATCTCATATTTCCTGAAGGCAATGTAATGGTACATGGCCCTTCCCTGGAAAGCAGAGGTTTTTTAGAAGAAGACCTGGTGGAATCAGCCGACCTGATTAGTGATGAGGAGTTATATGAAATTTTAACCTCCCGCCATAACACCGCTTTTATACGTATTTAGGAGAGGAAAATTTTGGAAATGAAAGAATTAAAATATGAGGTCTTAAAAAGCGGATCTCTGGTAAAATCAGTTTCCATTAAAAATATAAACCCCTGCATAGCAACCGAAGGAAAGGTGAGGGTTTTAATGGAATTGGATTCTCCTCTGGATGAAATAATACCTCTTCTAGCTTCCACCTACCCTCCGGGTAAAACCAGTTACCTGGAAAAGAAAAAAATATTAACCTTATCTTTATTTGACCGTTTAATAACCCTTTATCCTTCAGGTAAAGTTACTATGAATAAAACCCGGAATAAAGAAGATGCTATAGAAGTTATATCCCGGATTATGAAGGATATTAATCAGGTTTATGACAATCAGGAAGATACTGATTCATCTGAAAACTTGAAAAGTCCCTCCAAGCTGGGACCCCTGGATATTCATCGCTGTTTACCCTAATCCAATTGTACTGATTGTGGTGAGAGCACCTGCATGGCCTTTGCCTTTAAAATATTATCCGGAGAACAGAAACTCAATAACTGCATTCCTCTGCATGAGCCCTGGAATCAGGAGCAGTTGAAATGTCTAAAAAAAATGCTGGGACCTTCCCTCATGCAGACTTTAGGATGGGAAAGTTACTAATCAGGGTGAATAAATTATGAATATCGCTTTTTTAGTAACTAAAACCCCTCAGGAAGTAAGTTTTAATAATTTTATACAGATTTTAAAACTGTACTATGATGAGCATCAAATTCACCTCTATCTTATTGGAAATGGAGTATATGCCACCGTGCCAGGACATGATTATACTTACCTACTAGCTCAGGCTGGGGAAAATTTAAGGATAAGTGCTTTTTCAGGAGATCTGGAAGCCCGGAGTATACATCCCGATCGGATGATTTCTTCTGTGGAAATTTTTAATATCTATGATGAGCTGGTGCTGGATTTGATGGAGAAAATAGATCAGGTTTTCAGTTTCTAAAAGGGGAAAAAAATGAATCCTAAAGCCCGGAAAAAATCTAAAAAAATGGTGGGTATACGCTGCCAGTGCCAGGATCGGACCGTGCCCATTACAAAAGAGAAAATGGATACAGTACAGTGCCCGGTATGTTTTAAAGTTTATAAATCCAATCGAAAGGATCCTATTTGTTTTTCCTGTAGATCTAAAAGAAGATGAATCATACGTGAAAAAATGGTGTTGATGTTGCTTAAAGCAACAACATGATTGACCGCCCCAGTCCGTATATTATACTGATGATGACTATGGAAGCCAGAACCAGTGATACTGAAAAGAGCAGGGGCCTGGCCTGATTATCAGATAATTTAAATTTTAAAAGTTCTTCCAGCATCAATCCACCATCCAGTGGCTTCACCGGCAATAAATTAAACCAGCCCACTCCAAAATTTATCAGAAAAATCCAAAATAACGCATCAGATAAATAAACCCATACCCAGGGTAAGGTTTCACCATAAGTAGAAGCCACGTTTTCTTTTAGTACCTGATTAGGAGAAGTTCGGATGCCAATATAAGGTGCGCTTTCATTATTAGGATTTTGTCCCAGCTTTAGATTGAAAGTGCCCCCACTGGTTACAAAAGTAGCTTCCTGACCTACCTCCAGATTTTGTATGGCTTCCTGGAAAGTGGTGGCGTTGCTGATAGAAAAACCATTAATACTCTCCAGTATCATTCCCTCTTCTAGAATTCCTTCTGCCGGGCTTCCTCCAACAACATTATTAATTATAATTCCGTCATTTTGAAATGTTGCAGGAAAAGCAAATCCAGTTATTCCTGTAACTACCAGAAATGCTATTAGAGCCAGCCCAAAATTAAAAAAAGATCCTGCGGCCAGAATTCTTAATCTAGGGATTCTTTTTATTTTCTTGATTTGTTCTTCATCTGGTTCTACAAATGCACCAGGTAATATGGCCAGTAATAAAACCCCAATAGATTTAATTTCAACTCCCTCTACCCGGGCTAGTATCCCATGGCCAAACTCATGCACAATCATCACCGTAGCTATGCCCAGAAGTCCATATCCTAAAGGCGGCGTGATGGGGGAACCTGGTAGGTCTACTCCAGGAATAATAAGGGTGACTTGAGGAGCCACAAAAAGGGTCTCCAGGGATTGTATAAGTACAAATACAATGGCAAACATGGCTATAAAGGTTATGGGTATCCCCAGATTAAGCATCCATTTCCATAATCGTGTATGCCTCTGGGCAGTCCGGTCGATAAATCCCTTCATTTTCTGGGTTTTCCGCATAATGATTGGGCCCTGAATATCTATTTTAAGTTTATCTCTAAAAAGTAAAGCCATTATCCAGATAACTACAAAGGCAATGGCATAGAACCATAAAGCATTCATTATATCACCTTAAATCTCGTAAGTCTTATAAGAAAATATTTAATTAGATATTAATTCCAGTTTTTTTAGCACTCAAACTTAAGTATGGGACCTTAAACTTATAAAACATTTGCCTGAATACTATCAAAATAATTATTATAAGGTACGCTAGTACCTTACAAAAGAATCAAAAAATAAGACTTCACATTCTTCCCCTGCTGCTATTCCTTCTGCTTCTGCTTCTATTACAATGTAACAGTTGGATTGTACCATGGATCGGATAACTCCCGATCCTTTACTTAAAACTGGATCCACATTTTCTCTTCCTGCATGGGCCCTTATATAGTCTGTGCGGCCCAGTTTAGATGGAATTTTCTGGGTGGCTTTTCTTTTAACCGTGGGTGGAAGGGGGGCTAATTTTTGCATTTTTAAAAGATAAGGCCTTACCAGGATATCAAACTGAACCATGGCCGCCACCGGGTATCCTGATAACATGAATACTGGTTTTTGATCCACCCTGCCAAATGCAACAGGTTTTCCCGGGCGAATACTGACCCCGTGGAATAGAACCTCTCCTATTTTTTCCACCACGTCCACCACCACATCACCCTTACTTATAGCAGTGCCTCCGGTGGTTATAATCACATCACATCTTTTAGCAAATTTTTTTATCTGCTGTTTTACCTGATTAGTATCATCCCTGGCATGAGTTACTAGAGGTATTGCTTTGGTACTTTCTATTAGAGATTTTAAGGTATAATAATTAGAATTTATAACTTCAGCTTCGTTTATTTTGCTTTTATCCATTACCAGTTCATTTCCCGTTGTAATTATTCCTACCACTGGCTTTTTAAATATCTTCAATTCATTATGGCCTGCAGAGGAAATAATTCCCACATCCTGGGGCCTTAATTGTTGAGGGTTTTTAAGGAGTAAATCCCCTGATTTGAAGTCTTCCCCGGCAGGAGAAACATTTTCACCCGGCGTTATGCTGAATAATACTTCTAAATCATCCCCTTTTTCATAGGTGTACTCTTCCATAACTACCCCATTAGCTCCTTGAGGAATGGGGGCCCCGGTGGCAATTTTAATAGCTTCTCCTTTTTTAAGAATTAATTTTGATTTTTTTCCAGCGCCTATACGATCAATAATTTTTAAATGCGCCGGGTTTTCCTGAGAAAATCCAAAGGTGTCTTCTGCTTGTATGGCAAAACCATCCATGGCGGATCTATCAAATCCAGGGGAGTCCAGCGAGGCCCAGATATCTTGCGCCAGAACCCTCCCATAGGCCTGGTCCAGTTTAATTTTTTCGGTGCTATAGGGGATTTTTTCCTGGTTTATTATATTTAAAGCCTCTTCCAGAGGTATTAATTCCGATAAGAACATGTTTCTACTTCCCTAACAATCTTTTAGTGGGGGTTGATTAGCTTTAATGGTATGGTTATACCTTTATTTTTATGGCAGTTTTCTATATAAATTCGTTGTTTAGAGTCTTTGAAAACGATATTTATTTTCTATTGGATAAAATTTAATATGCTATAAATTCAATTAATTATTGATGATAAAGATAAGCTCTTTAACCAAATACTTTGGTAAAATACAGGCTCTGGATAATTTAAATTTAGAGATAAAAAAAGGAGAGCTTTTAGGATTGATTGGGCCCAATGGTGCCGGAAAAACCACGGCCATCAGGATAATTTCCTGCATTCTCCAGCCAGATCAGGGTCAGGTTATGGTGGGGGGTTATGATGTTCAGGAAAATCCCCTGGAAGTAAAATCCATGATTGGGTATCTACCTGAGGAACCTAACCTTTATGAACGTTTCCGGGCCTATGATCTTTTGAAGTATTTTGGAGAATTGTATGGTGTTCCTTCTGGTGAACTGGAATCACGGATTGAAGAGTTACTGGAACTGGTGGGAATGAAGGCCCGGGCTCAACATAGAATTAATACTTTTTCCAAGGGTTTAAGACAAAGAATTGGGATTGCCCGGGCCCTGATCCATGACCCGGATATTATTATTTTTGATGAACCCACCATGGGTCTGGATCCCGCCACTTCCCTGGTAATCCGAGACTTTATTGAAAGTCTTAAAGGAGATAAGACCATTTTAATGTGCACCCATTACATGGATGAAGCCGATGCCCTGTGTGATCGGGTGACCATTTTAAACCAGGGCCAGATACTGGATATGGGCAGTCCTCAAGAATTAAAGTCAAAAATACATGGGGATATAATTTTAAATGTGTCTTTAAATGATCCTTCCCAGGTGAATCTGGCTGATTTTGAAAATATGGAGATGGTGGAAAAATTTACTTTAAAAGAGGACAAATTGATGTTATCTCTCCAGAGCAGGAGAGATATTTCCCGGATTATAGAATTCCTGGGTCCCAATTTAAAAGCAGTTCAAACCAAAGAACCCACCCTGGAAGATGTTTTTATCCAGAATGTGGCCAATCTAAATAAATAAGTAACTAATTACCGGTTTTACCATGAGTTCCTGGACCATCACCAAATGGGAATTGAAAAATACCCTGCATAACCGTAAATTTATTCTAATATTCTTTTTACAATTAGTGGTGCTCTTAATGATGGTCCTATTTTTTAGTAGCTTCATGGAAGGAATAGAATCAGAAGAAGGAATTTCACTCACACCCTCCCTGAACCAGTTTGCATCACTGGATATTTATGATCCTCAGAATATTTTAATTAACCAGTTAAACCCGGAAATCCTAGAAATTAATTCAAATAAAATAGATATAGCTTTAAACCGTTTGGAAGGTGGTGATGTTACGGGAGTATTGATTTTACCTTCATCAGATGATTTTAATCTGGAAGAAATTAAGCCAGTCCCGGTAAACTTATATATAGATTATGAAGACCCAAAAAGAAGCGTGATTAAAGATGAAGTATCTACCGCCCAAAATAAAGCATCTTCCCTTATATCCGAAAGATGGATTAATGATTTAACTCCTCAACAAGAAGTAAGCCAGCCCCAGATTCAAGAAGAAACTCAAGGAGAAGCACTTCCTCTGCAGCTAATTAATAAAGTAATGACTGCCGTTTTGTTATTTTTACCCTTATTTTTATTTGGAAACCTGATTGTGGATAGTATAGTAGGGGAAAAAGAAAGGAAAACAGGGGAAATATTAATAGCAATGCCTCTTTCCCGATCAAATATTATACTGGGTAAAAGTATGGCGGTGATAATCACCATGGCCCTGCAGGTAGCATTATGGATGGTATTAATGATTTTAGCAGGTTATTCTATTGAAAATCCCGGGCTGGTGTACCTGATTGTGGTCACTACCGCTTTGCCTATTGTGGGTTTAACTAGTATTATTGCTGCTTTTAGTAAAAATTATAAAGAGGCAGGAATTGGGATAACTTTTGCCTATGTGGCCATAATAGGTTTTTTGATAGTACCGGCACTAGCTTACATCTCCCAGCAGGGAAGATATGTTAGTGCCTCTACCATGACCCTGGCTATTAAGGTTTTCTCAGGTGAACCTCTTTCCCCAGGCGATATCATTGTACCATTTACCTCACTACTCTTAATTAGTTTAATCTCATATTACATTTCTATATGGCTTTTTAAAAGGGATGACATAGTATTCGGCCCCCGTCCAGGAATATTAAGATTGTTATTCGAATTTGCAACTTTAAATAAGGTTGTCAATTATTTTAAAAAATGAAATATTTGTAGAGTGAAATAATGAAACTTCTGGCTCTTTTTAAAAAAGAAGCAAAGGATATCCTTTCCAATAAAATTTATCTATTGGTGGTATTTGTTCAGCTTTTAATAATTTTAGGCGCTTATGGATTGGCAATTACCAGTTCCGTGGTAACTGATCCAGAGCTTTTAGATGAATGGGGTGGTTCGGCAACCATTAAAGTGGGGCTACCTCAAAATCTGCAGGGATCTCCTTTAGAAGAAAGCCTGAAAAATCAAGATTTGACCCTGATGTATTTTCCTGATGTGGAAACTGGCCTAAAAGAGGTCGGGAGAGAAGTGGTGGCTCTGGTTTATATATCCAATGAAGAGGGAGATATAGGGCTTCAAATTGATAACACCAACGTATTTTACCCTGTTGCCCGGGATAAAATCAATACAGCACTGGACTATTATCAGTTAGAAGAAATACTTTCCAGTAGAAGATTGAGCACCGAAGAAATAAATATCATCCAGAATCCACTGGATATCAATGAAATTAAGATAAATAAGGAATCTGCCTCTCCTTTAGCTCTGGATAGTTCTTACTTTGTGGAAATAATGTACGGGTTCATAGTACCATTTATATTACTTTTGCCCTTTTTCCTGGCCAGTAATATAGTTACAGATAGTGTGGTAGGTGAAAAGGAAAGAAAAACATTTGAAGTGCTATTAATGACCCCTCTTTCTGGACCCATGGTAATTGCAGGTAAAATACTCCCCATACTATTATTTTCTCTTATTCAAAGCGGGGCCTGGATTATGCTGCTGTATTTTCTGCAGGTGCCTGTTTATAATCCTTTGCTACTGATGGTTCTTTTATTTTTTGTAGGTCTGGGCTTTATTGGTATGGGGGTGTTAATATCCATGCTGGTGGATTCTACCAAAGAAGCAAATTCTGCAGTTACCCTTTTATTATTTTTTGCCACATTCGTATTGTTTTTGCCTCTTTTTATGAATATTCCTGCATTATCTGGTATTTTAAACACCATTCCAACGGTTATTATTGTTCGGATGTCCTCTGGACCTTACCTGAATCCTCTCTGGATATTAGAATTTTTGCCATCTGTTTTTGTTTCCCTGGCAATATTTGCGCTTTCCATCTTCTACTTTAAACAAGAAGGGGCTATAAGGCTTTAAATAGTCATTTAATTAGAAAAATAAATAGATCAACAGTGTTATTACCGTTCCACTGACCACGGGTATGGCTATATTATCATCCAGAGGACTGTATGCCTCAGTGATGGTTCCAGCCAGTGCTCCCATGAAAGCCGCTGCCAGGGGAACTTGAGTACCGGCCCCTATAAAACTTACCAGAAAAAAGCTAAAACTCCCCTGCCAACTTTTTTGTAAGTGGTGAGGTAGTTTATTTTTTCCAATTTTTTTCCCTACCAGGGTGGAAGTAGCATCTCCTAAAACCAGTATAATTATGACTGCATTGGCTATGGTCATATTAAAACCAAAAAAAGCCAGGGTTAGAGTCAAGCCTAAGAAAAAATAAATAAATCCTTTTTCATTTTCATCCCGCCGGTAGCTTCTTAAAACTTTAGAAAAAAAAGGGATGTAATATTTTTTATCAATTTGGAATATCAGTTCTCCAGCCAGCATAGCCATCAGGGGTAATATAATCAAATAGGGTAAAGAGAGGTAGTTTCCCAGAAAAATAAATAAAATACCGGATGCATGTATAAGCTGCCGTATTACCTCTCTTTTATACACTACAGACACCAGGTTTTAGTATTTATGCCATGAATTCTTCTATTACCCCATGGTATGCCCTTTGGAGTTTATCAAGATCTAAATCAAGGAGATTTTTTATCACCAATTTATCACCTTTTACTTCTCCCACCACACTTGCAGGGGCTTTGATTTTATCCAGAACTTCTTCTACTTTATCAGGAGTAACGGTAATAATATACCGACCATGGGATTCAGCTAAGAGTGTTTCAAATTCATTAGTATTGGTTCCAGGGGCCTTATTTAAATCCACTTCGGCACCTATTCCTGATTTTAAAGCCATTTCAGAAAGAGCTATGCCTATGCCTCCCGCTGAAGAGTCATGGATGGCAGTAATAGCCGAGGCCAGATTACTATTTAAGAGTTCCAGTATGCTTTCAGCGGATTTTAATTCCTCATCCATCCTTATTCTGGGAGCATCGCCATGTACCAGTTGATGTACCTCCCGGTAGTATTCCGAACCATCCAGTTCCGGATAGGTGTTTCCCAGGACAATGATTTTATCCCCTTCATTTTTGAATTCCATGGTCCTGATGTGAGGTATTTCTACCACCCCTACCACTCCTACCACCGGAGAAGGATTTACAGTTACTCCTTCTGTTTCATTATAGAAACTAACATTCCCACTTATAACCGGAGTATTGAATTTCCGGGCCAGATCTGCCATACCCTGCACACACTGAGAAAACTGCCAGAAAACCTCTGGTTTTTCCGGGTTTCCAAAATTAAGACAATCAACTACACAAATAGGAGTAGCGCCCATGGAAACCACATTTCTTAATGCTTCAGCCAAAGAACCAGCCCCTCCATGGTAAGGATCCAATTTAGTGTGAATACTATTACAATCCACACTTAAAGCCACAGCAGTTTCTTCATCTACCCGTAATACTGCTGCATCGTCTCCCGGTTTTACTATGGTCCTGATTTGAACTTCATGGTCATACTGCCGGTAAACCCATCTTTTACTGGCAATGTTCTGGGAGGATAGAATTTTTAATAGTGCTTCTTCTGCCGGAGGATGTTCTACTTCTATTTTTCCATGATTTTTTTCTATTTCCCGGGATTCTCTTTCCACCACCGGAGGATCAGCCAGTAGATGAGCCGGTAAATCTGCTATTATTTCCTCTGCGTCTTTTACTATCATTCGACCGCTAGCAGTTACCTCCCCAATCACCGCCGCTGGTAATTCATATTTGTCACATATTTCCATGACTGCTTCTACCTGGGCAGGTTTAATTACAAAAACCATCCTTTCCTGTGATTCAGATAACATTATCTCATAGGGAGTCATACCTTCTTCTCTAAGGGGTATGGCACCTAAATCCACCTGAGCCCCGTTGTCACACTTGGCTGCCAATTCTGATATGCAGCAGGTTAAACCCCCTCCGCCTAAATCCTTAACTCCTGATACGGGAATTTGTTCCATTATTTCCAGACTGGCTTCCAGAACCATTTTTTTGGTAAAGGGGTCTCCAATTTGGACCGCTGGACGATCTTCAATTTCAGAAGAAGTGGTAAGTTCTTCACTGGCAAAGGTAACCCCATGAATACCATCTCTTCCGGTCCTGCCCCCCATGAGCAGGAATAAATCACCTACATCCGGGGCTATTCCTCGCACAATATCTTTTTTAGCAACCAGACCTGCGCACATTACATTTACCAGTGGATTTAACTGGAAATTATCATCAAATTCAACTTCTCCACCCACAGTAGGTATTCCTACCCGGTTTCCATAATCTGATATCCCCTTAACCACGTGTTCAAACAGGTAACGTGATTTCTGGTCTTCCAGATATCCAAAACGTAGAGAGTCTAAAAGCGCAATAGGCATGGCCCCCATAGAAATTATGTCCCTTAAAATACCCCCTATACCTGTTCCCGCCCCCCCATAGGGTTCTATAGCTGAAGGGTGATTGTGGCTTTCAATTCCCACTGCCAGTGCCAGTTCATCAGTTATTTCTACCAGCCCTGCATCATCTCCTGGTCCCAAAATAATTTTTTCTCCTTCTGTGGGGAAAAGTCCCAGTACAGGACGGCTGCTTTTATAAGAACAGTGTTCCGAGAACATTATATCCAGCATGCCGTATTCCAGGGAGTTAGGTTCCCTTCCCAATTCTTTTTTTATATATTTCTCTTCCGACTCTGTTAAAACCATTTTAGCACCCCTTAATAAGTTTATAATATGAGAAATGAATTTTATGTATGGGTTTATTTAAATGTAATAATGCTTTATTTAACAGGGTGTCTGATTTGGTGTGAAAATTCATGGGTTATTTGGGTTTAATTTCACACATTGATAGTTATTCAAATGCCCCTGATAAAAGTACAGTTAGATATTTTGTATATATTAAAATGGAGCCTTAAGAATCGAAAGATTTATTAATAATGGGATATAATCATTAATTAGGTGATAAAAATGAATATCCCTCTAAATCCTGATTCAAAAGACCCTATTTGGACTTTGTTTGGCAAAGTAATTAAACTTATCGATAGTAGAAATTTTCAGCAAGAATTGGCTCGAAACAAGCTGCAAAGCATAGAACGATATCAAACTATGCTAAAAATAGTGTTACTAGCATCATATTTTAATTTAGAAGTGTCACATGTTTACTTTGAGGTGAAAAACCGTGAAAAGCTCCGGAAATTCTTGAATATTGACAACCTGTTAACTTTAAAACAAGTGAGAGAGGTTTATTCACGACAAAATGAAGAAAAATACCTAGAATTGGCATTAAAAACACTTAACAAACTAGAATTTAAAAAAATACGAGGTCTTAAAACTATTTTACTCGATTCAACCGCGATAATCATTGATTTGAAGTTTAATGGAAAGTACATTTCAAAGCAAACCTGCCTTGATAAAGACTACAAAAGAGGCTTTTCCACCTCTAAAGGCCATTATGCAGGCTTTCAGATGACAATAGCAGTAGAACATGAAACATTAAGACCACTCGCAATACTAATTCATCCTGGTTCACCGAATGACGCGAAAATATTTGATGAAATAATGTTCGAACTAAAAAGAAGAAGATTACTAAAGAAAAGGACAACTGGTGATTGCAGATAGAGGATTTTACAGTGCATATAATTACTTGATCGGGATAAACAAATATAAAATAGTTCCTTTAATATTCCAAGAAAAAAAACCAACCTTAAAAGTGTTAAAAGACAAAATAACCAATCCATTAGATTATTTTGACCATAGAAATAAGTTAGGAGCAATATATAAGAAACTAAGAGAACGATTATTCCAATTACTTCCCAAATGGGAGGATTTTCGCTGAACAAGATGGAAAAATTGAAAAAGTATTCCAATTCCTAAAAGGAAACTTAGGCTTAGGCCATATACACGCATATACCAAACGATCAGTCTATAAAAAAGCATATCTAAATGTACTTTTACTAGGAATACTAATATCCTACGGCCAAAACGAAATCAAAGAAATCTACGCCATGGAAAAATTCACTTAAAACAGACACCCTGATAATTAATACTATAAATTAAAGTTTTTAAACGGTTTATATCCTTAAAAAGACGATGAAACCATTTATTAAAAATCATAAAAGATTGAAAATTATTATTAACAATCAGCAAATGAATGTTATAGAAATTCTCTAAAGTTCTTCCTCTGCTTTTTTCTGATAGCTGATATCATGAATTGTTTCAATAGCACCAACAAGATCTCCTTCAGTGTTATAAAGTGGAGACGCTTTTTTAAATACGTAAGCTCCTTTTCCACCAAAAAGATTTTCCATAAAAAC
>JAHRFX010000015.1 GCA_019084405.1 Methanobacterium sp.
ATCCCCTGACCATCTTTTTAATACCCACCCTCCTTTTAACCACCCCAATCAATATTTTATGGATTATAGGTTTTATAAATCTGATTATCAGCTTAATAGTTACCATATCCCACAGGATATTATTTTCCATAAAATCATCGGATATGGTAACTATTAAGCTGATAATCAGATTTATAAAACCTATAATCCATAAAATATTGATTGGGGTGGTTAAAAGGAGGGTGGGTATTAAAAAGATGGTCAGGGGATAGGTGGCCACCAGGAGGATATCTTTTAACCTTTTAGTCCGGGTAGGGGATGATTTATTCATTCTGGTGGATTTGTTATTAAAAATATTTAAATATTGGGGTGGGTTTATTAAATTTTCCTGGTTAAAGCATTTTTCAGGAGTTAATCACCAGCTAAAGCCTCCCGGGATAAAAATCGGGTGAAATTTTCTATAATCTTTTCATTTTCATTTTCTGATACTTCGACCTGGCAAATTATCTTGTTTTTAGAAAAGTATTGAGGACCATCAAAGTCCAAATGATAGAATAACCAGCTTCTACCATTGGTTAGAAGTCCCTTACTAACATTTTTTAAATCGCAATAATTTATTAACTGAGATTTGTCATTTTTGAGTCATTATTGAAAATTTTAACTTACAATAAACATCTTATTGGTCTTATCCAGTCTCAGGGCATAGTCCACTTTTTCAACCAATACCATATTCTTGATTTACTTCACAGGGGTCCATGGTGTTCCAACCCATATACCGCAGGATGGGTATGATGAACATGGACTCGGTAGCAGCTTCATTGTGGGGTATCTGACAACATTTAGAATTATCCCCCAAAGAATCCCGTATCATATCCAGAATAACTGCACAGTTAATATAATAATCCAGAGGTGTAGTTGTAGGGGACATGCTTTTATCTGGAATCAAATCTGGATTTTTTTCATAAAACCAGATCCTGGAATCTAAGCCAAACCCTATCTGGTATTTCATAGGCCCTGGTAGAAAATTTAGTTTGCCAGCCATCTAATATATTTCTGGATTTTAATTCCTGAAGCTGTAAAGGTGGGGATAACTTAGATTTACGATGCAAGGTGACCTGGTAACGGTCCTGAGGGGTGTTATGGTATTCATAGGCTTGGGAATCCTTTACTGTAAAAATATGAGAAAAACAACTACCTGGACTCTTATTATAAATCAGGACTATATCTTCCTTTTTAGGATATTTATTTAAAAATAAAGTTATTTCTTCTTTAGAATTGATATCATATTTGATTAGAGGGTCTTCAATGGATATTAGCCACCTTTTCACCAGGATCACCTTTTTTATTTGATGATTAGCTGGACATCCAATAAAAATTAGAGGGATTTGAATTTTAAAAAGAATAATTAATAGTTAACCGTACCCCCACACCAGGCAACAAATATGGGGGATTAATATTTTTTTAATTGGATAATTACGCAAAAATATCGAGTATTAGAGAATCATAAGCGATTCTCTTTTTTTATAAAGTAATTTAATTGGTCTCCTATAACATCACTCAAACTATATTCGATTTTACATCCTAATTTCTGAATTTTTTGAGTATCTGCCAGTAGTATTGGTACCTCAGCAGGTCTAAATCTTTCTTTATCAAATTGTATTTTGATATCTTCCTGGTCTATGCCTCCAGGATATTGTGAGAGATTTTTAAACATGTAATATATTAAAAACAATCTAATAATATACGAAGAGTTTAAAATAAAGTTAATCTTAACTATTAATCTAAGATTTGAAGGAAAATCTTAAAGTGATTATAATCTCTGGAATAAAAAAAATGAATGTCCCTCAAAGAATTGCAAAAAATGTTAGTATATTATTTTTATCTCAAATGGTAGGGTATGTTCTTGGATTTTTTACCTTAATGTATTCTGCCAGATATCTTGGAGTTGAAGGATTTGGTATTCTCTCTTTTGCATTAGCATTTACTGGAATTTTCACTGTTTTAATGGATTTGGGACTTAATACATTAACAATTCGAGAAGTAGCACGAAATAAATCACTTGCACAAGAATATATAGCAAACATAACTTTAATTAAATTATTATTAAGCCTAACTACATTTTGCCTAATTTTTTTAATCATTAATAGCATTGGTTATAATCCGCAGACAATGTCCGTTGTTTATGTTATAGCACTTTATGCTATTTTAACTACATTCTCACAGCTTTTCTATTCCGTATTCCAAGCCCATGAAAAAATGGAATATCAGTCTTTAGGCTCTATTATAAACAGTAGCTTACTTCTTTTAGGAGTCTTAATCGCCATAAACTATGAGTTAAATATATACCAATTCTCTATGATTTATGCTATCGCAGGCAGCTTCATTTTAGCATATGCGTTATTTATCTTTGTATGGAAATTTAATTTCCCACAAATCGAATTTAACTGGAAAATATGGAAATCTTTAATTAAAGAATCTTGGCCTTTCGCAGTAACCAGTATTTCTATAAACTTATATCTATGGATTGATACTATACTTTTATCAGTTCTGCAAGGCCCAGAAGCAGTAGGCCTCTATAATGCAGCATATAAATTGATCTTAGTGCTTCTATTTATCCCTATAGTTTTCAATAGTGCAGTATTTCCTTTAATGTCCCAATATTTTGTTTCATCAAAAGAATCTCTTAAAGTAATATTTGATAAATTATTTAAAATAATGATTTTAATTGGAATTCCTATTGGCATAGGGACGTTGATTATCGCAGATAAAATAATCCTATTAATTTATGGTAATCAATTCTTAGGTTCTATAATAGCCCTACAAATATTAATTTGGTCAACGGTACTTATATTCCTCAGAAGCCCCTTAGAAAGGCTTTTAGAATCATCAAATAAACAATTATCCGTAACCAAAATATTTATCTTAGGCGCTATATTCAATACTATTCTAAACATAATATTCATACCAAAATTTAGCTATGTAGGAGCAGCAATAATAACTATTTTAACTGACATTATAGTATTTGGATTGTTAATTTTCACCGTGAAAAGAAATAGTGGGATATTTTTTTCAAAAGGCACAAAAATAAGCATAATAAAAATAACAGTTGCTAGTTTTGCAATGGCTTTGGTGATTAACCAATTAAAATACTATAATGTCAGTTAAAATAGTTATTATTGCTGCTCCTACA
>JAHRFX010000003.1 GCA_019084405.1 Methanobacterium sp.
AATACTATGCTCCCCTCATTATAAAAGTTTTTAGGTTTCTATTCCTGAAAATAATGAGTTTAAGACAAATAAAAAAGATTGTTTATTAAAACATCAATTTCAAAAACCCCCAAGTTTTTGACAGTGCCTCCTTAATAGAACTGATCTTACCCTCTTTAAACTGAAAAACAGACTGACCCTTTAATTCAATTTTATCACCTTTTTTTGGTCCATCCGGGACATCCACTCCCAGAATACCATTATAGTCTATTTTAACTATCATGTCCTCCTTTTCAAAGCTGACATCAGTGATTATGATTTCCCTTTTTTTGAAAAGATTAACGGCCTGGTAGGCCTGCCGGGTGAAAGAATTACGGCCCTTTAACTCCAGGGTGACCTTTCCCTGGGAGATGTTCTGGAATAGCATATCCTCATGTAGATAGGATACCATACCCGGTACATCGAATTTATTGTAAGCTAGAATGTAGTCTTCTACCATTTTGATTTTTTCCTTGTTTTCCATGGATTTACCTCGTTATAATCCTTTTTGTAACCTATTTATAGTGTAATAGTTTAAGTAGCTTACAAAAAGCAGGAGTTAATGATTCAAACTAAAAAACTTTGTTACTATATAACTTGATTTCTAACTACTATATTAGGGATAGTTGTAGGCTCCGGTAATCTGGATCCAGTGTGCATTTTTAAATGAAGGGGTAAGGCTTAATCTTAAGAAAGATTCATTTTTTTCAAATTTATCCCGCAAATCATCTGCTATTTCATCAGGAGAATAACCATTGTCTAAACCCTTATCAAAATATTTTAGAAACACACAATCAGTTACTGGAAGCTTAAATGTTTCATGATCTTTATCCATAAACTCCATATAGTAATTATAATTTCCTTCTGAGTTTTTTATAAAGTCAATGGCAATTATTTCATGTGGTTTTAATGTACCGATGGACCTTAAACCATCACCCTCTTTAATAAATCGATTTTCAAAAATAGGGGCAGAAAATATCTCCTGTACATGTTTATAAGCCAAATGTTCCATTAATTCTTTTTGCTCTTGCCCTGATAAGTTCCGCATAAAAACCGGACCTCTAATTAAATCCCATCTAACATCTTCAATATGAGGTGGTTGAGGTCGGGGTTTCATCAATTCAAATTTAACTACAGCAAAGGGTTTTATTATAAAACTACCATGACTATCCACTAAATTTCTTCTCCTAACCCCATAGGGCAAAATCGGGCGGAAGGTAGTTCCCTGGGAATCCACCCCACAAATACAAACCCTGTCATCTTTCATGCGGCTTAAATCGGTGATAATTAAGGTTTTAGAGCCTAAATTTTCCTTACTAACATAAGATGACTGTAACGGACTTTTTGGTTGTGGTTTGGTATTTTCATGGTTTTCTTTTAAAAGTGAGGGTGGGATTTTTTTCCTAGAATTTAATTTTACCGCATAAGTATACCATAAATCTTTAGTAATTTTGGCTTTTTCTAAATCCTTATCAGATATTAGGCCCTTACTTATCAGTTCCTTAACCTTTTTTGGATCAGGAGATAATACCTGATATAGTAGCCCTTTTTCTATTAGAATACTTTCCAATATTTTCTCATTCCAGGTAGTCCTTGGTCGATTGACCCGATAAACTTTTATATCCTCTGTGCAAATCTCATTACCGCGTTTTCTATCAAAAATACTAAAAAGAGAACTTCTTAGTTTCTTACGTCTTGATTCCAGAGCCCTAATTTTTTCTTTAACCTCATAATATTCCTGGGCTAATTTTTCAGTAGTATCTACCATAAATAAAACCACCTGAATAATATTCTTCTCTTAAATAACCATAATATCATTTATAATTTAAGTTTAAATCCCTATTCTTTTAGTAAGCCACTAAAACCCCATAATTTATTAAATTGGCATTTAGGAATCTAATTTAGTCCTAAAATATCTTATTATGCTTTAAAATTTTAATAAAAAATTACTAGATACATTTTTTAGTAAATTCAAATAGTATAGATTTTATCAAAATAAAGTGGTTTGCTCATCTTTTTTCCTAAGCCAGGTAATTTTTTCTACTTTACCATTTCCCCGGATATGTTTAACCTTCACTCCTTTTTCCAGAAGTTTGGGGGTGATTAAATTATGACGATGACAGTGGTAAGGATCTTCTTCAGAGCAAAGCAAAGCCAAAGATGTTTGGGAGGAAAGTTCCATTAACTTTAAAATTCCCTCTTTATAGAGGGCACTACGGGCTATAAGATTATAATTTACCTTACCTTCGGTGTAGTAACTTTGATCTTTTGGTTTTCCCCCTATTTTATCCCCCAGAAATATATAGTCAATATCACATTTTTTCAGGAAATCCTTTAAATTTTCCCGGTTGAAGTGAGGCACATATTTGCTGTAGGGGGAGGACCTTACATCCACTACTAGCTGCACCTGGTTATCGTGGAGTAGTTTTAAGAATTTTTGCAGGTCATGGTTGCTATGGCCCAGGGTGTGGACTGGTTTCATAATTATTAATATTTAAAGGTAATAATTTAAATTATAAGTAGATTATGTAGGGAACTTGTCAAATAAAAATTAAAGGTATTAATTTTAATTATTAGAGTATTCCCACCATTAACCTGGTAAAAAAAAAATTATAAATTGGCTAAGTGAGTAAAGAAGAATTAAAAAGCTAAAGCAATTTTTAATTTAATCAAAACTTAAATGAGGAATTTAAAATGAATAAAATATCTAATAAAGTTATCATTTTAATCTTGATTATGTTTTTAATTGCTTCTGCATCTTTAATAGGTGCTGCCGGGATTTTATTATCATCCGATATAAGGGTTGTTGTAGATACCACTATGTCCCCTGCTATTAACCGGGGAGACATAGTAATAATTAATAAAAATCCAGGTAGTATAGTAGAGGGCGATGTAGTTATTTATGATGTCACCTGGAATTCCAACCAGATAATAGCCAGAGTTGATTCTATTAAAAATGATTCAAATGGAAATCCACTCTATGAAATGAAAGGAGACAATAATCCAGATCCTTACCCGGGATGGGTACCCTTAAATGAGATATCAAAAGTTGTATATGTATATCCTGAAATAGGACATATTACCCTAATGATCATGGGATTATAAAATTAATACTTAAAAATCCTTTTAAGTAGATAATAAAGAACCTATTGAATAGAAATTTGTCCCCTTAAATATTTTCACTTATCTTCAAGAGTATCTGGGTAAAGGTTTCTATTTCTTCAGGAGATAAGTCCTTTAACATTTTTTTAGTTACTTCCAGTGATTCTTTATCAATATCATTAACCAATTTTTTCCCCTTGGGTGTTAGTTCAATTAAAAGTTTTCTGCGATCTTCTTTTCCCACACTCCTACTTACAAACCCTTTTTCTAAGAGCCTGTCTATTATTCTGGTGGGGGTACTAACAGCAACACCCAGGGCCTGGGCGATTTCTTTCATGGTTTTAGGGCCTTCTGGCCCTATGGCATAAATGGCATTGGCCTCGGCTATGGTTAAATCCTTATAAATATTTAACAGGGTTTCCTGACTGGTCTTCATCAGTTTATCATTAATATCATCAAAAAGAGCAGTGACTGTGCGGATATCATCAGTATTCATGGTTAATTTTTATATTCATTTCAGGATATAAATATTCCGATACCTATATATTATAGTTAACATATAGTTTGCTTTACAAATAGTTTACAGTGCATAGTATTTTAGAGGTTCAAACTTATGAATTCAGGAAAAGATTTAAAAAAAATAGCACAGGATTTTATGGGCGTCAGGGTGATTTTTCATCAGCCTGGAGTAGATTTGATGAGGATATGAAAAACGCCTTGAATCAGGAAAAGTTAGAAGAAACCTGGATAAATACCATTGCCTCGGCCGAGTACTCCTGCAACTAAATCAGATAGATATAACGGAAATGGATGCTTATAAAATTGTTAGTATCCACTATGGTTTCCAGAGAGCAGTTATTGAGGTAAAAATTGTTTTTAAAAAGGAGGGAAAAATCAGTGGCTTGAATTTCATCCCCACCACTACAGAGTACCATGCTCCCGATTATGTGGAATCCTCCGCCTTCAGGGAGGTGGAGGTGACAGTTGGGGAGGGAAAATGGGCCCTGCCTGGAACTTTGAGTATGCCGGCTGGTCCCGGGCCTTTTCCCGGAGTGGTGCTGGTACATGGATCAGGCCCCAATGACCAGGATGAAACCATAGGACCTAACAAGATATTCAAGGACCTGGCATGGGGTTTAGCTTCACACGGCATTGCCGTACTTCGCTATCATAAAAGAACCTTCCAGCATGCTAAAGAGTTTACAGCTCAAGAGGTGGAGGATATGACGGTTAAAGAAGAAGTAATTGACGATGCTCTTGCGGCCATTCATCTATTGCGTCACACCGAAAAAATAGATCCCCGGAGAGTATTTGTATCAGGCCACAGTTTAGGGGCCACCCTGGCTCCCCGTATAGGAAGGTCCCTTAAAATATTATCTGCATAAATCAGAGTACAATTCAGAAAATATCATTGCTGGAGTATACAGGGATGTATTTGGCCAAATATCAAGTTATATGGGTTGGGTAATGAAAAAATTATCAAATGGAAAACCTATTAGAGGCATAGTTATTAGTCCCAGTTCTGACACTAAATTCGACTCTGCCCGGTTAACCAATCCTCGAATTGAACATATTGAATTAAATGAAGTATTAAGTAAATCAGGAATATCCTGATTATCCTTCATTAGATCCCTAATTTATTTTTTTATAAAGGGATATTTAATTAAAAATCCTCCTGCTCCCCCTATCATACCACCCTATATAATTAAAAATGGTTGCAGAACTATTTTAAGAACAGATGATATGGAGGAGGCATTGTCTGCCACCAGGTTAGTGCCTAATGGACTACTAAATAGGCTATTTAAGGCTCCCACCAGGTTCATGTAGATTAAAAGCAGACTGCCCAGTACAAAACCCATAACGACGACTATAACCAGTCCTAAAAATCCACCATTTACCATGGCACTTTTCATGGTGCGGGATCCCAGAAGGGTGGCAGTAAAACCACCCAGTAGAGCCATGGATGGTAAAAATAAGTAGTATCCTGTATCAGTTATTTGACCGGTACCGGAGATCATCATTTCACCCACCATCCCCAAAACAATTAAGGGTATTATAAAAGAAACAAAAAGGCCTATAAAGATGGTCAATAAGTTTATTTTATGATTCAAGCTTTGAAATATTTCCAGATTCATTTTTTTCATTTCCTCCCAACATAATTCTAATTATTTATATTCTTGTATATGTTTAATATATATTATTCTATAAAAACTTTTCAAGGCTTGAAATAAAATAGAAATCTTATAATAGTTCCAGACATAGAATTAATAGGTGCGATTATGAAGGGGGAAACAGAACTTCCACATACTATTCTAGATAAAATCATACAGGACACTTTGTCTCAGCTTAAAGAAAATACTGATTTTGATAGTAAGACTATTTTAGAACTGGAAAAAAGTTTTAAAAAAGATAAACCCACACCCCAGGATATTATAAACATCTTAAAGGGTGATACATTATGAAGCTCCTGGAACTGGAAATCCAAAATTTCAGGGGTATAAAGGAGTTAAAGATATATCCTCAGGGAAAAAATTTCCTGGTGTGGGGGCCCAATGGATCTGGTAAAAGTGCTATTGTGGATGCCCTGGATTTCTTATTAACCGGTAATATCTCCCGGATGAGAGGTAAAGGTACCAAAGGAATTACTCCTAAAGAACATGCCCCTCATGTGGACTCCACAGTGGATGAGGTGGAAGTTAAAGCACTTATAAAACTGCAGAACTTAAAAAAACCGGTTGAAATTAAGCGTTCTTTAAAAAACGCTGCTAAAGGAGTTTATGATCCATCTTTAGCTGAATATATGGAACCGGTTCTGGAGTTAGCCACCCGGGGTCAGCATGTGTTAACCCGTAGAGAGATTTTAAATTATATCACTGCAGATTCCAGTACCCGGGCCCGGCAGATAGAAAAACTCCTTAAACTGGAAGAAGTGGAAAATACCCGGAAAACCCTTAATAAAACCCGAAACCAGTTAAAAAATGAGTATGAAACAGCTAAAGACAACCTGAATACTTCCCAGGAATCCGTAAAAAATATCATCAGAATGGATAATTTTACTGAAGACGATATCCTTGATTTTATTAATGAAAATAGAAAACTCTTAAAAGGAGATAAATTAGAATTCCTGCGCTCTACAGGTATCAAGGAAGGATTGGAGACCCCGGGGACAATAACAGACAATTTTATTAATTTTGACCGGGTAGAGAAAAATATCCTCAACCTCCAGGATAAACTATCCACCAAACAAAGGGATCATTTTTACGATTTAATTAAAAAATTAGAGGAATTGAATGAAAAAATCGCCTCAAATAGTAAATTAAATAATACCATAGATTGTTTGCGCTTAACTAAGCTGGGTTTAAATCTTCTTGATGAGTCAGGGGATTGTCCTTTATGCAGTACTACCTGGACCCGGGATGAACTGGAAGAAAAATTAAATAATCGTATAAAACGTCTCCATTATGCTAAAGAAGACCTGGAAAAACAGGATGAATTAAAAGAAGAAATACTAAAAATCAGGGATAATATTTTAATCAGCCTGGAAGAGGTAAAGTCTGCAGCAGATACTCTGGAACTGAAAAACTTATCCCCCAAATTAAATTCATTGCAACTTGATTTAAAAAGAGTATCTACCGGTGATGCTGATTTTAATCCTGATGAACTTAAAAAAATCTTTAAATCTCAGGATATATTTAATTTACTGGGAGATTTACTCAAGATAGTCCGGGCAAATGCACCAGATGTGACTTTAGAACAACTTGCCTGGGATAACCTCACCCGCCTGGAAGAAATCCTGAATAATTACTATAAATTTAAAACAATCTGCGATTCCAGTTTTAAATCATATAATAAAGCTCAAATACTCCTTGATACTTTTCTTAAATCCAGGGATTCCATTATAGGTGATTTATTCTCCCAGATTGAAGAGCGATTCATGGAGTTATACCGGGAACTGCATGGATCCGATGAGTCCGCCTTTAAAGCCCAGCTTAAACCCCAGGGAGGAGGAGTTGAGTTTTATGTGGACTTCCATGGAAGGGGTATCCATCCACCCCATGCCCTACACAGTGAAGGCCACCAGGACAGTATGGGAATCTGTTTATACCTGGCATTGGCTGAGAGATTAACCGAAGGTTACATTGATCTTATCATCCTGGATGATGTGATGATGTCGGTGGATGCCCCTCACCGTAGGGAGATATGCCGTTTACTGGCCAGTTTCTTTAAGGGAAGACAATTTTTTATCACCACCCATGATCAGACCTGGGCCCGGCAATTAAAGCAAGAAGGGGTGGTATCATCTTCGGGAATGATGGAATTATATAACTGGAGTATTGAAAATGGACCTTACATTAACACCACCCAGGATATGTGGGAGAAAATCGAAGAAGATCTATCCAAAAATGATGTGAATTCCGCCGCATTTAAATTGCGAAGGGGATCTGAAGAGTTTTTTAGAACTACCTGTAATTTATTAGAATCTAAGGTGACTTTTAAAGAAGATCAAAGGTGGGGCTTAGGGGATTTTCTACCAGCCACCCTAAGCAGTTATAATGAACTTCTAAAAAAAGCTAAAATTGCTGCTGATTCCTGGAAAAACCAGGACGAGCTTATGAGACTTAAAGGGATTGAAGATAATGCTAAGGATGTGTTCCGTAGATCCCAGGCAGAAAACTGGGCAGTTAATATCAATGTGCATTATAATAAGTGGGCTGATTTTTCAGTGGAGGATTTCCGGCCGGTGGTTAAAGCTTTTTATGATTTATTCTGTGTTTTTAAATGTGATAATTGCGGGGGAATTTTACATTTAAGTAAAAATAAGATGAATCTGGAGGCAGTTCGGTGTAATTGTGGGGCAGTTAATTGGAATTTGGTTAAGAAATGAATGATTAAGGTGTCATTATGGACCTAAAAAATATAGGTTTTACAATATCCATGTGAGAAATGATTTTCTTGTTGAACAGAT
>JAHRFX010000107.1 GCA_019084405.1 Methanobacterium sp.
AACCCGCTCCAACTGCCTATAATTCTTCACATCACCCCGCACATAATCATCCAACTCATGATGCAGCAAATCCAGAGCCAGAACCTCATGACCCCTGCTTCTCAACTCACTAACCAGGTTAGTTCCAATAAAACCTGACCCACCGGTAACCATTATTTTTTGTGTTTCCATTTTTTTCACCATGATTTTAGTAATACACAGTCCTTAGATACATCATAATTTTATTAATGTTTCATGTGCTAAAAACTATTATTAGTATATGTATTCAATAAAAAAGTTTATAACCTTCATTTAACGAAAATAGTTGTATTATAATTGTAATGATAGATTACCTTAAAAATTTTATTATTTATTGCGGTGGTTTTTTGAGTGAATATCAAAAATATGAAGATAAGATAGTATTAATAACAGGAGGAGCCGGTTGTGTGGGCAGTAATTTGACCCGCAGGATAGCAGAACTAAATGCTAAAAAAGTTATAGTTCTGGATAACCTTTCTTCAGCTTATGAGTGGAATATTCCAGATAATGAAAATATAGAGTTTGTTCAGGGTGATATACTGGATGATGCTGCCTTAAAAAGAGTTTTTAAGGAAAAACCAGACTACGTATTCCACCTGGCGGCGCACTTTGCCAACCAGAATAGTGTGGATAATCCAGAAAAAGACCTGATGGTTAATGGTATTGGTATTTTGAAGGTCCTGCAGTATGCTCAGCTTATTGGAGTGGAACGTTTTGTATACTCTTCTTCTGGATGCGGAGTATATGGACTGGATTCCAAGATGCCCTTTGAAGAACATGATATATCCATTAGTCTACATACTCCTTATCAAGTGACTAAATTGCTGGGGGAACTCTACACCAATTACTTCCACAACCTCTATGATTTACCCATTGTTAATGCCCGTTTTTTCAATGTATTTGGTCCAGGTGAGGTGCCAGGAAAGTACCGTAATGTGATACCCAACTTCTTCTACTGGGCCCTGACCGGCCAGGCCCTGCCTATCACCGGGGACGGGTCAGAAACCAGGGACTGGACCTATGTAGAGGATATCGTAAACGGACTACTATCCATGGGAGTAAGAAAAGAAGCCATCGGAGAAGCCATCAATCTGGGATCTGGCCAGGACCAGAAAGTGATTGATATGGCTGAAAAAGTCAATGAATTAGCTGGAAATGAGGCGGGAATAAAATTTACTCCTAGGCGTGATTGGGATGCTAAAACTCAATTATTATCCTCTATTGAAAAAGCAGAAGGGATTTTAAGTTATAAACCGAAAATAGAATTTGAGGATGGTTTAGAGAAGACTTATCAGTGGTTTGTGGATAACTGGGACAATATTGAAAAGAGTGCGGAGTTTGGTTCTAAAAGTCAAAAAAAAGTAAATTAAATTCATTTAGTCCAAAAGATACTATAAACTGTTCCTCTTTATACAAATTTGATTATATATAGTGAATAAATACATATATAGTTATCATTTGAGTGATTAGAATGAATTTAATTTACTTTTTTTTGACTTTTAGAACCAAACTCCGCACTCTTTTCAATATTGTCCCAGTTATCCACAAACCACTGATAAGTCTTCTCTAAAC
>JAHRFX010000109.1 GCA_019084405.1 Methanobacterium sp.
ACAACTAAAGTGTTTTTCATGATATTGAGGGTGAAAATAATATAAAATCGCTGGAAAACTCATAATAAAACTTTTATCACTTATCAAAAAGCTACATTAACCATGAAAAAAGAAATAAAAATCAAGGATTTATTCAAAAATTTACCATATCACTAGAAAAATCGATAGTGCCTATAAAAAGAAAGAAAAAGGGTTTTCAAAGTGATACTTTTTCTTTGAAAAGGTACCCCACACCCGGCAGACGTTTTGTATTTTTACAATCCCGCGGCCCGGGCTCCATATTCAGCTTGCTGGCGTGTAAATCCTTCAAATTCGAGCTGTTCAATTAATCCCGATCGTGAAAACGGCATAGTATTTAAGTAGTTTTCAGCCATTTTTGCTGATTGCTTATTCCAGTCAGCACCAGTTTGATCTACTCCGTATTCAGCTTCCTGGCGTGTAAATCCTTCAAATTCGAGCTGTTCAATTAATCCCGATCGTGAAAACGGCATGGTATTTAAGTAGTTTTCAGCCATTTTTGCTGCTTGTTCTTGACCCGCGGTTGTTGTTGGTCGTTGATCCACGGTTGGTGCATCTTCCTCTGACGGGACTGTTTCTGCTATTTCAGGGCTTGGCGCATCTGGAGATAAAATTCCTCCAATACCTACAATTAGTATTATTCCTAAGCAACAGACTCCTACACCAGCTAAGATTTTCTCATTTGTAGTTCTTTTATCCCACCAGGAAGTAGGTTTTTCTGGAGTTCCAGACGATTCATCAATTTTTTTTGGCGTTCTTTTTTTTCCAACCATAAATTACAAACCTCCATCTAAACTATGTTATTAGCGTGATATATACCAATCATCTAAAAAAAAAAAATTTAAAAGCTTTAACTAATAATCCCAAACCAAAACCAGCAAGTAATCCCGTCATGAATCTTATTTTATTATTACTTTCCCTATATCCTAAAAATTGAGTTAAACCATCAATAAAAGTAGGAACCATCATTAAAGCAGCAATTAAAATTAAATAGAGATCATATTCCACATAGAAAAAATAGACTAGAATGTAATAAATTATGGCTCCAGTATATATTCCAGTGCATCTGGAGCAGACTGGGAAGTAATATCCTTTAATTTTAAATGTCCGCTCTGGAATTCTATGACATATGGGATAGACTTTCATCCTAAAACACATTTTCTGCAATTAAAAGAATACTAAAATAAGGAATATAATTATGCCTAAAAAGTGCATAGGCAAGTAAAATACCTGCTTGGGTGGTAGTTGTACGTTCAGCGCCACAATGAGGACGTTTAGTAGCGGTAGTGCTTAAATCACTACCACATTCATCACATTTTTTCAAAGACATTTACTATCCAAACCCATAAAAAATTTTCTACAAATTTTTACTCTAATGAATATTATATGTTAATAAATATAGTAAACTATTATACTGTTTATAATGATTATATAAATAAATATACCTACTTGTCCTATAAACGCAAAACTTAAAACTATACATAAAACTACCCTCCCAATGTAATACTTCAATCGGGGGAAGCACCCCTAACCATGGAGAAGATAGTTTAAACTGAAAAACAATCTTTAACACTAAAAACAATATTCTATTACGAGAAGCCTATATTTAAATAGGTAGTCATGGGGTTTATCTACAATTTAATTAAAGCTAACTATAAGTATTTTCTATACTTATATAAAAGGTTAGTATATATAATATTATCTTAACATTTAAAAGTGGTAATGGTTATTAATAACACTTTTAATTGAAAAATATATATTATATTTATAATATATTAAAAAGTATGAACTATGATAGAAACACTCTATTAAAGATCATTAAATTGGGTAGACCAATGTTTCTACTGGATGGTTTCTTGTTATTTCTTATTGGTGCGTTACTTGCAGTTTTATTTAACGCTCAGTTCGATTTAGCTAAGTTTTTGATGGGCTATGGGGTTCTGCTGCTCTGTCATCTCGCAGTCCATTATAGTAATGATTATTATGATTCAAAAACAGATAGTTTCTTTGGTCCCAGCCCTGTTTCTGGAGGAAGTGGGGTATTACTTAATAATCCTGAATTAAAAGAGTTTTCTAAATATTTTGCAATCATTCTAAACGTTTCTTCCATTGCATTAGCAGCTATTTTTATGTTTATTTATTCTTATCCTGCTGGATTTTTTTTACTTGCAGTTTTTGGTAATGTTTTAGCATGGTTTTATACAGCACCACCTATTAAACTAGCTTATAACAGGCTTGGAGAACTTTCAAATGCACTTTATGGGATTTTATTGCCCAGCGCTGGTTTTTTTACATTAATGGGCTCTTTAACTATTCCTTTCCTTATCTTTACTATCCCCCTAGTATTTTCAAGATTAGTATTAACAAACAGCGCTAATACTCCAGATATGGAAGGCGATAAATTAGGTGGTAAAATCACACTCGTTGTTGCTAAAGGGCGAGAATTCGGTTTTAAATTAATCGCAATTTCTGCAATCTTCATGACTCTTTCGTTTATGTTAATCCCTTTAACTGGCTTTTTTTATTCATTAATTAATTTTAATGTGCTTGTGCTTATTTCATTAGTTCCATTGGGATTAGCAATATTAGGATATATTAAAATGCCTTTAGATCGAAAAACAGCTACCAAATTTGCTACACTTAATATTCAGTCCATACTTTTACTTGGAATATTGATTAACAGTTATTTTGTCTATTTAATATTTGTTTTCTAAAAAAAAAGATGTCAAGAATCATTATTTATTAAATCATCATAAAGCAACTCATAAAAGAGATAATTTCAATATATTTTTTAATTTTTTAATTTATCATTATCAACGACTCTTTTATACAAATCCATACTATTGTGGAGTAGTCCAGACATTTCAGAGTCAAAATAACTATCAAAAACAGCCTCGACATTTTCCCGAGAATTCTGTTCCATTTTATTAGTCAGATCTTTATTTGAAAGCATTTACTCTTTACTTATCAAGGAAAATACGATCATCAACTGAAAAATCAGTCCCCCAAGCATCGTTGAGGCTTTGATTATCTGGGATAATTTTGCCTTTTCTTCCTCTTGATATCCGGTAGCTCCACTTGAAGGTGGTTTCAATCCACTTTCAGCTCCCAATCCGATTAGATTTTTTCCTTTATCCTCTATTTTGTAGGAATCCATATCCACATCACAAATTAAATGGTAATGGATCGTTTATTGTGGGGAGTTTCTTAGTTAGGTATTTGTTAAAGATGAAGAGTTTCTCAAGGTTCACATCACTAAAAGGCATTAATTGAGATAGGAAGGAATAGATATTCTGATATCTCCGGAGTGCTTTCTTAAAACCAACAGAATCTTCCTTATTTTCCTCTAAAAGGTTCTTCAATTTAAATTCTCACATAATTTATCTATCATTATTTGGGATATATTTTACCCTACTAGGAGTTTTTTTGTATGTGTATCTGAATCTTAATGATAATTTTTTTAATTAAATAACAAATGATGAAAAAACATCTTATATGCAGTAATTATATAATAATACTAATGGTGTTAATATGACAGAAAAATTAAACTCAGTTACCTTTAAACTTGAAAAACGATACCTGGATAAAATAAAAGAAATTTCAGAGAAAAATGACCAATCTGTTGATGATATTCTGAGATTATGTGTCATTGAGGGGTTAAGATCAATTTACGGGCCTATTAAGTTCTAATTAATAATTAATTTTTAAACCAAATAAATCATAAAACTTTAAAGCCCTGAAATTGAGTATAATATAACTATAGTTATAATATAATCTATAGAATAAAAAAACCTATTCCAAGAAAAACCATTCCAGGGATACTTAAAATCATTATAAGCATCAAGAAAATCCTGCTTAAACTTAAAGAAAGTATTATTAACATAACTTTAAAATAAAAAGTTGGTGGACTGATGAGTGAACAAAAAATAGATGTAACAGGTGAGACCTGTCCTGTGCCCTTAGTCGAAGCAAGAAAGGCCCTGAAAAAAGCATCTCCCGGAGATGTGATAGAGATAACCGGTAACCATCCTGCTTCTAAAAAAGAAATTCCCATGGCTGTGGAAGCACTGGGTCTGGAATTAGTGGATGTAAAAGAAAAAGATGGAATATGGACTATTAAAATCCGTAAATAGTGAGTGATATTATGACTGATAAAACAACCATTATTGTTCATAGCGGTGATATGGACAAAGTATACAGTGCACTTATTATTGGTAATGGGGCCCTATCCATGGGTATGGAAGCTTCATTATACTTTACTTTCTGGGGATTAGAACGCTTAAAAAAAGATGGGCTGGAAAAAGGACCACTTTCTAAAATGAATATGGCAGGTCTTGGCAAAAAAATGATCAACAGTCGAATGAAAAAAGCTAATGTAGCATCATTAGAAAGGCTTATGCAGGACTATAAAGAACTTGGAGGTAAAATAATAGCCTGTGAGATGACCATGGAAATCATGGGGGTTGAAAAAGAGGAAATGCGCCAGGATCTAATAGATGAGTACGGAGCAGTGGGTACTTACATCCAGGAAGCTCGAGATTCAAAAATAACCCTGTTCATCTAGAATATAAAAGGAGAGTTGGTATGAATGTTTGAAGACTACATCTATCTGGATAATGCTTCCATGACCCGTCTGGATGAGAGGGTTTTTGAAAAAATGAAAACCTATTTTTTTGATATATATGCCATACCCACCTCAGAATCAGGATACTCCATGGGAGTTGAAGCCAAAGAGACACTGGAAAAAAGCAGGGAGAATATTGCTCAATTTTTAGGTGCTGAAACTTCTGAATTTATTTTCACATCAGGATTCACTGAATCCAGTAACATAGCTATTAAAGGTGTTGTAGGGGCATTAAAAGGAAAAAAAGGTTCGCATATAATTATATCAAAAATTGAAGATTATTCAGTCCTAAATACTGTTAAAGCTTTGGAAAAAGAGGGCTGCCAGGTTACCTACCTTGAAGTTGATCCATGGGGACAGGTAGATCCTGAAGTTTTAAAAGATTCCATCACCTCTGAAACGATTCTGGTTTCTATTCAACATGCTAATCAGGAAATTGGAACTATTCAGAATATTAAATCCATTGGAGAGGTTTGTCAGGAAAAAGAAATTATTTTTCATACTGATGCTACCCATAGCTTCACCAGAATACCATTAGATGTTAAAAAAATTCCAGTAGATTTAGTTACCCTTTCTGCACATACCATACATGGCCCCTCAGGGATTGGTGGCCTTTATATCCGGAAAGGAACTCCCCTCAAAAAGTGGATGGATGGTGGGTTTCAGGAATCCAATCGCCGTTCTGGTCTGGAGAATATTCCTGGTGCAGTTGGTTTTTCAAAAGCAGTTGATCTGGTAACTGCAAAAGAAAACCAGACTTTGAAAAAAATGCGCGACCATTTAATTGATAGGATTCTTTCAGAAATCCCCCAATCTATTCTCAACGGCCATAGAACTAATAGAACACCCCAAAATGCCAATATAACCTTTGAATTTGTGGAGGGTGAATCCATAACCCTGCACCTTGATCTGCGTGGTTTTGGGGTAAGTACCGGGTCAGCTTGTTTTAGTCGTTCCCTGGATCCCAGCCATGTTATTCTGGGTATAGGTGGAAATCATGAAAGGGCTCATGGTTCAATTAGATTTACATTTAGTCGTTTCACCACCATGGATGATGTGAATCGTGCTGCTGATGCAGTGGCCAGTGTGGTAGAGAACTTAAGGAAAATCAGCCCCCTGGGATAAAATTAAACTAAAAATTCAACTTCATTTTGTACATACCCCCGGTTATTACCTGTAATGTTAATCACTATTTATTATCCACATCTTTTTCTTTATCTGTCGGATCTGGTATAATGCCCACTTGATTTTCAAATTTATCTACCTGTTTAGTTAGCCATGTTGCTAATTGTTTTGCAGCTAATGGAGGTAGAACTAATTGAGCCTTCACTTCCCTCATAACATTGAATGATCCGGAATTTAATGGTTCATCCTGTTCTAGTGGTTCTTCTGAAAAAAATAAAATTCTAAAATCATGGGCACTATGGCCTCCAAAAGCCCCTGTAGCATAAATTTTTGGGGAGTCTGAAGGAATTACAACCGGGATTCTTTTTTCTGCTTTATTTTGTTTTTCATTCATTTCACATCAACCCCAATAAAAGTATAAGAAATTTTTTCAGGTGAATCAAAATCAGTTCCATCCATTTGATAAAAATCAACAAAAGATTCTCGATTATTTATTTTTTCTTCCTTTTCAGCTTTTTCTAATGAAATTTCCATTTTACGGAGGTATTCCTCACTTTCAAGAATAGATAAAGCCACTGCCCTTTTATCATCTTCTTTTAATTTAAATTGTTTTGGTTTTAATCCACTTTGTTCCAGAATGCCTATGTGATTTAGTTCATTAATATGACGGTAAGCTGTTTTAGGAGATGTATTAGAAATTCTAGCTATTTCATCAATTGTTAAAAATTCTCCCCAATTCTCAACAAGCTCTTCTAGAATACTAATCCTTTTAGTATCACCAAAAATTCCTTTTAGAACACTTGTCATTTTTTTCCCACACACACTATTTTTAAAAGTAGTTTATAATTAGAGGTTTATATAATTATACTTTATTACCATCATGGTAAAAAATTACAATAATACTTTTTTAGGAAATTATATATAAGTTTAATGTTGAATTATTAAACATGCCCCGTCCAGAATTTTCAGTTGAAGAGACTATAGATAGGTTAAATATCTATGAAAAAAAGGTATTGACTTATTTGGGCAAAAAATGCATATCAAAACATAAAAATATCCGATTAGAGACCATCAAAGATGAATTACCTAATAAGTATGGGAAAAATGTTAATAAAGCTCTCCAAAACTTGCACACTGAAGGATTGGTTTTTAAATACCGGCACAAAAATTATGGTTTAAGTGCAAAAGGTGTCATTGTAGCTCAACAATTAAAAGAAGATTTTAGAAAAAAAAGATACGGAGATCTTAAAATCCTCATATTAGTATAATTAGCTCTGGCCATATTCTGATGTATTTTAACGATGTTTTTTTAAAATATTATTTACCTTGAGAAAAAGTGGATAATTAAAATAAAAAATTATTTGAAAAATTGAAATACTTTGAAAAACAATATTTCAAATGGTATTGCTTATTACTTCAGAAACTAAAATTTCAAAAGGTTTTCAAACTGTAGTTCCAGCACATATAAGAAAAAAGTTTGATGTTGGCCCGGGAGGCATTTTAGAATGGAAACCCACCGAAAAAGGGGCAGAAATCAAATTCCGTAAGAAAGTAACTATAGATGACATTTATGGAATATGTGATGGGCCAAAAACTGATGCTGTAGCGCTTAAAAAGAAAGTACAAAGAGGAGAAAAGCTTTGATATTTATTGATTCTTCTTTTTTTATTGCCGCTATTAATAAAAAAGATCAGTGGCACCAAAAGCTGGTGAAATTCTTCCCATAATTAAAAATGAAGAAAAAATTATTTCAGAGTTAATTTTATCTGAATCAGTGCCACTTGTTGGAAGTCTTTTTGGTGGTAAAAACGGTTAAAAACTGTTCAATTATATTTTAGATAATCATGCAATTCATTATACAGATAAGATTTTTGATGCAATGGAAATATTCCTAAAATATGATGGTACATTATCCTTTGCAGATTCTGTATCAGTGCAAATAATGAAAGAATTAAAAATAGAAAAAATAGTTTCATTTGATTCTGACTTTGACAAAGTTAAGGAAATCATACGAATTTATCAGGACTAAATATCCCCTCATCTCCTCATCCTTAAATAACCCCCAATCCACCCACAAACAGCCCCATTAATAGCCCCTACTATAGTTAAAGGGATTAAAAATAGAAATGATCCCGTCAAAAGACCGCCTAAAAAGAAGGAAATAACTCCAGTAATCAGGGCATTCTTAATTCCCAGCATCTGATCTTTAAATAAGTAACCCACCAGGATTAACAAAGCAAAAATTAACAGGGTAAAAATACCAGAGATAAATGCATATATGAGGGTTATGGCCACGGTTACAGGTATCACCACCGGCCATTGAATATTATCCAGATTAAACTCGTTTTTTATAGACTCCAGATCTAATCCTCTACCATAAGGGGAATTATAGTAGGTATTGCCATAGGAAGGTCTCTGGAACCTGTTTTTCAATGCACTGCCTAATCTAAAAAACCTTGTTTTTAAATGGGCCGGGATAGAAATCAAGTAATTTATTTTACTTTTTACTATTTCCCTTCGGCCGGGTTTTTTAGCCAGAACGACAGGCTTCCAGCAGGGATCCACAATATCCAGATTTTCAACATATCTTAAGTTTCCACCACAATGACATTTATCCCCAAAATCCTTGGTTTTTTCCCCTTTTTGTAGCTTATAGTAGCTTTTGCATTTACCACAAATCAAATAACCCATTAAATCACCAGTAATTAAAATCCTCAATTAAGGTATAATAAACTTGTAATGTATAGCTTATGCTATTTAAATGTAGTTTTTCCATTTAGTCTTAGGATATAAAAAATTATAAAATCTGATTTATGCTAAATTCATGGGTTTTTAACCAATTATCCCTATAAATACTTCAATACTCAAAATATAAGTGTAATAAATCTTTAAGGTAGTTTGAAATAAATCCGAGGAAAATTTATAAACACAAGTTAAATACAACACGGTATTTATATTAGAGCCAGGATATGGTATTCGTGCCATTTTGTCCATTAATATTTTGAGCCATGTCGAATTAAAACAAAATATAATATAGAGATTTTCTATTTACTTCTTTTTTAAATTTTTGTTTGGTTAGTTTTTGGTAAATTTTAGTTGAGAGATTGTTTTTTTTGGCTTTTTTTTGTGGTTTTTCTTTTTTTTCTATTTTTTTCTCTGATTTTGCCAGTTTTTTGTTTTTAGCGTTCGCTAGGTGGTG
>JAHRFX010000108.1 GCA_019084405.1 Methanobacterium sp.
GGCGGGTTTCCATAGATCATTAAATACCACTTTACCTGCCCCTGCCTTAAGACAAAATATTCCCAGTGTCCCCCGCCACCGTTCCCCAAAAATAACCTCTGTTTCTTTATTTCTAAAAAATAATAATCTAAATTTTGATTTTAAAGTTTTAGATGCCACCTGTGGACCGGGGACACTGGGAATATTTTGTCTTAAGGCAGGGGCAGGTAAAGTGGTATTTAATGATCTATGGAAACCCGCCACCCATATGACCACTTTAAATCTGGAATCAAATGGATTTAAGGTTGATTTATTTGATGAAAAGCTGGAAAAGTGCAAAGTGAGTCATGGTGAAAATTTTGAAGTTTATAATATGGATATAAGAAAAATAGATTCTTTTATGGATGAAAAATTTGATTTATGTATTATAGACCCCTTCCCCGGGGTCGATTCTAAAGAATTTGTGGATGCCACCCGTGATTTAGCTAAAAAGACTTTAATTATATAATCCCTGACTTTTTTTGATTTATTAAGCATATGGAAAAAATTGGATTAATATTAGCTTCTCTGATTTTTCTAATTAAACATAATATAATAGATAACTATGGCCGGCACAATCAAAACACCCATTAGATGTGATTTACTTACCCCCAGATAATGAGGAAGTAGACCTAAAGCTGTAGAGGTCAGAAGTGCTAAAATGATAAAAAGGATATTAGAATGTTCTAGAATAGAAAAAATCAGGAGTATGGTAACCATCAACGTTATAGCCACCGTGGTCAGTTTATTATAGTTTATTCCCTGTAATGAATCACTTAGCCAATCACCTATTTTTAAACATAAAATAAGTGCCACTGAAACTGAAGTGAGTGATGCAAATATAAAAAATAATAGATGACTTGAAGTAAAATCCTGAATTATTTGAGATACATAAACTGCAATTCCACTGCGAGGATTTCCAATTAAAAAAATAGCTACTAATGAAAATAAAGTATCTGCAGTATTCAAGCCACTGATAGATGTTAAAAATTTCTCTGCACTGTTTTCAGCGCCCCCTCCACTTAATTCCTGGGCAATTATGGTTCCCTGGGCTGGTCCAAAGCCAGGTAAAAAACCTAAAATAGTGCCTGATACTCCCCCGGAGATGATGCCTCTGAATAATGAAGAATTAAAGTTTAATTTTGAAAATTTGTTCTGATGAGGCAAAAAAGAATCCTCATTCAAACTATAAATTAGAGTACTGACTCCAAAAAAACCGGTAAACAGGCACATTAAAGAAAGATTAGCAGAAATAGGAGTTTCCAACATTACCCACCCCACCATGCCCGAAAACAAAAACAGAACTAGAGACCAGAAAAAACTCTTCAGGTCTTTGCTGAGTCTAATTAACATGTAAAATGATCCAAAAATTAGTAAAATCCAAATATAAGGTTTTATTAAACAATAAACAGGTGGTAAGATCATTATAAAAAGAGGTAATAAGAAAATGGTTATCAGTATAGCCCCAAATCCACCTAATGCCACCAGACGAATGGCTTCTCTTGCCCTTCCCTGTAAAACCATTCTATGTCCTGGTAAAACAGATAAAGCAGTGGATTCTTCAGGTACACCCAGTAAAATAGAGGGAATGAATTCTAAAAGGGCGTGAGATATGGCCATTGAAGACAAAAATACACCTAAAAACTCAGGAGAAAAATTATTTAAAAGAAAAACAGATGATGCGAAAATAATTGCACCAGCCGTATTAACATGAATACCTGGAATAAGGCCGGTGATCGCACCACAAAAAATTCCTGCAAAGCATGCCAGGATGAGATCAAAAATAGGCCTCACCCTTACATGAGTCTTCGAATATCCGTTACTTCAACATTACCTACATCATTAATTTTAGATAGATTTTCTTCAACTGCTTCGGTTCCACCCTCAGCATCTCCAACTACAACGATAACATTCAAAGCAACCAGGCCAAAGGCAATAGGTTCTTCTTCTATCTTGTGTAATTCAGCATTTTCAGGCATAGAATCTTCAATATTCTTTTTTATATTTTCGAGATCCACTTCCGGACTCTCTGGCATTAATTTAATGGTAGCAACTACATCTCCCATGATTTAACCTCCAATTAAATTGAATTTTTTAATCCTCATTTGCATGTTATACTGGATAAAATTACCCGGTTAGTATTAATATATATAACTTGAGTAATACTTGATTTATATTTAATACTATATAAATTTATAGTATGAAAAATTAGAATGCAAAAAAATAGATTTACAGGATTTTAAATCCTTTATTATAATTTTTAAGATTAAGGGCCGGTGAATCCACATTTACAATGGTATATGTGTGCAAATGTGCGGCATTTTTCACAGCGGTAGATCATTTCTTCGCAGGTCGGACATTCAAATTTAACATAAGGTTCTACCAGAGGTATTTCTTGTTTGCATGATGTACACTCTATTTTTTCCATTTAATCACCTCTAACAATGGTATATTGCGTATTTTTTGTACTAAATCTTCCTTCAATTATAGAGAGAGCTCTTTCCGGGTATTTTCCATTTACCACATAACAATTAGACCCGAAATTGATTAAAAGCTCACTCAAAGCAGTGTCAACTGATGTTTCACCAAAAGATAGTAGTTTTTTAGCACTTATTTCATTAATAAATTCAGCATCTTTGAAAGATGGTTTTCGGGTATATATACCATCTACATCTGTTGCTATTAAAAGTTTTGCCTGTAAAATTTGAGAAATATAAAGTGAAATTGAATCAGAGGTGACATTCCAGGAATGTTCCAATGGATCCAGATAATGGATTAGTCTGGAAGGGAGGAATATAGGGGTTTTATTATTTTTTAGGATCATATTTGCCTGATAAAGATTATCCACACATTGGGCCCCGGGTACCTTATCTGCTAAAAGATTTCCCATGATATCCATGCATAAAATTGCAGCTTCGTGGGCAGCATCATCTGAGAATTTTAGTTCCTGATCATATTCCCTAATGATGTTGGCGAAATTACCACCACCACAAATTATCATTACATCCTTTCCCACCAGGGACTGAACCAGTTTAATTGCATTTTCAGGAAAAAGACTTCCACCGATCTTTACCACCCATTCCATAAAATCATTCCCCCATCTAAAAAAACTTAGCTTAAAATAAAAAGAGACATTATAATTCCTGTGTTTAGTCGCCAATCATTGAATCATATTTCATCATCATTTAAGTAACTTCAAGTCCCCGGTTATTTTATCTATTTTTTCATCATCATCCGGACCAATACCTAAACAGGTAACGGTGGAACTTGGTATTTCAGTATGGCCTGCATCCTTAACCAGATATATAACCGCATCACTCTTTTTGGCTATTTCATATATCTCATAAAGGTCTTCCAGGCTTCCAATTTTTAGTACTACTTTTTTTTCGCCTTCTTTTTCCCACTTTCTTAATTTAGAAGATTCACTCTTTTTAAATGATCCCACTGATGCATGGCATGCCTGGGCAGCTATTTTACCACGGCTCATATTCAGATCGCTTCTCATGATTATGACTTGTTTCATTATTACACCTTTAAAAAAATAGAAATTTTTCTATATCCTTATTTGAAGATTATGTCATATTAATTTTTTATGTGGATATCTATCAGGAGGATAACTGGTGGAATGTAAATTTATATTAATTCTCACTCACAACCGGATGTCACAGGTGACACCCATCAAATACACACATTTCATGGTGTCAGAAACCAGATATAGGTCACAGTAGTGCCTAAAAAAACAATATATTTAAATAGTATGGAGTATCAGATTAAATTGAGGTGATATTATGGCTGAATTACCTATAGCACCAGTCGGAAGAATCATAAAAAACGCCGGTGCCATGAGAATAAGTGATGATGCAAGAGAAGCTTTGGCAAAAGCTTTAGAAGAAATGGGCGAAAACTTGGCTTTAGAAGCTGTTAAACTAGCAAAACACGCTGGTAGAAAGACTGTTAAAGCATCTGATGTCGAATTAGCTGTTAAAAAAGTTTAAGCTAATTCTACCCATTTCTTTTTTCTATTTTCCATTTATTAGTCATTAAATATTAATTTTAAATGTTTTAATAGGATTAAAAATTAAGATTAGTCCGGAAATATTATGATTTTTTTTTAATTTGAGGAAATTAACGTATAATTCTCTTGTATAAATACCATTTTTAAAGACAGGAACATATTAATTAACGGTACTAATTACATAAACTAATTAGGATGTAACCTCCTATTAATCAATAAGAATAAAATTAAATTTCAAAATAAGTTTAGAATGATTTCATTGTGCTGGAATTAATTAAATAGAATTATAATATTTAATATTGCAGGATTCAAATATTATTTCCTGATTACCCTTATTTGATTTTACCGGTGATAAAGTGAGTAGAATTTCCATATTAGACCATGATAGATGTCAGCCCAAAAAATGTAACTATGTATGCATTGAATACTGTCCCGGAGTACGGATGGAAGAGGATACTATTGTAATTGATGAAAAAACAAAAAAGCCAATTATATCTGAAGAACTATGTTCTGGTTGTGGTATCTGTACTAAAAGATGTCCCTTTAATGCAGTAGATATTATAAATCTACCAGAAGCTTTAGAAGACCCCATTCATCGCTATGGGCAAAACATGTTTCAACTATTTGGTTTGCCAACTATCAATCCAGGATCAGTAGTGGGCATTTTGGGCCCCAATGGTATTGGAAAATCAACAATTATCCGCATATTGTCTGGAGAAATGATACCTAATCTAGGCAATTATGAAGTAGAACCATCCTGGGAGAACATAATAAATTATTTTAAAGGATCACAGCTACAGAACTATTTTAATAAACTATCAAAAGGCCAGATAAAGGTGGTGCATAAACCACAGATGGTAGACCTCTTACCCCGATATGTTAAAGGTAAGGTAAGAAACGTACTAGAACAGGTAGATGAAAGGGGAGTCCTGGAAAGGGTAGTAGAGACTCTGGATATAAAACCTGTAATGGATCGTGAATTATCAAAGTTAAGTGGTGGAGAACTGCAAAGAATAGCCATAGCTGCCGCTGTTTTAAAAGACGCTGATTTCTACTATTTTGACGAACCAACATCCTGGCTGGATGTAAGACAACGTCTAAATGCGGTTAAAGTTATAAGAGAATTAACAAATGAAGGTAAGTCAGTTATGGTAATAGAACATGATTTAGCAGCTCTTGATGCAATTTCAGATTATGTTCACGTTTTATATGGTCAGTCAGGAGGATATGGTGTTGTTTCCCACTTGAGGGGAGTCAGGGTGGGAATCAATGCTTATATAAACGGATTCCTTAGAGAGGAAAATGTTAGATTTAGAAAACGGGCCATTGAATTTGAAGTCCGACCACCTACCCCTGAAGGCAAAGGTCAGGTTATAGCAGATTATTCCTCTTTGAAAAAATCATACGACGGATTTAAACTTGATGCAGAAGAAGGTGAAATTTATTATAACGAGATAGTTACTGCATTTGGGCCTAATGGTATTGGAAAAACTACCTTTGCTAAAATGCTGGCAGAAGTGGTAAAACCAGACACAGGAAAGATAAAAAAGAAAGTCAGTATCTCCTACAAACCACAGTATCTGGATTCAGAATTTGAAGGAAGTGTGGAAGAATTTTTATACACCCATGCCCCCACCTATGGTACCAATATTTTTAAAAGTGAAATAATGCGCCCTTTTGCCATCAAAGAAATCTTAGAAAAAAAAGTAAAAGATTTGAGTGGTGGTGAATTGCAGCGGCTTTCGGTGGCAACTACCCTTTCTAAACCGGCCGAAGTATATCTTTTTGATGAACCAACTGCTTTTTTAGATGTGGAGCAACGTCTGGTAACTGCTAGGGCCATAAGAAAGATTATTGAAAGTAGGCATGCGGCTTCAATTATTGTTGATCACGACATAGTATTTATCGACTATATTTCAGACAGAGCAATGGTATTTTACGGGACTCCCGGTCAGGAGGGACATGCCAGTAAACCAACAGAACTTAGAGCTTCTATGAATAGCTTCCTTAAAGATGTGGGTATAACCTTCCGTAGAGACAAGGAAACCAGAAGGCCACGTGTGAACAAGTTAGATAGTTATCTGGACCGTAAACAGAAAGAAATAGGAGAATACTACTATTTAAAAGATGAATAATCTTTTAATCCGGTTTATATTAAATTATTAATCAATTAATTTTTTAAAACGCAGTTTATTAAAAATTTTTAAAAAAAAGTGATTAGGGAAGTTTAAAATAAAAAATCAGCCCTTAAAATAATTAAAGGGGCCTTAAACTATCACAAGCTTCTACAAATTTTTCTGCAAATATCTTTACCTGATATTCCGGAACTGAAAAACTGATACGGATATAACGATCTCCAAATAACTTGCTGGTGTAGGAACCCTGACGAATAAAAATTTTTTTATCACACAAATAGTTCGCCATTACTTGGGGGTCTATTCCTGTTTCTTTCAAATCTATAGCTATCATATTACCATCAGAAGGATAAACCGGTAAAAATACACCTTCAATTTGATCAACAGCTTTTTTAATTATATCCTGGTTTTTTCGAGTCTGTTTTTTAATGTCATTAATCCACTGATGCTTTGATTTTAGAGCAGCTATAGCACCTACTTGAGAAATAACATTGGTTCCCAGATCATTTATCAGTATGCTACGTACGGAATTCAGCATATCCGGAGTGGCAATAATTCCTCCTATTCTAAGGCCCGCCATTCCGAAGATTTTTGAAAAGCTATAAATAGTTATAGTGTGTTCTGGAGCATATTTGGCTACAAGATAATGTTCCCTGGAAAAGTCCCGATAAGTTATATCGTGTAATAGATATATATCCTTTTCCTGCGCTATCTTAGCAAATTCTTGTATTTCATGTTTAGTATAGGAGGATCCCAGTGGATTTAAAGGGTCTATAAGAGAAATGAGTTTAGTATTCTCATCCATGTTCTCTCTAACCAGTTCTGGAGTTAATTTATAGTTGCATTCTTTATTGTAAATAGGTACAGATATGACCTTGCCTGCAAATCTACTGGCAAAGTTATCAATAATCAGATACCCCGGGTCACAGGTAATCATATTATTCTCAGGTTCCAGGATGTTATTAATACAAAGATAAAGAGACTCTGTACCACCGGCAGTAATCAAGATTTCAAAATCGTCCTGCAAACCCAGGTCATTTAATACCAGGTCTTTTAGCTCTGGAAAACCTTCTGGTGGAGGATACTTGCAATATTCACGGCTTTCAACACAATCAATCATAGCATCATTGATTTTATTATCTTGATGAAGATGATTGGTATTTTGACCCATCCATATCATTTCTTTATCTTTGAAAACGTAATTGAAAAAATCATTAGATGTTTTAAATCCTTTAGGCGGTATTTTAGCAGCCTTTGCATATTTTTTAGGTGAAATCATTTTATCACATATTCATTGTTCTTAAGTGTTATCCATTAACATGATCCGGGAATATAATAATACTTAAGTTTGGCTCAAAACAGGTATAGGGCTTCAAACTTTAAATAATGTAGGTACATTATTCCTATATTATCATTAATCTCTTTATTCTATAAGATTACCTGATAAAAACAGATTAGTGGTTTTGATATCTTGATAATTATATTGAATATTTATCACACACCTTAATAAAATTTAGCACCTCACCTGTATCCCCTAGCTTTCTGGTAAAAAGCCAAAAAGAATTGATAGGTATGGATGATATAATTAAAAAATAAATTAAAACCAGTACCCCTAATTTAACTACCTAGACCCCTATCCACGATCCTGAATCGGGTTTTTATACCTTCTACCCTGCTTTTATGCCTTTTAAGAGTTGCACATCTTTCTCCAATAATATCTCCTTTGGTAAGTTCTACAATTATCTTGCTCCAGTACTTAAGAATCGTTCCACCCACCGGTTCAGGGACTCCATTACCTTCTCCATCAAAAAGAGAATAAATCTGATTGGTTATAACCACCGCCAGATCATGCTTTCGGGCAATTCTAGAAAGCGATGCCATTTGTTTACCCAAATCACGGTTCAGTTTAGAGGACTCACCATCTTTTAATCTATATAGAGCAACAGCAGAATCCAGAATTATTAAATCAAATTCTTCTCCCTGGTCTTCCATTATGGAATCTATTTGTCTAAGAGTTTCATCCTGTTCTATAAAAGAAGTGGGCTCAAAAACCACTATTTTAGGTGCTATCTGCTCAAAATCATCTCCAGAAATTTGTTTTATTCTTTCAATGGAAATACCTCCCTCGGTATCCACATAAATCACTTTACCCCCATTTTTAGCACTTTGAACAGCTAATTTAAGGACTATGTTCGTCTTTCCAGAACCAGGCGGACCGTAAAATTGAGTTAAATTACCTTTTTCAACCCCTCCCCCCAATATACTATCAATGGAGCATCCTGTCTGAATTTTAGATGATTTTTTGATATTAGATAAAAGTTTCATGATTTCCTCAGATTTATTTCAATTATGATCTGTTATGATTTTTAATATTTGCTTATAAAGCATAATATATTGTTAATCATGATATTAAAATTATTAATATAGCTAAACTAAAGGAACTGATAGTCATGGTTACAAGTTTAAATTTTAATAAATTTGGTATTTCCCTGCTCCCTGCCTTAAAATTTTAGGAGGTTTTACTGTAAAATCGATTACAGTGGAGGGTTGATTATTTTTTACCATGCCCGCATTCAATATAAGATCTATTTTATCACCTAATTGATGTATTATCCCCTCAATAGATTCTTTTGGAATTAAACCTGAAATATTTGCACTGGTAGATGTTATGGGAAATTCCAGACATAAATCACGACATAAATTAATATCTGGAATTCTAATTCCAATCTTTTCAGTCCCAGCAGTTAGTAATGAAGAGATTGATGATTTTTTTTCCAGAATTATGGTAAAAGGACCAGGTAGAAGTTTAAATACACTTTTTTGAATACCAGGGGTGATGTAAGCAAATTTAGAAATTTCATCCACGTCTGAAATACATATAGAAATCGGCTTATTAAATGGCCGTTTTTTTAGTGAATACAATTTTTTTATGGCACTTTCATTGTTTATGTCAACAGCAAGTCCATAAATAGTATCAGTAGGATATAAAATAATTCCACCGTGCTTTAAAACTTCAATGGCCCGTGCTATTTTTTCTTTATCTGGGTTTTGAGCTTGAATATTAATAATTTCCATAAAATTCACTATACAAATATATATTTAATTAGATTTATAAATTAGCACTATGCTTAACCGATTTAGACCAACCATTAAAGGGTTTCTAGACCCTTTGGCCCGGAAAATCAAAATAAATCCTAACCTTATAACCATTTTTGGACTTATAGTAGCTTTTTTATCAGCTTATAGCTTTGCTCTTGGTAATTTATTAGTAGGGGGGATTTTAATTGCCCTTAGTGGATTTTTAGATATTGTGGACGGGGCAGTAGCACGGAATAATTCTTCAATAACCCCCTTCGGGGGTTTCCTTGATTCGACAGTTGATCGTTTATCCGATGCTTTGATAATAATTGGAATAGTTTATGGGGGATTTGTAAACTGGATTTTTGGAATATTAGCCCTCCATGCATCTTTAACCGTTAGTTATGTTAGGGCGAGGGCAGAAGTTGAAGGAATTCCATGTGGAGTTGGAATTGCTGAAAGAGCAGAGAGGTTAGTTATTATAATGGCTGGTGCTTTTTTAGGCGTTTTATTTGGGGAAGAAGTGATGTTAATCGCCATAATCTTGGTAATAGTATTGGGATACATGACTGTAGTGCAGAGAATATATCACACCTGGAAACAAATGAATAAGGGCCTGAAATAGATTAATCTATTGAAATCATTTAGAGGAATTTAGATGGAATATGAAGAAAGGATAAAAAAAGATGTGGGTCTTCTCAAAAAAAATTTAGAAGAGATTAAATCCCTGGATTTCACTGCTAAAGAAAAAGAAATTATAGAAATGGCAGAAAATTATCAAGAGGATAGCCTTTATTATCTTGAAAAAAAAGATTTCATAACTTCTTTTGGATGCATTACATATGCTCACGGACTTATAGATTCTTTAAGAATTATTTACAATTTAATTTAAAAATATAATATCTGAAGATAAAAATAAATATCGAAAAAAGCAGATAAATGCCCCTATTGGTTATTTAGAACCATTTAATCTTTTTAAATGAAAATTAGGAGCATTATATCTAAATGAAGTTGCTAATATGAATAAGCTGAATGATGCTCGAATGGATTTAAGATTTTTACTCAATCGAGGATATAGAAAAAAAATTGCCCTGAATTTTGTAGGTAATCATTATCTTTTAAATAAAGATGAAAGAAATTATTTATCTCGACAGATCTTTTCCAATGTTAAATCAAAAAATAGAAAACAAAAAAAAATCAAAGAAGATGATTTGAAAGGGAAATTTGTAGTTATTGATGGCTATAATGTACTTATAACTGTTGAAAGTATTGTAAAGTATTTTAATAAATCTAAAAATTGGAAAAATAAGCTGGTTTTAAGTGATGATGGATTTTTAAGAGACACCGCTTCAGTATTTGGAAACTATAAACCAAGTTCAGTGACTGCTTATTCCCTGGATTTAATTCTTAATAATTTAAAAAGATGTAATCCTAAAAAATTAAAGTTTATTTTTGATAAACAGGTGAGTTTCAGTGGTGAATTGGCTAATAAAATCAACCAGGCTCTTTTAAAAGAAAATCTCAGTGGTGTGGCAGTTCTCTCAGAAAAAGTGGATTATGATTTAAAAAGAGAGTGGAAAAAATCCCGGGCAATAATCAGTACCAGTGATGGGGCTATCATTGATCAGGTGGAAAGAGTTATTGATATTCCAGAACTGGTTTGTAAAAACTGGAATAAAGTAAATTTTGAAAATAAATAATTAATCTACTAAAAAGCTTAAATTAAAAATAATAAAGATAATTGATTAAATTAATCAATATCTTCAAATCTACCTTCTAATTTTTCCATTACACCAGGTAAAGAAGTGTATTCCATTTCATCACTGGGTAAGCGATGTGGTTCGAAAGGACCATGCCTTCTCATATATTCTGCAATTTCAGATGCAAGATTTCTGGATCTATCATAGGCAGGGTCATCAAACATGTCTGCAGGTCCCACCAGTTTTCCTTCCGCAATCTGGAATCCAAGGGCCATTACCCGAGGAGGTCCATCAAATCTGACTGGATAAGTATCTTTTTGCCCAACAGGCATTAGTGGACCGTTGTGAGAACCTCTCATCCATCCGCCCACTAAGTGAGGGAATGAAAATGGTTCAACAACTTCTCCTGCTGCTGGGAAACCGGACTGTGCTCTTACAATTGCTACAGGATCATCTTTACCAATATATTTCCCTGCCATAAGATTTAATCTTTCGGTACTGACCGCTGCGGCAATTTCATTGTCGTCTCTTCTGCGTATACGTTTAATCACATAGCGATTGGTGGTACCTAAAAGTGCCAGCAAATCATACATTTCATCAGGACAACTCATGACCACTTTTTTGTGTTCCATTACATCGAATATTTCAAACTCAAACCCATTATGTAGGGAAGGATCAATAACCAGCCCCGCAGTATTAAATGGATCTGCAAACATTCTAAATAAAGGTAAATTGAATGCTCCGGGTTCTGTTTTATCCATGCAGAATATAACTACAGGGTCACTTGGCCTTTCTTTAAATTCCATCTCGGCCACACCAGGACCCATTCCTTTAATGTTTCCAGAAAATGTATCCGAAAGTAAGTCCTGACCTGCGCCATAAAGTTTTAGTTCCTTGGCAACTTCAGTTGCTGCAAGGAATGCATCCCATGCTAATTTATGGATTTCTTCATTTTCTTCACCACTTTTGTGGGTCATTATTAATTCAGTATCATCTCCACAATTGGTTACATAATAATCTGTAAGAAGTTCTTCTTCTTTTGCTTTTGCAAGAAATTCCTCACATTTTGCAAGTAATGCTGGATGGGCCAGACCATGTCCGGCTACACTTCCTACGTCTGCTTTTATTACACTAATAGTTGTTTTCATGTAAAAACACCTCCATAAGTATCAGGTTTTCCAAAAATCTTTTTTTATATGTTATTTATGGCACAGTAGATTTTTCTAGTGATGGGTTTGGATATGTGTCTTCCATAAGTTTTATAAACTCCTAGACAATATATCCTTGGTTTTACTATGGTATCTATAGATTGTACTTATAATAAATTTTTCGGAAAAAGATTTATTTTTCTCGATTTTTGAGAATTACGGCAACGATTTTGAATACACCTCTAAAGGCGTTTTCCGAAGAACCCAACCGCCTTTGTGCCCCGATTGTGGCTCAGGGATGAATCATAATGGGTATAACACTTATTACAAGAAAAATTTGGGCAGTGTTAAAATCGGCAGGTATATCTGCCCCATATGCTGTGAACCACATGAAAAGAGCCGTGAGTTCTGGGAAAACATGAAAACAGAATTTTTTAGTGTTTTAAACCATGTTTATCAGATTTTAAGGGTGAACCATGTCTCATATGAAGGTATTTCTGATTTGATGGAAGTGATCTTTCCCCAGGGGAAAGACACCATCCTCCGTGCTTTCAATGATTCCATGGAGGAAACTGATTTCCCTGTTTTAGAAAATTTTAATATTGTTCATTATGATGAACAGCACCCCTAAACATGGACATACACAAAAAATACCGGTTAACACTCCTGGATCACACCACAGGCAGACCTATTGCAGAGGAACTCTACAATAAAAAGGATCCTGACACCATCAAAAAGTTCCTCAAAAAGCATTTAGACCCAAATAAGATAAACTTTTGTAATCACAGACCTTTATCCCAGTTATTCAAGTGTTTTAGAGGATTTTTTCGGCGAGAATCTGATTCACCATTTCTGGGGAAATTGCAAATCAAAGATTTTGCAAACTTGCAAATGAACAGTTGCAAGAGTCGTTGACTATGGGCTTGTTCAGATGCAAAAGGCAGACCTATTGCAGAGGAACTCTACAATAAAAAGGATCCTGACACCATCAAAAAGTTCCTCAAAAAGCATTTAGACCCA
>JAHRFX010000023.1 GCA_019084405.1 Methanobacterium sp.
CGCCCAGAAACCCTGAACCAGACATTTCTTGACAATGTCGGTCACACGGTTCGTCCTCCGTCGCGTTTGCTCTTGCGTCTTACAATAACTCATTCTTAAAAAAGCACTAAATCAGGATGGAGTGAATCCCTGATCATTTAAGAACTCCTCCATCATCAGGGCCGTCCCCACTGCAGGTGCAACCACACATTCCTCGGGAGTTAAAAATTCATCCATGGTTGTTACATTCATTTGGGCAATTTTTGCTGCAGGGGATGCTAGAACATTCATTCCCAAGCCTGTAGCAACCACTCCCTCTAGAAGTTCAATATCTCCTACTTCCTTTATGGCTTCTGCTATATTTAACGCCTGTTTATGGTGTAGATATGTGCATATGGAGATTATATCTGATTTGGACAAAATATCTAAATCCCCACAAAGTACCCGTGCAATGCGTTTCATAGACTCTTCCCTGGTTTTTCCAGCCCGGTCGGGAGTATCACAGATGTAATCTTTTTCGGTTATATTGCCCAGCACATTATGCACATCTGCCGAAATAGCAAAAAGTTCAGAAGAAACCCGGAACCATCCCTCATCCAGAGGAACTTTATCTGAGAGTGTTGCCACATTGCTCCTCAGGGTTCCAGTATAAACCAGTTCTCCTGTTCCCAATCTTTCCAGATCAGATCTACCTTTAGCACATTCTGAACCATTTTTAATGGGTATGATATCGGTAGTGGTGCTTCCCACATCCACCATTATACAATCTGAATCCATTATAGCCGCTATCTGTGAAGTAGCAATCCAATTAGCAGCAGCTACCTTCAAAGGATCTTTAAATACCTGGGAAGGTTTCAGTATACCTTCCAGTCCTACAAAACCCAGAGGTACTGAAAAAGTATTTTTTACCTTTTTTAATATGTCCAGTACTCCCTCACGTTTTGTCTGGTAAGCATCCACCAGTTCGGCAGTCATGCAAACTCCAACAGCATCTATATCCTTTAATTCATCCCCTAAAAGTTTAAGAAGGGAATGGGCCAATACGTCTTTTTTTTCCCACATAGGGAGATAACAGTAATCCACCTGGATATTTCCCATGTCCCCATCAGTTTCAAAATCTATTATGGCCAGGTCAGTATTGGCACCACCTATGTCGAATCCTGCAATCTTCATTATTTCACCTGATCTTGGAATTATTATTTTATATATTATTTTTAATTTAAAATCCAGTTATTGTGAATTGGTTCTGTGAATAGGAAAAAGACAAATATTTCCTTGAATCATATTGCCTGTTGAATTTAAAAAAAGTTAGTGAAATTTTCCCGAAATCAATTTTGATTTTTAATAATCAGATTATGGCCACTTTTTTCTAGAAGTATCTTTCCTTTACAATTTAAATCTTCAGGAAGGATTCCTTTTACTGCGTCGATTATGGCATGCCCCATATTAACTGAAGATATCTTCCTGATGGCCACAAAAGGAGTGGTTAATCTAGAATTGATTTCCAGTATGTGCACCTGATTATTTAAAATCAAATCAATCCCCACATATCCTTTAAGACCATCCACGGATTCTACTGCTTTTTTAGCAACTTCTAGAGCTTCTTTTGAAAGTTCATGTTCCCAGGGGACTTCTGCGCCCTGATATTCCATCCCATTTCCAATAAATTCTATTTTTTGTCGATTTAAGGTCAGAGGAATTGCTTTATCCCCGGTTGATAATAGGCTTACACTGCAGGATTCCCCTTCTACAAAGTCTTGTAATAAAGCATAAGGTAAAAAAGTGTTCAATGATTCAACTGCATTTTTTAAATCTTCAAAGGAGTATACAATATTAATTCCCTGGCAGGCCACCCCATCAGCCGGTTTAAGAACCATTTTTTTGTCTTTGACCAGTAGGGCATATTTTTCCTGATTTTCAGGGCATTTAAAGTCTTCTAGAATTAGTTTATATGTATTGATAACTGGAAAATGGTTTTTGAGGATAGAATATGTTTTAAATTTATCAGAACAATTCAAAACTGCCTGGGAAGTTGACCCATAAACCTGAACTCCCTTATCTTCCATAATGCAGGTTAATTCATATAACTCCATGTCTTCTTCCGCAGCAATAAAAAGACAGCCATCATATGCACTGATATTTTTAGTTATCCATTGCCTTAAACCTTCTTTAAGAATTATTGGTTGGGCTGACTTCCATTTTTCAAGGTATTCCTGGGTTAAAAATTTTTCAGATATCAGATAATGTATTTTAAAGTCCTGAAAATCTTCCAGCAGACCTTCCAACATAGCCTGACCTTCAGCTAAAAGTGAAGGGTCATTGAAACCAGAGGCGGTAGCATATTCAAAAATCAATAAATTCAAGGTCTTCCTACTCCCTTAAAAATAACTCCATTTTTCTTAAATTCTACCGGGTCCAGTATGGGACGTGTGCATATTAAAATTGATTTTTTAATCATTTGAGGGGTGATTTGACGATAAATATCGTGGTCTGTCATTAAAACCACACAATCACAGTTCAAAGCGTCTTCAAAAGCAACACTTACTCCTCCCATATTTTTTACGGTATTTTCTTCAACAAAGGGATCGTGTACCCAAACTTCGGCCCCCTTCTGGATTAAATCCTTTATAAATGGTTCAGCAGGTGTTTCTCTGGCATCGGCCACATTGCCTTTATAAGCCACCCCCAATAATCCTACTGTTGAATCAATTAAGGTTTTTCCACAACTCTCCAGGGCTTCTTTTACCAGTACCGCCACATGATGCGGCATGAATTCATTTATTTCCCGGGCAGTTTCAATTAGTCGAGCAGGATAACGACCTTCTTTTGCCATTTCCACAATGAAATAAGGGTCAATAGAAAGACAGTGACCACCTACTCCCGGACCAGGAGTATGTATATTAACCCGGGGGTGAAAATTTGCAGCATTTATAGCGTGGATAGCATCAATGCCCAGTGATTCACATACCAGAGCCAGTTCATTGGCCAGTGCAATATTGGTATCCCGGTAAGTATTTTCCATGAGCTTTACCATTTCAGCTGTTACCAGATTTTCAACGGTGATAACCTCTCCCTTAGTAATTTGACCATATAATGCTGCGGCTTTTTTTGCACTCTTCTGATCTACGCCCCCAATAACCCGGGCATTATGGGTCATTTCATATAAAGTATTTTGTGGTAAAGCCCTTTCAGGAGTATAAGCCACACCGAAATCTTTTGAAGCCTTAAGACCGCTTTTTTCTAATAAGGGAATAATGATATTTTGACAGGTGTGGGGAGGGATGGTGCTCTCAATAATTACCAGATCATCCTTATTTAAAACTTCAGTAATGTTTTCACATGCAGAAATAACTGCCGAAAGATCTGAGCATTTCTTTTCATCAACAGGAGTAGGAACCACCACTATCATCACATTAAAATCTTTTACTGAGGTAGAAATATCATTATCTGCACTTAAAAGGCCTTTTTCAACTACATCCTTCACCAATTCATCCAGTCCGGGTTCCATAATTGGTGATTTTCCAGAGTTAACCATAGACACTGTTTCTGAGTTTATATCAATTCCCACTACTTTAAAACCTTTATCGGCAAATAAAGCAGCAGTTGGTAGTCCCATGTGGCCTAAACCAAATAATGCGATTCTGATTTTTTCTTCAGTCATTTTTTCCCCTGATCTTTATAAATTTAATCCGTAATTTAAATTCATTATACTCTGGTGGTTTAAAATCCACATTAGTTGAAATAAAATATTCATCAGATTTTTAATACCCCATAATGATTATTAAAGCATCTGAATATTAATTATCTATCTCTCCAGATAAAAATCTAAAATCTAAAATCTAAATTTTTCCCCCTAAGGTAGGGAGCACTTATATGCATTTATAAATATTCATCAAATAGAACCACTTTATTATATAAATTTAACTCAGGATAAGGAAAGTGGGGTTCCCCCTCATCATAAACTAACCTCAAAAGGGCATTTCTCGATTTTTCAAATTCTAAAACCGTTATTTCTTCATTAATAACTTCTACTTTACGTTTAAATGAACACATGATATCTTCAGGTGGTTTAATAGTAAGGTTACCATCATGGAATTCATTCAAAGTAACATCCAATATTTTTTGAGATGATTTACCATCACCATAGGGATTAGGAGCATTTTTCATTTTATTCCTAGCTTCTTTATCTCCATTGATTTTCCGGGCTGCTTTTATTATTTTTTCCTTTTGAGCACCTACCAGAATGTTTCCCCCGGCATGAACTGTCTCCGGACGTTCTGTATTATATCTTAATGTTAAGCAGGGAACATCCAGAGTAATGGCTTCTTCCTGAAGTCCACCAGAATCCGTAAGTATAATATGAGACTTACTTAACAATAAAAGGAAATCCAGATAACCTGCTGGTTTAATCAGTTTTATGTGAGGAGTATCCATTAGCCGGGAATAAAGACCGAATTTTTCCAGATTTTTACGGGTTCGAGGATGTATCGGGAAAATGATTGTAAATTCATCCAGTTCTATCAGGGCTTGTACAATACTGTTTAGTCTTTCAAAATCATCCACATTTTCTGCCCGGTGCATGGTAATGGTAAGGATATTTTCTGTTTCCGGAACAATGGAAGCATCCCTTCCTTTTTTTTCGGCTATTTTTAAGTTACGTAAACAGGCATCAACCACAGTATTACCGGTTATAAATACTTTTTTAGGATTTATCCCCTCTGAAATAAGATTTATGGCAGATTCCTCTGTGGGAACATAATAAATTTCTGAGCAAACATCCGCCACCATCCGGTTAATTTCTTCAGGCATGGTTTTATCAAAAGACCTTAAACCTGCTTCCACATGTCCCACTGGAATATGTAGTTTAGATGCCACCAGAGAACCAGAAAGAACTGCATTTGTATCTCCCTGTACCATAACCAGGTCTGGTTTTTCTTCTTTTAAAACTTCTTCGATCCCTTTCATCATATCAGAAGTCTGTTCTGCATGAGAGCCAGATCCTACCCCAATGTTAAAGTGAGGTTCTGGCAATTCCAGATCTAAAAAGAATTGATTTGACATTTCGTGGTCATAGTGTTGACCTGTATGTATCATGGAGAATTCTATATTTCTTTTTTTAATTTCATCTATGACCGGAGCCATTTTAATTATTTCTGGCCTGGTACCAATTATGATGGCGATTTTCATGATAATCAACTTTTTTTTTTGATAATTAAATTTTAAATAAGCAAATGAAATAGATTCAAAATTATCAATCCATAGGTTTTCGTTTCCTTTTAGCCCGGTACTCATCAATAACTGTCAAGAGCTTTTTTTCTTCCTCTTGTTTTCTTTGCTCTTTTAGTTTACTATTCCATTTTGCAATTTCATTATTTAAAGTTTCAGCTTTAATTATAGCAAATTCATCTACCATTCGTAGTTCCAGTTTATCTGCATTTATAATAGGTATATCTTCTTTTTCAAAGACTTCTCTAGCAGTGTGAGACATTTGATCAGTTGTTAGTATAGCCTTTAGTCCTATATTTACCAGTAAAGAAGCAGTATTAGAACCCCCACCCCGGGAGCTTTTAAGCAAAATTACATCACCTTTTTTGATTTTCCAGTAATCACCAGCTTCTTTTATGCCTTCTTTAGTAAATGATTTCACTATTTTAACTGGAATAGAATTTTTAGAAATTTCCATGCTTTTAATTTTTTGAATGGATTTTAAATTTTCTTCCAATCGTTTACGGTGAGATTTTTCCTCTTTATACTGGTTAATCAATTTTTTTATTAATTCTGACTTAGAAGAAAGCTCTTTATTGAGTAAAATATCCTGGGAATAATCCTGGTAAAGTTTATCTATTCTGGATTTAAGTCGGAATATCTCTTTTTTATTTCTTTGAATTTTATTTCTGGAAATTTTATTTTTATCCCTTAAATTTTTTATAATTCCTTCCTGTTTTTTTATCTGCTTTTCCTGGGTTTTAATTCTCCTTTTCAATTTCAATAGGATTTCTGAGCTTTCAGGGTTTATATTATTTTCATCTATTTTTGAAGTAGGATGTTGTATTTTTATATCTGGATAACTTTGCTGAGGCATGATGTCATCCCTGGATTTTTTAGATAAATGTGATTTTATATCATCCCTTTGCTTATCCAGAGCATTTAAAATATTTTTATCCTCTGAAACTTCATTTATAGCCTTAGTAATAGGGGTTCCATTTATAACCAGACTCTTGATTTGGTCCATTTTTTCCGGATTTAAATCCATTTCCCTGGTCTTCTTTTCAATTTGATTGAGTTTTTTTTCATAATGTTTGTAGGTTTTTATTGCCGCAGCGAGTGCATCCCTTTGATGGGCATTCTCAATAACCTGATCCGGAAAAATGGTCTTTATAAACGAATCAACCAGTTCTTTTTTTGATTCAACACTCATAATCCGAGGAGGAGTATAAATTTTGGAATTTAATGCTGTTGCTAATTTTTTTACAGATTTAGGAATGGGATAAACATCACTGGCCACAATCAAAGCCCTTCCAAAGGATATAATGTTATTAATTACATCTGCTTTAGATATCTCTTTAAAACTAGAGAGGAATAGAAGATTTCCAGAAAGATCTATTATAGCGATACCCACCGTTAAACCTGGATCAAATCCCACAATTATCCAGGGATCCTTACGAGAAAAAGAACTTTCCAGGTTATTAGACTTATCTTTTAATAAATCAGATGAAACTTTTTTATTATCAAAATTAAGAGCTTTATTTTTGTTTACATCCATTTTAGGAAAATTATTATTGTATATCAGTTAATTTCCTCCATCCCACAGAATAATTAAATTAACCCGGACCAGATATATTTCTATTATTTAAATTGTTTAAGAAATTATTTATCATTTTTCTAAGGATTAAAAATAATTTTTTATTAATCAGCTCATAAGTAATTTCACTTATTTGGCCTACTACCCCTCAAAAGGATATTATAACCTCTAAAACTATTAAAAAAAGGTCACAGAAATTTTTTTTTGTACTGTGCCATAGTCAAACTTGAAAATTATTTATTTGGCCTGGGAGTTCTATCATAGTCTGGAGCATGGATTGCTCTACCATGGCCTTATTAAATGTTTTTTCAAATTCTTCCTTTAATGTGGAAATAAATAAGTCACCAGCATACTTATCATAACGAAATTTAAGGTTTTTATATTCCACGTCCATTAAAATTAGTCCAGAGGCAGGCATGGGCTTTAAACCATGAGTAAAATCAGGATTCAAATAATCTGGAATCCTTTCCGGATCAATTTCGCCTTTCCCACATTGATAAAGCACCATCATCATCTTTCGGACCATTTTCCAGAGAAAACTCTGCCCCACCACATCAGTAATTATTGTTTTTCCATTTTTAGAAATATTTATACTTTCCACAGTTCTAATGGGATTTCTTTCACTTCTTTTTGAAAAATTAAGGAAATTATGGGTACCTATCATATACTCTGAGGCCATTAGCATTTTAGCAATATCCAGTCCTTCAAAATCAGTCATTATATAGCGATAGTATCTTCTAAGAGCATATCTGGGTCTAAAGCCAAAATGAACCGGTGCCTTTGCAATAACCTGCACTTCGGAAGGTAAGGCCTTGTTGATTTGATTGATTCTTATTTCCTTTTCACTTCTTAAGGCCACCACATTACCCAGAGCATGTACCCCCTTATCTGTTCTTCCTGCTATGGAAAAATCAGTTGCATCAGGACTTTCTATAATTTCTATTTCTTGAAGGGCTTTAATAATCTCCCCTTCCACCGTGGGTACATCAGCCTGTCTTTGGAAACCACTGAAATTGGATCCAATATATGCAATCTTCAAGGCGACTTTTCTCATTTAGAACCTCGGAATATTTATGATAGTTTTAAAGTTATTTTCAGCAGAATAATACTGGTTAAAGTTATCTAAGTGGCATTAATCAATAATTTATAAATCTTTTAGATAAGTATATCTCCTTAAGAAATCATCAGTAATAATTGCTAATTAAAATTCAGGGTGTCTGTTTTAAGTGAAATTTTGCATGGTGTAAATTTCTTTGATTTCGTTTTGGCCATTGGATATTAGTATTCCGAGGTTCTAAATGAGAAAAGTCGCCTTGAAGATTGCATATATTGGATCCAATTTCAGTGGTTTCCAAAGACAGGC
>JAHRFX010000082.1 GCA_019084405.1 Methanobacterium sp.
CCTGGCAGCTTTTGAAGCAGGTGCGGCCATTTTTGATTAAATAACTTAAATTTACTTCTTTAAAATTAATATTGAATTTGTATCCATGAGGATTGCAGGGGATTGATATGAAACTTTATGAACACAGTGCTAAAAAAATTTTTCAAAAAGAAGGCATACCCATACCGCCTGGTGAAATAGCTCGAAGTGGGGAAGAAGCCCAGATGATTGCTGAAAAAATGAAAAAAGCAGTGGCTATAAAGTCCCAGGTTCTGGTGGGAGGTAGAGGTAAAGCCGGGGGAATAAAATTCACAGATACTCCTCAAAAAGCAGCAAAAATTACCAGAAAATTATTATCAACCCAAATAAAGGGCGAAGCAGTAAATATGGTTTTAGTGGAACATAAAGCTGAAATCCAAAAGGAATTTTACGTAAGCATAGCCACGGACCGATCTTCCAGAAAACCCTTGATTATGGCTAGTGGAGAAGGAGGGGTTGATATTGAAGACCTTGCAAATAATCGTCCTGAAAAAATCATAAAATATCATGTAAATCCCCTGGACGAATTTTTACCATACCAGGCTAGGGAAATTGCCCGTAAAATGGAGGTGGGTAGTGAGTTCATTTCTTCTGTTGGAGCCATTATCTGGAAATTATTCCAGGTATTCCAAAAATATGATGCCCATCTGGCAGAGATAAACCCCTTGGTAATCACTCCAGAGGGAGTTTTGGCAGCAGATGCCAAACTAGATTTGGATGATGACTCTATTTACAGACACTCTGAATTAAAGAATTTAGAAGAGTTTGAATCTGAAGAATTTGCATTTGTTAAATTAGAGGGGGACATTGCCGTTATTGGTAATGGAGCAGGATTGACCCTTACTGGAATGGATATGATTAAACTTAATGGCGGAGAACCTGCAACCTTTTTAGATATTGGGGGAGGTGCCTCACCGGAGATAATAAAAAAAGCACTTAATCTGGTTATAATGCATCCTCCGGTGAAAGTCATATTTCTAAATGTATTAGGGGGCATCACCCGGGCAGATGATGTAGCAAGGGGTGTAATAAATGCTCTAAAGGATACTCCGTGGGATGTTCCTCTGGTTATACGCCTAACTGGTACTAATGAAGAAGAAGGACAAAGGCTGCTTTCCAATGCGGGCGTTTCTTATGAGACATCCATGGAGGATGCTGCTAAAAAAGCAGTAGAGATCTGCAAATCCCTTTAGCTAGTTTAAAAGAAATTTTTTCTTATTTTTATTTTTACAGGTAAAGTCTTACATTTTAATTTTAATCATTTACCTGGTGTCTGATCATCTATCGCAACTGGCTAATAAAGCCAATTCCCATACGGAGGCAGGTATTTCATATCTTCATACAACCAGACCATCCTATCCAGAAACCATAACTTCCCATAGTAAACCAGTGAAAATCCAACCATAAGAGGCCATATTTCAAGTGAGTAAACACCCCCAATAATGAATAATGCTCCGATTCCACTTATAGTACTTAGAATGTTAGGAACCATCTGGTGGTGATAAGGCACTGGAATTTTATTTATTTTAGACCATACCCGTTCTCCCATAACAGTCTTCGAAGCCCAATTATTGGTTGTTTTTGCTTTAGAAAATATTCTGGGATTTACATAGGTCCAAAAAATCGCTATAGTGATGGGAATTATGGCCCACCACTCTAACCAAAGTCTACTCCAAAAAGCAATTACTAAAGAAGGTAGGGCAGTATTTCTACTCCACATATTCCATGGATTGGTGTGTTTCATCTATTTTTCTTCGTTTAATTTTAAATAATGAGTATTTTTATTTCCAGAGTCATACAAAAAAAACCTTATATACTCCTTTTCAAGGTGGCTATGTGGGCCATTACCAGAGCAGAAAGTACTATATAGGCTAGCATAGCCGATCCATTAAATGAACGGTTAAAAATGAATAAACCAATTATGCTCTGGGCTAAAAATGCAGATAATGCTCCAATCAATAATGCTTCCTTTCCCAGATACATTTTACTTCCGCTTTTTCTTTTACTGCGATATTTCCGTAGAACATAAAAACCAGTACAACTTACAATCATTATCCAGGATAAAAGGAAAATTATACCAGCATATCCGGCGTCAAAGGCTACGGCAAATATACCGGGCAACATATAATCTATTTCATCTTTTCTATTAACCAGCACACCATAAAATAAATGATATGGCAATCCAAATGACTGAATAAGGCTCATAGGGAGAGTAATGTATCCGTCTGCTCCTCCTAAACATTCAACTCCCCAATAACACGATCCCTGCACATGCCCCCATAATGTAGTATTCTGTATTACCATTTTTAAACTGGAGATGGAATAGTGTTCAATTCTTGAAACTCTTAAAAGAGGACTTATTATTGGTTTATCCAGAAAACGGGATAATAATTCCATAATGGCAAATCCAAGACCACCGGCTAGTGTCCATCCTATTATGGACTTGGAAGTGATATTGGTGCTTCTTTTAAAACTTTTAGACATTATCAAATAACCTAACGCCCACCCTAAAAACCATAGTATCAAAAAGGATCGGTGCATTAAACCCCCTGCTACTGCAATTATAAAAAATAGAATGATAGTGAGGGTTTTAATAGAAGTTGATTTAATCCCCACTTCAGTTAATAGATTGGCTGCTGCAGCAATGGTTACCCACGCAAATACTGCCAGTGATCCGAAGGGGTGGGTAAACTCATGATGGGATAATAAAGGTAAGAAAAGAAAAGCAACATCCGCCAGGAGAAGACTCCCAATTAATACGGTTAGAACTATCCCTAAAAATAGAACCATACTCAGTGGCAGAGCTATGATATTGAAGAGTAGAAGTACAACGATGTGGATTATGAATGCTACTTCCAGTATTAATTGAAGGTTATTTTGGGCAATAAACATGATTATCAAATAAGTGTTGATTAACATTATTATAAATATTATGGTTCTCAAGTGTTTGCTTGGAAAATTAAAGTAAGATTTGATTATTTTTGTTACCTGCAGTTAGATTATGGATTAAAAATTTAAAAAAAAACATGAGATAATTTAAATAATTTTTGAAGCAATTAAAAATAAAACCAGCAAAATCTGTAAATATATTAACATAAATTTATTTAATCTTAAACTTTAAAAATTTAATTCGATATATTAAAAATTAAAAAAAGGATTTTTAAGTCAGAATATTCGGGGATTACAATTATTTGGTCTTCATTGTCCGGATATTAAATTCTGGAGGTATGCACTGGCCCATTGTAAGAAACGTGATATCTGACTGAAAATATCCTGATTTATTTCTGATGTGGAAACCTGTTGACTTATATTATCCAACTGCTCTTTGAATTCAGTTAAACTGCCCTGTACTTTTTGAGAATTGGCCACAGAATCTGCCACTTCCTGGGTTTGATTATCTGAGAGATTTATATTTAGCTCGATGGCTACATTATCCACAATACTCTGAATCTGAGAAGGATCCTCTAAATTTTGTTCCTGGGTTTGATTTTTCACTTCACTAAATAATTCTGCAATATTGTCCTGGCTTTCTCCAGTTTCATTAGCCAACCGGGTTCCTAAATAAAGTTCTTCAGTGGAAACTTTTTTAGCTTCTTCGGGTATGGGAGTCCCCACTGCTATCTCATATGATTTTAAAACACCGGCCAGTGCTGCTTCTCCCGAAGCTGATACAGGAGATGTTACCACCACGTACCCTTTATCAATTCCAGATGACTGCAGTGCATTAGCATACATTAGGGGAGTTACCACGGTGACCTTACTTTTATCTACATCTACCTTAATATCGGGGGAATAACTTAAATCAACCATGGCACAGGAGAAAATTTGACTGGAACCATAGGTCCTTCCAGTAATGCTTTGGGAAATATCATTTACTTCAGAAGCGGTTATTATTTTAACAGGGACTTCTGAAACATTTTTATCGGTTTTTGTCTGGAAATAATTCAGCATAGCATTTTTATAATCTGCATTACTATTGGTTGTTTCGCCAAGGGTAACAGAAAAACCAAGTACTTCTGCTGAACCAGCATATAAGGGGCTAACTAATACTAAAATTAATAAAAATCCTGCTAAATATCTCTTCACAGCATCACCTCATAATCAGCTTAGGTTGAACTTGATTAAATACTTTTCATATAACGTTTAATTATAATCAGTACTTCGTAAAGTAATTTTGTAAATTTGTTTTAAAATGCTTTTTGGTTTTAGAAATTGGTTTTTAAATCTTTTTTTATCTGTAAATCTGTGTAATTTGTTTAATTTTTATTCTAAGTTAAGTTTTTAGCTGGTGTTGAATTTGTGGGTTTCAACCTTTTTCTTTAAGTTTTTAG
>JAHRFX010000071.1 GCA_019084405.1 Methanobacterium sp.
ACCTTTCCTAAAAGTGTTAAGAGGCTAATGAAGATTAAAATAGGAGTAATGTCACGAATAAACATTAAAATAGAAATTCAAACCCAGAAAAAACTTTTTGACATTTAACCCCCAAGTTTTTGACAGAGCCAAACAACATAATGTATTTAACTACTATTACTACTCTATTTAATTTAACTATAATCTCTTTATTAATTTAACCTATTGCTTATTTTCTTAAATATTAGAGAGTATAAATAAGTACAGTTGGTGTTTGTAAATGAAAATAATATCTGTTATAGGAACTAAAGACACTGGAAAAACAACTCTGGTGACCAGACTGGTGGAAAAACTTTCACAGAAAGGATATAGTGTAGGAACGATGAAATTCAGCCATGTTCATTTTGATCTGGCAGATAAGGATACAGGAAAGCATCGTCAGGCCGGTGCTAAAATCGTGGTTGGAACTGGAAAAGAGACCTTTATTCTTTTTGACAATCCCCTTGATGTGGAAAGCATAATTACAACCATTGAATCCTATGATGAACTTGATTTTTTAGTTATGGAAGGATTTAAAAGCTCAAAATTTGCAAAAATATCTGTTTCATCATTAAAAGACGATTATACCATCCAGCAAGTGGATGTAAAATCATTGAATGATGAAAAAATGGATGAATTGGTGGAAATAATTGAAAAACGAAGTTATGGTCTCCTGCAGGATTTAAATTGTAAAAAATGTGGATTTGAATCCTGTGCAGACTTTTCCATGGATAAGGTACAGGGTGTGGCTCCGGAAGTTCACTGCAAAAGTCAGTTTAAGGGAGCATTATTAGAAGTTAATGGTAAAAGGATACCATTAAACCCGTTTGTGCAGAATATCATTGCTAAAACCGTTACCGGAATGATAAATTCTCTGGATAAAGATTCAGAAGATATTGATACAATAAAAATACTGGTGCGCGATAGAGATTAAAACCCAGGATTTCAAAGACTTAAAAGACCAGATTTAAACTATAAATGATACCATGCTTACCCATGACAGTTACCAGAGGCCTATAATCTCCTTGAGAATCTCCATAACCAGCCGATGCAATGTAAAGTGTCTTTACTGTCACCATGACGGCATAATGCCTCAGGATAATGAGATGACCGCCGATGAGATATTTAAAATTGCTCAGGTAGCCAGAGATATAGGCATTAAAAAGATAAGACTCTCCGGAGGGGAACCCCTTATAAGAAACGATATTGTGGAAATTGTGGAGAAAATATCCACTCTGGAATTTAAAGACGTTTCTATAACCACCAATGGAACTTTGATGGAACGCTATGCTAAAAAACTGGTTAATGCGGGATTAAAAAGAGTCAATGTAAGTCTGGATACTCTAAATCCTGAAACTTATCATTTTATTACCAGCAGAAATTATCTGGATAGTGCTAAAAGAGGGATTAAAGCCGCTGCCCAGGCAGGACTGGACCCGGTAAAAGTGAACATGGTGGTTATGAAAGACATCAACCATGAAGAAATATGGGATATGTTCCAATTTTGTAAGGAAAATGGGGCGGTGCTGCAGCTAATAGAACTTTTAAAAACAGAAAACTGTCCTGATACAGAATTTATAGATAAGTATCACTTTGAAATGAATCAATTAGAGAATGAATTAACTGATAGGGCAGATAAAGTAAAAACCAGAGCTTTCATGCAGGATAGGAAGAAATACTTTGTGGATGATGGTGAAATAGAAATTGTGAAGCCCATGGACAATACTGAATTTTGTAAAAATTGCACTCGTTTACGTATAACCCCTGATGGTAAGATTAAACCCTGTTTACTACGTAATGATAATTTAGTGGATTTAATTGGGGCTATTCGTTCAGGTGGAAGTATGGAAGGCTTAAAAAGGATATTTATTGATGCTATTGAGAATAGAGAACCTTTTTATGGAGGTTGTTGAGCTTAGAAATTTTATATTATTTTTTATTATTAGACCCCGGTAACTATCCACCAAAAATGCAGTTATTAAATTACATTTAATATTATTTATTTTAATTATCCTTCTTAAATAAAGCCGTTGCCAATATCTGAATCACATTTCAAAATAAAAAACTGTACAAATATTCCGGGCTCTGCATCAGAATCAGGGCACCCGGGCAGTAAATTCACTATGTTTAGCATTAATCTATTTATCTTAACCTGTGATTTCTTTCCAAATTCATCCCCGGAGAATATTAAAATCCTTTACTTTAACTGGCACCATCGATTTTTCTAGTGATATGGTAAATTTTTGAATAAATCCTTGATTTTTATTTCTTTTTTTATGGTTAATGTAGCTTTTTGATAAGTGGCAAAAGTTTTATTATGAGTTTTGCAGCGATTTTATATTATTTTCACCCTCAATGTCATGAAAACAGATGGTTTTTGGAGTTTTTTACTTGAAAAAGATGGTTGCTCACGCTAAAACAACTAAATGGTGGTGGTTGAAATGTTTTTCTTTAGAATAGTTCTTAGAAATTTATTTTTAATATTTAATCGTGGTTTAGGA
>JAHRFX010000061.1 GCA_019084405.1 Methanobacterium sp.
CCGGACCGAATGCTGAAATATTAAGAGGACCATAATCAATTTTTATTAATTAATATTATACTGGTCATTAATTAATAAATATTTGGCGATAACGTATCTCACCATGAAATATTAATCGGAATATTTAAACTGGATTTATCTAATCTTATAAATACAATTTAAATATTCCGATTAATATTTCATGGTGAGATACGTTATCGCCAAATATTTATTAATTAATGACCAGTATAATATTAATTAATAAAAATTGATTATGGTCCTCTTAATATTTCAGCATTCGGTCCGGTGGCCTGGACCACCAGCAATATGCACATGCAGGTAATGGTGGGTGGTGAAAAGATTAACTTATCCGGTCGCTTAACCATGGTTCTTGAAAAAAGAGAAGATAATTGGTTAATTGTCCATCTGCACTTTTCAATGCCATCTGCTGATCAAAAAACAGGTCAGAGTTATCCACTTTAACCATCTTTTTATTTTATTTTTTAAAGGCAGCCTTAAATCCGCTGAAAACATCCCGGGCCGATTGTATTAATGGATTTTGTATCTCATCTGGTTTTTTCATGTTTTCCAATCTTTTTATACGGAAATAAATCGGGGGATGAGGATCCCACATTGCCCAGCTGGAAATACGGTAGGAAGTCATTCTTTCAGATTGTAGTTTCTGGTAACCAATTTTCCTTAGTGCCTCCGCCAGAACCTGGGGTTTGCCTATTTTAATGGCAGATAAAAGATCTGCCCGGGCTTCAAAGAATTTTGCCACAAAGAATATACTTCCCAGTGCCACAATAAGGTATATTATAGGATTAATAATTACAATAGGGAGTAAAACAGTCAATCGAAGAATAAATTCCCCAGATATTAAGCTAAATAATATTATAGGATCTCTACCCACCAGGTGACCCATTTCATGCCCCACCACACTTAAAACTTCTTCTTCATCCAGCTGTACCAAAAGTCCGGTGGTGATTAATACCAGACCCCTTTTAGGGCTGGGACCAGTGGCAGCGGCATTAGGAAGTAGATTGTTGTTTATAATAATCCGGGGCACATTTAGATCAAATTTTTCTGCAGCTTCTTTTACAATATCATAAACATTTATTACTTTGTAACTGGATTGCAGAGGGTTACAGTAGAATCCATATTTAGAAAATACTTCTTCCCCCAATTTACAGGTGGGGGGGATTCCATGGGCCAGGGTATTTTCATATATTTCCTTTTTTATTTGGAAAAGTGCATTTTTACCCAGTGCTTTTTTAAAAAATTTGTATTCCTCTTCTGGAAGCTGGTACTGGATTATATGAATATTGGGGTTGTGGGAAGTTATTTCCCAATCCGCCATTTTCATGAATATTTTATCAGATAAAAGCACAATTACAAGTTGTATACCTATAATAAAAATAACTGCAGCATATAAATCAAATAAAAGGAATAGGGTTATGTTTATTCCGAAAAAGATAAGGTATACTACCAGCAAGTTACTTCCAAAAAGTTTTTTTGAAGTCTTTTTACCCAGGGAGGGTGGTTTTTCAGGGATAATTTTTTGTCCTTCCACCCAGGCCAGGTAAATGGTGGATTGACGAATACTTTCTTCATATATCTGCACTGCTATAAATATATCTTCTGCCAGTTTATCTAAAATTTCAAGGGAAATTTCGCCCTGGCGAACTAAGTTGACCTTGATTTTTTCTCCAGATTCCACAGTTCCTTTTATTTGACCTTTATTATCCGGGTCAATAAAAATGAAATGCAGGTAATTTTTTCCCTGCTTTTTACTTTTTTTTATTTCACTGAATGCATCAGGCTGGGGAAAAAGGTAATATTTGTAGATAAAGTCCAAAATTTGAGTATAGTATGCTGGGGAAACCTCAGTATGGATATCAAATTCGTGGGGATGTATCATTTAATCAACTGCTCTTAAGATTAAATATAAACATTAATCAATTACCATGATTTTTAGGGAGTTTTCCTGAGGAATTATTAATCAAAATATCTTCTATATTCATTATTTAAGGGTTCTATCAGGTACTAACATATTTAGATGCAGGTGGTACATAAATCCATCTTAAGTACATTAAAATTTTTTTAAAGCCCTTTTTTATCATTTTTTAAAGCTCGTGGTGGTATTCGAAATGGTTATGTATATTAAAAAATCAATTAGTTCTATGAAATTTATATCCCTGGAAAATCCTTCTCCATCTGATTGTTTCAGGATTATTGATGAAGGACTCAGAAAAAGGGCCATTATAACATTATTTGCCTGCTGCCAGGCCACTTATGAAGGTCGAGCACGGAGTAAATTAGGATTAGGAGAAAGGATGATAATTATTAAACCAGACGGTTCCTTTTTAATACACCAGGATCGAAAACTGGATCCTGTGAACTGGCAACCGCCTAAATCTCGTTCTAAAGTAAAAATGAAGGAGGGTGTTGTTATCTTAGAGAGTGTGCGTAGAACCCCTCCTGAACATTTGGAAGTAGAAATAAAAAATGTACATCTGGTCTCTTACTATCTGGGCCGGGATTCTCAGGAACTGGAAGTCTGCGGACATGAAAAAGACCTGGGAGAAATGATCTGGAAACATCCAGAATTAATTGAGAAGGGTTTCAGACCCACTGATAAGGAATATTCCACCTCCAAGGGATTTATTGATATTCTGGGAAAGGATGAAAAGGGTCAACTGATGATACTTGAATTAAAAAGTAGAAAAGCAGGTACTAATGCTGTAAAACAATTAAAGAGGTATCTTAAAGATTTTGAAGATAATAAAAATCAGGTGCGTGGTATTTTAGTGGCCCCCTCCATAACGGAAGATGCTCTGGAACTATTAGAAGAAAATGGACTGGAATTTAAATCTTTAGAACCCCCCAAGGAATTAAAAGAAGAAAAAAAAGTAACCCTTGATTTTTTCTAGATAATTATTAAACTAAATGTGTTCCACCAATCTGGCCAGTTGTTTGAGGTTTCTAACTTCCATTATTTGTGCTCCTGCCTCCTCATAATCTGAAACACAACTATCCACCACATCCCATTTTATTTCCTGCTCAGGGTTTAATATTATGACTTTTTTGGAAATACGGCACATTTGTTCCATCAAATCTGCACTTAAGGGCTTTTTATATTTTTTAGGTCCGGCCCAATCACGACAGTCAGTCAATATCAATAGTATGGATTTATGATTGAGATTAACCTGTTTAATAAAACTATTAAAGGCCGTGTACATATTGGAAGTGCCATGCATCATTATATTTTTCTGGCGGATTTCACGAACCCGGGTGAAGCCATCCATAAGATTTTTTTCTGATAGAGCCACGGTAGTTTCCACAGACTTATTATCAAAATCAAAAAACCGGGACTGGTTAAATGATTTCTGGGCAGCATAAACCATACAGAAAAACCAGTTGCTTATCCAGTCACAGGACCCACTTACATCACTTAAGAAAAAGTACTGGTTCTTTTTTAAGTATGGATTTCGCTTTTCCAGTTCAATTAAAAGCCCCCCATATTTCAGGTTTTTTCGAATACTCCTCCTTATATCTATCCGGTTAGTTTTAGAACGTTTATTTCTCCTTACCCTCTTATTAGCTATTTTAAGGCCCAGTTTCTGGCATAATTCAAATAATTCTGCTTCAAAAAAGTCCAGTTCATTAATATCCCTCTCCATCAGGGAATTTTCTCTTAAATCCATGCCCTGATAATCAGCTAAAGGTGGATTGTAATTAATGTTATCCTCCTTTATTTTGGAAAGCTTTATTTTACTATCCATTTTAAAGTTAAGTGAATTTTGTTCCATTTTATAATTACTTAACGTTTTCCCAGCATTATTTTTTGGTTTTGAGGATGTGTTTTTTAATTTAAAAATCTTAGAATCTACTTTAATTCCAAATGTATCGTCAAAAGCCTGATTAAATTCTTTTAGCTGGTCTTTGTTTTTCACATAAACCGCCGATAAGGCTTCTTTTAGATAGTTATAACTTCCAGTAGTTTTTATATCACGAAAAAAGTCTGCCACTAAAAAGGCATTATGAGTACTTCTGATACTAACCGGAATCCCTTTTTTGCGGAGATTTGATGATAAAAGGGCCACATCCTCCATTTCAACCTTCAAAAAAACCATCCCTGCTATTCATGGTTCTATTTAAAAAAATGATCTTCCACTTTTTTTTTGTCATCCTGGTTTTTAAGCACCACTCCCACCGTTTCCTGGAAGGATTCTTCTTCCAGTTCATCATGCCCCAGGGCCACCATGGTTTTAACCCAGTCCACTGTAGCACGTATAGAAGGTTTCTTAATCAGGGCCAGATTTCTTATTCTCTGAACCGCCTTTACCACCGCCTCCACCAGAGTTGAAGGTGCATCAGGAAGTAATGCATTTACAATTTCTATTTCCCTTTCCAAGGAAGGGTAATCAATATATAAATATAACAACGAAATTAATAAATCCCTTTAAATTTAACCCGGATAGTGGTGCATGGTTTTTTATAAGATATTTTTTTTGCTTTATTCAGGTTTCAGGTAATAAAAATACCTTTTTCACCCATTAATCTTTTTAATTGAATTTTCATGGCACCAAACTAATTTATAGGAAATAGAAATACTATTTGAGTTATGGACTTGATTACAATCATAATTTTATCTGTTGCTTTAGCCCTGGATGCGTTTAGTATTTCTATTACCTGGGGATTGACTTTGAAGGTCTGTCAGATCAAACAGGCCCTGTGGATTGCACTTTTTTTTGGAGGATTTCAGGCCATCATGCCTGTTTTAGGGTGGGTGGCAGGGATACGTCTCCAGTTAATAATTTCCCAGTTAGCACCCTGGTTAGCGTTTATACTACTTTTAGCCATAGGAATTAAAATGATTTATGAAAGTTTAAAAATGGAAGAACAATCCGAACCAAACTGCAACATCTTTTCTTTTAAAAAATTATTTGTACTGGCCATTGCCACCAGTATAGATGCTTTTGCAGTGGGAGTTACCTTTGCCCTTTTAAGTATGTCCGTCTGGTTTCCTATAATTATGATAGGCCTTATAACATTTGTATTGTCATTATTGGGAGTTTATACTGGTAAAAAAATAGGACACCTATTTGAAAGTAAAATAGAAATACTGGGAGGTATAATTCTAATATTACTTGGCTTTAAAATACTACTAGAACATCTTTTATCTTTATAAAGAACTGGATTTAATAATAAATACTTGAGGCCCTTTTTATGGTTAAAGAAATTAAATTAGCACTTTTGCAGATGAAAGTGGTGGATGATAAATCAGCCAATATACAAAAAGCAGAAAAAATGATATCATCTGCCAGTAAAGAGGGTGCAGAACTACTTATTTTACCTGAAATGTTCAACTGCCCCTATGATAATTCCCGGTTCAGAGATTATGCAGAAAACCCCACAAAAAGTCCTACTTTAGAAGCTATGGCGGAAATTTCCCGTGCTAAACAAATACATCTGGTGGCAGGGTCTATTCCGGAGTTATCATCTGGAAAAATATACAATACCAGCTTTTTTTTCAATGATTATGGTGCTATACTGGGATTCCATCGGAAAATGCACCTTTTTGATATTGATGTTCCTGGAAAAATTTTCTTTAAAGAATCTGATACCCTCAGTGCCGGTAATAAGATAACTGTTATTGAAAGTGATTTAGGGAAGGTGGGAATCGGTATATGTTATGATCTTCGTTTTCCAGAGTTATCCCGACTCATGACCTTGAAAGGGGCGGATATACTGGTATATCCTGGTGCATTTAATTTAACCACTGGACCGGCCCATTGGGAAACCTTGCTTAGAAGCCGGGCCATGGATAATCAAATTTTTATTGCGGCTGCATCACCTGCCAGAAATGAAAATGCATCTTATGTGGCCTATGGTCATTCCATGATTTGTAATCCCTGGGGGGAAATGATTAAAGAAGCCGGGGCGGGAGAAGAAATTTTATATTCCACCATTAATTTAGAGGATAGTTCTAAAATCCGAAAAGAACTGCCGGTTTTAAGTAACCGTAGAGACGATGTGTATTCTTTATCAGAGAAAAGATAACTGGATGTGATTAATTTGAAAGACTATAGTAAGATAATATATATTTCTGCTTTAGCCCTTTTAATTGCGGCTTTTTTTGTGGCCAATGTGGAAATTGGTCCTGAAACTTCCATAATATCTGTTATCTTTATTATTTCCCTGGCAATCCCCTCTTTTGCAGCAGTGATGGTTTGGTTAGGTTGGAAAAAAGGTTTAGCTTTGATTGCAGTATTGAGTGCCTATGCATTGGTGTTAAAGACCATAGCCATTCTCACTGGGGTTCCTTATTCTGAATTTTGTTATAATGAATTGATAGGGGCTAAATTATTTGGAACCACTCCTTTTACCGTGCCTTTTGCCTGGCTGCCTCTTTTTATTGGAAGTCTATATCTGGCCAGTGAATTAAAAATTAAAAATAAGAAATTGGGTTTATGGTGTCATATGGTACTATTATTCAATTCAAAATTTATTTAAAATACGGATGAAGCATTTATATAGGGGTGTAGACACTATATTTAAGTGTAGATACTACACCCTACTATGTAGTTAAAAAAATTATTTCGGAGGTAAATTGTGAATAAAGAATTAATAATACCTGTTTTGATTGGTGTGGGAGTCTTGATTGTAGTGTTAGGTATAGTATTTGCGGTTATGCCCGCAAATAATATAAGAGAAAATCCAGATGGTGAAAAACCCGAAATCAGCGCAACATCATTCATAGATCCGAAGGCTGTGGTAATTGGAAATGTGAAAATTGGAAACAATGTATTTGTGGGGCCTCATGCATTAATCAGATCTGATGAATCGCCTACAAAAGGAATAGTGATTGGAAACAAGGTAAATGTGCAGGACGGAGTTCAAATCCATTGTTTAAGGAATACTTCAGTGGAAATTGGTGACGAAGTTTCGCTAGCACATGGATCCATAATTCATGGGCCTGCAAAAGTGGGTAAAAATGCATTCATTGCATTCGGCGCAGTTATATTTGCAGCTGAAATAGGGGATGGTGCATTTATAGGTCATAATGCAGTTGTAGATGGAATTGGAGTAGAAGAAGGTTTAAAAATACCTGCTGGAAAAATGGTTCCATCTGGCGCTGTTGTAGCTAAAGATGTAGATGGAAAGGTTAAAGCAATATTTCCCGATGGTACAGTAATAACTGATTTAAATCAGTTACCTAATGTAGCAGAATGGTATGCAGCGGTTCCGGGGAAAGTTGTAAATGTAAATATTGAATTAGCGGAGGGATATCTTTAAAAGTGGTAACTAAACAGAAACCTATTTTCAGAGTTAAAAGTTTCACTTAAGAGAATTTCTATTAACTTCATTTTTTATTTTTGGTGTATGGGAGTATTTTTTTGTGTTGTTTTTATTAGTCGGTTTTTTCTATTTTTTTAGTTGTTTATGTTCCTTTTTTTCCTGTTTTTCACCTGTTTTTTGGTTATTTGATGATAGCTGTCGCTGGGTGGCCTTGTTTTTTGAGTGTGTTGAGGTGGAATAGATTGAAA
>JAHRFX010000089.1 GCA_019084405.1 Methanobacterium sp.
ATCGCGCTAATACTTATTAAACCTTACGAAACTCAGTAAATAAAAATTATATAAATAAATGAAACCCCATAACACAAATTACAATTATATAACTCTACAATTAGAATTATGGGACACACCCATCAGTAACATTTTAGACAGAACCTTCTTAAGGCCCTATTTTAATATATGGGAATTATTCGATTGTACTTTTAGTAAGGACATTTGAATAACCATCGATGTATGAAATTAAACTCAAATAACCCCCTGAATTTTCACATTTAATCAGACACCCTGTAATATAATAAGAGGACATCCAGAATTAAATTCCAATAAAAAATGCATACTTTCCAGCAGAGGGTGTATATGAAAACAACTGATGAGAGTGTTATAGAAAGCGTGGTAGTGGCCATGGATGGCCCGGAAAAAGATATATTTCCTTTTATACCCTGCCTGGTACAGGATTTATGGGAATTTGGCACCGACGCAGAACTGGTTATGCAACTTATCTACCAGCACCAGAAAGATTATTCTAAACTAAAAATACTGGATTTAGGATGTGGAAAAGGACCAGTATCCATTAAACTAGCTAAAAAATTTAATTGCCATTGCTGGGGCATTGACGCTGTGGAAGAATTCATTCACTATGCCCGTAAAAAAGCAGAAGAGTATCAGGTCTCGGAACTTTGTCATTTTGTGGTTGGTGACATCCGTGAAGAAATAAAAAATCTGCATAAATTTGATATAGTTATATTAGGGGCTATTGGCCCGGTCTTAGGTGATTATTATACTACTCTCGAGATCATCTCCAAATCATTAAATAAAAGGGGTATGGTAATCATTGATGATGCCTATATGGATAATGGTGATGATATCTCCTCTCCACTGATTTTAAAAAAATCAGAAATTTTAAAACAAATATCTAATGCTGGAATGAGTATAATTCAGGAACTGGTTATGGATAAAGAGTATATAGAAAAATCCAATGATTACATCTTTAAAAATATCAAAAAAAGGGCCGGGGAACTGGAGAATAAATATCCTGATAAAAAAAGCCTGTTCCAGAATTATATAAAAGCACAAGAAGAGGAAAATAAATCCCTGGAAACTAGGTTGACCTGTTCTGTTATGCTGATTGGAACATCATGAAAAATTTCAAAATAATATTTATTATATAAAACAGGTGGCACAACTATTCCCTCTAAAAGGGATTTAATATGATTAATTTAATCCGGGATGGTACTCATATATTAAATTGTATCTTATATTATCTCTAATTAATCTAAAGAATTTCAAGGCTTCTTTGTACTAAAAAAAAAATTTATAAATAAACTTCTCTATGGTATTAATTAATTATGTGGTGGTATCATGCTGGAAAAACTTAAAGAAAGCTTAATAAATGCACCTATTGTAAAAAAAGGCAATTATGATTACTTCGTACATCCAGTAACTGATGGGATCCCCCGGGTAGATAGCGAGGTACTGCTGGAAATTTCATGGGCCATCAAAAAAAGATTCAACATGGATGTGGATTTGATAGTCTGTGCCGAGGCCATGGGCATACATCTGGCTACGGCCTTATCCATTGAAACCGGAATTCCCTTTGTAGTGGTAAGAAAAAGGCAGTATGGTCTCCCGGGGGAAGTAGCAGTACACCAGACCACGGGATATAGTCAGGGTCAACTTTATATTAATGGTATTAAAAAAGGGGATAGAATTCTATTTATCGATGATGTGGTAAGTACGGGAGGAACTATGAAGGGAATCTTAAATGCCCTGCAGAAGATGGAGGTGGAGATTGTGGAAGTTATCGCGGTCATAGAAAAAGGCCAGGGCAAAAAAATCGTGGAAGAGGGTACCGGCTGCACTGTAAAGAGCCTGGTTAAAGTAGATGTGGTGGAAGGTCAGGTAGTGCTGGAAGAAGTATAGATAAGATAACGGTTTTAATATGTCACTTTACAACCTGGAATTCAAAAAGGTAATAAAAAAGATCAAGGTTTTAAAGGCAGAAAATGTTGGTTTGCAGTTTCCAGAAGGTCTTAAAATACATGCAACTAAAGTAGCAGAGCGTATAGAAAAAGAAACAGGGGCCAGGGTTATAATATCTGCAGATCCCTGTTTCGGGGCCTGTGACCTTTCTGATAAAAAAATGAAGGGTTTGGTGGATATACTGGTTCATTATGGACATACTCCTCTTCCTCTGGATTATAGCATACCTGTTTTATTTGTAGAGGCTTATTCTAAAGTTGAAGTGGATAAATCCCTGCATGAGGCTCTTAAACTTCTTCAGGATTATGATAAAATAGTACTGGCCACCACCACCCAGCATTTGCATCTTCTGGATGAAGTTAAATCCTTCCTGGAAAAAGAAGGAAAAGAAGTTGTAGTGGATTCTGGTGCAGGTAGTCAGGTGGGACAGGTCTTAGGATGTAATTTTTCCTCAATTAAAAAAGTAGATGCCCCGGCTTATCTTTATCTGGGGAGTGGCAATTTCCATCCATTAGGAATCAAACTTTTTACCCATAAAGTAGTAATTATCGCAGATCCCTACCGGGGGGAGGCACGGGATATAGAAGAATTTGCTGACCGGATTTTAAGGATACGATTTGCCCGCATAACCCGTTCTAAGAATGCAAAAAAATGGGGTATTCTAGTATCTTCCAAAGAAGGACAGTACCGGATGGAATTAGCACAAAAATTAAAAGCTCTGCTGGAAGATAAAGGATATGATGCCTATTTGATTATGATGGATAATATTTCTCCAGATCTTCTTTTACCCTTCATGGATTTAGATGCCTTTGTGGTTACTGCCTGCCCCCGAATAGCTGTTGATGACTCCCATATGTATAAAAAACCTTTAATTACTCCTCAAGAACTTGAGATAGTTCTGGATATACGGAAATGGGATGACTATCAACTGGATGAAATTATACTTGAATAAAAAAACCATGTACTTTTTCCAAAACCAAACTTTTTTACCCCGAATAATAGATTTAGGGTAATGGATTTATAGTAACCATAACAAGTAATATATAATATAAAAACGAACATCATATTTTAATGTTTAAAATTTATCAATGCACTTTTTTATAATTGAGGTGAGGGCATGAAAGCTAAATCTGGAGATTTCGTTCTACCAGGAGATATTTTAGGTGTCAGTGAACAATTTATACCTGCTGAATGGACTTATGATGATGAAGGAGAAATTAAATCTCTGGTTGTAGGTGTAGTTTCTAGAGACGATAAAAATAAAAGAATATCAGTAGTTCCCCAGACTGATTCTCCAGCAGAATTGAAAAATGATACCCATATTATGGGTCAGATTATGGAAGTAAGGGGTCAGAGGGCTTTGGTTAAAATTGATTCCATTAAGGGTAACCGGAGAAAACTACAGGTTTCATTTGTGGGGGGAATACATGTATCCCAGGCTAAAAAAGGTTATTTGTCTAAATTAACTGATGCATTTCATATTGGAGATATTATAGAGGCTAAAATAACTAAAATGATTGGATTGGATAGCATTGATTTGAAAACCTCACAAAATGAACTTGGTGTAATTAAAGCCATGTGTACCCGGTGTCGTCACTTCATGAAACAAACCGGTAAAAATGATGTAACCTGCCCTCACTGTGATAATCGTGAAAAAAGAAAATTATCCAGCAATTATCAGGTTTAATAAATTTAATTAAATTATTTTATAGAAATTTTAAACTAATCGAGGTATTAAATATGGAAATTATTACCAGCAAAAGATATGAATTGGAAATACTGGTGGAAGGGGAAACCCACACCCTGTGCAATGCTTTAAGGAAAATTTTAATGGAAGATGAAACTGTAAAATCTGCAGCTTATGCTATTGAACACCCCATTGTAGGGGAACCTAAACTTTATATTAAATCCAAGAGCCCAAAAAAATCTCTTAAAATAGCTGCAGAAACTTTAAAAGAAAGATGTGAAGAATTTAAGGGCCTACTGGAGTCCATAGAATAATCAGCACAGGCTGGAGTTTAAATTAACATATATTCTATTTTTAAATTTTAAAATAAGCCCATCTTATGAATAATAAGACATTTAGACAAATTAAAAATGAAATAAGAATTTTGGGTATTGATGACGCGCCATTCCTTCCACACCAGCAGGGTGAAGCTTTACTGGTGGGAACCATTTTTAGAGGAGGTTCCTGGATGGACGGATTAATTACCACCCATTTACAGGTGGATGGCCAGGATGCCACTTCTAAAATAATCACCATGGTAACTAAATCCAGACACAGAGGTCAGCTGGGAGTGATGATGCTGGATGGCATTACCTTTGGGGGATTCAATGTGGCAGATATAAAGGAGATATTTGAAAAAACAGGAGTGCCTGTAATTGCGGTTATGAGAAAAATTCCTGATTTTGAAAAAATTAAAAAGGCCCTGGATAACTTTCCTGATGGGAAACAAAAATGGGAGACTATTCAGAAGGCAGGCAAGATATACCCGGTAAAATCTAAAGAAACAATTTACATGCAGATAAATGGCCTGGAAGTGGATGATGCTCTGAAGATTGTTAAACTATCCACGACCCACAGTGCTTTACCTGAACCAGTGCGAACTGCTCATTTAATTGCCGCAGGAGTAAAAAAAGGAGAATCAAGGGGTAGGGCATGAATTATAACCTGGTTTATATCTGCGCTTGTTACGTATCAATTATGCAGGTGATTAAATAAATCCTGAAAAATTAAAAAACCCTCTTTTAACTGTAGATGTAGTTATAAGCTGTCCAGATGATTGCATTATAATGATTAAAAGGAAAAATAATCCATATAAAGGGTTCTGGGCATTGCCCGGAGGATTTGTAGAGTATGGGGAAACGGTAGAAGAAGCGGCCCTTAGAGAAGTACAGGAGGAAACTGGACTCAATATCTGCCTTGAATGTTTTTTAGGGGTTTATTCTAATCCAAATAGGGATCCCCGTGCCCATATAGTTACCATATGTTACATGGCTCACTTTATTTCAGGAGAATTGAAAGCAGCCAGCGATGCACAGGAAGCTTCAAAATTCACCTTAGAAAATCTGTTAAACATGGAACTGGCCTTTGACCATAAAAAGATTTTAGATGATGCTGGCAAATATTTATCAATTAAAAGGCAATTAAATTATTAAACACGATTATATTTATAATATTAAACTTATCCACCTACAGGAGGAACACCATGGAATTTTGTACCAAATGTGGAGCAATTATGTTTCCTAAAGACAATACTTTCCAATGCAAGTGTGGTTTTAAAAAGGAGATTACCAAAGACCTGGCAGATCAATATGAAATTTCAGAGAAAATAGAGTCTGAAGATAGCGTAATATTCACCGGGGAGGATATTCCTACCCTTCCCACCACTAAATCTATTTGTAAAAAATGTGGCAATAAAGTAGCATACTGGTGGTTACAACAGACCAGAAGGGCTGATGAATCCGAAACCCGGTTTTTAAGATGTACTTCTTGCAAACATACGTGGAGAGAGTACGATTAAATATGGGGGATTTAATGAGTGGGGAGAAAGAAAAATCAGATAAAGATAATTCATCTGACAATAACCGCATTATTAAAAAGGCTTTGAAATCATTTAAAGGGATTATAAATACTTTTTACCCTGATTTAGATGCAGAGAGTATTGATGATAAAAAGGAAGAACCAGAAAAAAACAATCAGGTCTCTTCAACTGAAGCATCAACTGATTCTCCCCCTAAATCTTCTGAATTTGCTTTATTGAATTATTTATACAAACTGGAAGAAAAATTTAAAGAGCACTGGCAGAATGATCGTGAAAAAATCATTAAAATTGCAGGTATATCTCTGGGCAGTCTTTTTATTATAGCTGGGGCTCTAACTCTACTGGGTTCTTCTGAAAGAGTTATAGATAATGTTGTATTTGGTGAAAGATCGGTTATTGCTGCATTCTTTATAATTATAGGATTTTTAATAATTGCAGGATCTTTTGCCCAGCGAATTGCCAGCAAAACCTCATTAGACAACCTCTACCGTGAAGTAAAAATCGTGGAAGAAAAACCCAAATCTAAGAATAATAAAGACTCTGATAATAAAAAGAAGTGATTTAATCTATTATAGTGTATTTAATCAACAAAATTTCTCTAGTACCTCACAAAATTACTTCATTTTCCATATAATTTAAAATTAAGAATTAAATGATAATGTAGTATATCAATTATAATGCATCTCACTTAAGGGAGGGTATGCTTATTATAAATAAGGGAATATACTATTTTAATAATAAAAAGGGATAATTAATTTAAAAATAAAACACCACTGGTTTACTTAATTAATTTCATCTACTTTTTGGATATGAAGAAGGAGGATGTAAATGTTTAAAGCAGAACTAAACGACCCTAACATATTGAAAACCAGTTTTGATGCTATTTCTTCTATTGTGGACGAAGTGCAAATACAAACTGATAGTGAAGGAATGAGGCTGGATGCCCTGGACCGCAGCCACATCACATTTGTGCATCTTGAACTGAAGGCCAGCCTATTTCATGAATATCTTTGTGACGAACCTGAAAAAATTAATGTAGACACCGAAGAACTAATGAAAGTTTTAAAACGTTCGAAAAGTGATGATAGGGTGTATATGTCTCTGGATGAAGGAAATTTCATTATTACTTTCGAGGGAGAGGCAAAAAGAAGATTTAAAATCAGACTTATTGATATAGAATATGAAGCCCCCAGCCCTCCGCAACTGGAATACCCTACAGAATTCGAAGTTCCTTTCAGCTTGCTCAAAGATTCCATTCAAGATATTGACATCTTCTCTGATAAAATAGCCATGATGGTGGATGCAGATAAATTCATAGCAACTGCAGAAGGAGAATTTGGAGATGCCAATGTAGAGTATTTGCATGGGGAAAAAATAGAATCTGAAGCTAGATCTGTGTTTTCTCTGGAAAAAATAAAGGAAATGCTCAAGGCAGATAAATTCTCAGAAATTGCCACTATTAATTTAGGGGATGACATGCCCTTAAACCTGAAATTAAAAATGGTAGCAGATGAAGGTGAACTCAGCTTTTTACTGGCCCCCAGGATTGAGGCAGAATAATAATAATCTGGTATCTATAATAATTCCCTTTTTTAAAAATAATATAAAGCGAGGATTTAAGTGAGGAATAGGGTTGGATGAGTTTTTCCAGAAGTTAAGGAAAATACAAAAGAATGAACGTAGCAACAGTGGTCTGGCACGGGTAGGGGATGATTTTTACCACCGGGTTCATCGCTACCTGGAAGAATTAATGGATAGTGTTGGTAACGATCCATTTACCATGGAATATGATCTTCTGAAGGATACTCAACGTATAGCCACTGAAATTTGCGAACGACGGGAGCATAAAATAGCTGATAGTGCAGTTATGAATATACAACGTTCCTATCATCTTTTTAAGGGAAAGCCCCAGTTTGACCTGCAAGATACCACTCCTTTAAACCTCACTCCTGAGGAAGAAAAGCTTTACTTCTCCCTTATAGATATATTAAAGGGTCACAGGGGAAGGATTATACCTTCCCTGGATGAACTTGATAGCGAATCTGGAGAAATTAAACCCCCACTCAATTTAACTATTAAAAAACCCATTACCCCTGAAGACGAAGCAACACCCGAAACAGATTCAAATGATTCATTGTTACCGGGAAATATAGCTCAGTTACATAATCAAATTAAAGAAAAAAAGGATCTTGCAGCGACAAGTGAAGGGGATACCTCAGAGTTCCCTAAAAAATTTGATTTCAAGACCATGGTGATTTTTGAAGAATTACCTTCAATTTTAGGGGTAGATCAGAAAGTCTATGGTCCATTTTATCCTCAAGATGTAATCATATTGCCTGAACCCAATGCTCAAATACTTATGAAAACCAGGAAGGGTAGATTCATACGCTCATAACTTCATGATTCAAATAAAAACTTTATTGAAACTTTGAACTTCAATGGACCGTTATTCTATCAGCTATTTTTTTTGATTTAATGGAAACCCCATTTAATCCAAACATATAAATAGAGATTCTAATTATAAACAGATATAATATATCTTTTCTACCCCGGGGTAGGGGATTGACCATTTTATAGAATTCAGATCAAATTCGTGATGTGGATTTATTTTTACAATAGAGGTGATTATATGAAGATTCCTAAAGAAAGGAGAACTTACTGTCCAAGTTGCAAGAAACATACTGCTCATGAAGTTTTAGTATCAAAAAAAAGGAAGGCCAGCGAGCTTAAATGGGGACAACGGCAATTCAGAAGGGTGACCAGTGGTTACCGGGGATATCCTCGTCCGCTTCCTTCAGGTAACAAACCAGTAAAAAAGCTGGACTTGAGATTCAAGTGTAAAGAATGTGGTAAATCACATATCAAAAAACACACTTTCCGACCTGGAAAAGTGGAATTTATAACGAGATAGGTGTTAATATGGCAGTTTTTTCCAATAAAAAGAGTAATTTTCTTAGAGTAAAATGTATGGACTGTGGAAATCAGCAGGTAGTTTTTGATAAGGCAGCATCTGTTGTTCAGTGCATTATCTGTGGAAAAACCTTGGTTAAACCCCAGGGCGGAAAGTCACAGATTACTGCTCAAATCGTAGAAGTTTTGGATTAATTTTTTTTTTAATTAATTTTTTTTATTATTTTAGGTGTTCCCCATGGTAAGAAGAAAAAATGAATGGCCTGATGAGGGTGAACTCATTGTAGGAACCGTACACAAAGTTCTAAACTACGGTGCGTTTGCCAGTCTTGAAGAATATCAGGGCAAAGAGGCGTTTATCCATATTTCAGAGGTTTCCTCTGGATGGGTAAAGAATATTAGGGATTATGTCAGAGAAAACCAAAAAATTGTGGCTCGTGTTTTAAGGGTAAACCCTAGAAAGGGACATGTGGATGTGTCCATGAAACGGATCCGGGAGGACCAGAGAACCAAAAAAATCCAGTCCTGGAAAATAGAACAAAAGGCTGAGAAGTTCCTGGAACTGGTTGGTAAAGGGATGGATAAGGATCTGGATACATCATATGACGAAGTGGGCTACCTGCTCATGGAAAGATTTGGCGATATTTACGGTGGATTCGAAATAGCTGCAGAAGAAGGAGAAAATGCCTTAATTGAAGAAGGTGTTGATTCAGAATGGGCTAAAGCTATTGCTGAAATTGCAAAGAAAAATATCACTCCTCCTGAAGTTCAGATTACAGGATATGTTGACCTTAAATCCTATGCCCCAGAAGGTGTGGATATTATTAAAAACGCCCTCCAAATTGCAGAAGAAGATAACGTGGTCATCCAGTGTGTAGGTGCTCCTAGATACAGGCTCATAGTTACTTCCACTGACTATATTGAAGCTGAAAAGAACCTCAAAAAAGCAGCCCAAAAATGTATAGAAGTGGTGGAATCTTCTGAAGGGGAAGGCACTTTCTATCGAGAACTGGAATAAAAATGAAAATGAGTAAATGCAAGTCCTGTTTTAGATATACATTGCAGGACATCTGTCCTCATTGCGGGGGAGAGGTGGGAGTAATTTTCCCGGCTAAATATTCTCCTGAGGATAAATACGGAAAGTACCGCAGAATTCTTAAAAAGCAGATGCTGGAAAGAGAATAAAATTTCATTCTAATTATTTTTGGGAAGGCCAAGGAAGGATCAACATGAAAAAAACCATTATTAATGAATTGGAAGAAGTGGATCTGAACCAACCAATTTTCATAGAAGCCCTACCGGGCATAGGCCATGTAGGAAAACTGGCAGCAGATCACATAATAGATGAACTGGGAGCTACTAAATTCGCTGAAATATACTCCCCTTCTTTTCCTCCTCAGGTAATGGTAGATGAGGAAGGGATAATTGAAACCATGAAAAATGAGTTTTACTATCTCAAATCTGCAGGTGAAGAAGAGAGAGACTACCTGTTCCTGGTAGGTAATACTCAAGGTTTATCTCCGGAAGGCCAGTATGAAATATGCGGTCTTATACTGGATATGGCTGAGAATTACGGCGTAAAAGAAATTTATACGCTCGGTGGACTGGTTACTGGTCAAGCAGTTGAAAAGACAAAGGTATTTGGCGCCGCCACTAACAAGGAACTGGCAGAAAAACTCAAAGAGCATAATGTAACCATGCGCTCTGCTGATGGTGGTATTATTGGAGCTTCTGGATTACTACTGGGTATGGGAACTCTCCGGGGTATGCAGGGTGCCTGTCTCATGGGGGAAACACCAGGTTACTTTATTGATGCTAAGGCAGCCAAGGCCATGCTCAATGTACTGGTAAAACTTCTAAAACTGGAAGTTGATACTGAAAAACTTGATAAAAGAGCAGAAGAAACCCGTAAAATGATTTCAAAAGCTCAACAGATGGAACAGGAAATGATGGAACGTATGACCCTAAAACCAGGAGAGGAAGATCTTCGTTATATAGGATAAATCATTTTTATTGATAAAACCCCATCAAACTCCTTATTTTTATTTTATATTATTGCCAAATTTTTTATTTTAGTTCTTAAAATTTAATATGTATTGGATCATTTTTTGTTTTAGTTCAATATTTTAGGGAGTATGGTTTATAGAATCATTTTTTTTTTAAAATCTTCCAATGAGTATAATACTAAAATCTAATATCTTTTTTTTGCTTTAATTATATATACAAAAATCAGCTAACCTTTCTATATGATAATCAATGCTGATTTGCATATTCACAGTTGTTTTTCCCGGGCTACTTCTAACAATATGGTCATTAATGCGATAGCCCCCCAGGCAAAATTAAAAGGACTGCATTTGGTGGGAACAGGAGATGGACTTCATCCTGGTTGGTTAGAGATAATAAAAGATAGCACTACTCCTCAGGAAGATGGAATTTATTCCACAAAAGACTGCGATTTCATCATCACCGCAGAAGTGGAGGATAATAAGAGAGTGCACCACCTTCTTATCTTACCCTCCCTGGAAACAGCACATGAACTAAGGGCGAAAATGGTATCGGTGGATAAAGAAAGTGAGGGACGCCCCCGGGTCAGGATGAATGGGGCAGAAATTATGGACCTGGTACATGATTATGATGGATTAATTGGACCGGCCCATGCCTTTACACCCTGGACCAGCATGTACAAGACTTATGATAGTCACCAGGATTGCTATGGTAAAAAACCTGATTTTTTAGAACTGGGACTCTCAGCAGATACTAACATGGCGGATGTGATTAAGGAACTGCAAGATGTACCTTTTTTAACTAACTCTGATGCCCATTCTCCGTGGCCTCATCGACTGGGACGTGAATTTAATCAAATGGAGCTGGAAGATATCTCTTTCTCTTCCCTGAAGAATACCCTGAAAAGGAAAAAAATAAAGGCAAATTATGGTATGGATCCCCGGATGGGTAAATACCATTTAACAGCCTGTACTAAATGCTATCAGATATTCAATCCAAAAAAAGCCCTGGAACTTAAAATGAAATGTCCAGAATGTAAGGGTACTATTAAAAAAGGAGTCGATTATCGCATATCTGAAATTGCCACCTGGAATAAACCTCATCACCCTTATCATAGACCCCCTTACATCCATATTTTACCTTTAGCTGAAATAATTGCCTTAACCTATTCCCGGGGGGTTACCACCAAAGGGGTACAAAGTATATGGGAGTCATTGGTACAGGAATTTGGTAATGAAATTGAAGTGATGATTAATGCTCCTCTGGATGAAATAAAAAATATTGATAAAGAGATCTCACCTGCAATTCAAGCTTTCCGTGATAAAACATTGATCATGGTGCCAGGGGGCGGGGGTAAGTATGGGGAGATACAATTTCCAGAGAATAATCTGGATAAATATTTATAACTTTTTTTATAATTAGCCCCACTAATTTTTATTTTCTTTTTAGATGATGGACTATAATTCGGTGTTATATAGTATTAAAAATTAATAAACAATTCAAATTTTAAAAAATAACGGACCCGCCGGGATTTGAACCCGGGACCCTCAGACTAGGAGTCTGATGCCCTATCCTGGCTAGGCTACGGGCCCTAGTTTATTTATGCTTGGTTATAGTATATTAAAAAAAGTTTTTATGACGGACCCGCCGGGATTTGAACCCGGGACCTTCGGATTAGAAGTCCGACGCCCTATCCAACTAGGCTACGGGCCCGCTTGAAAATGATAAAAATATAATTAAGTTGTGTTTTTATTGTTGTTAGACTTTCACCTATATATAGGTGACTCTGGTTCTACCTGAACACTTTCAGCCAGTTTCTTTAACCTGGATTCAATTTCCTGTGCTTCTTTAAGTAGTGGTTCAGCCTCAATGTCTTTATCCAGCATCTTGTTTAAGACTTCAATGACTTCTGCTGCTGCCCGGGGATCCGGGTACTGGTTTAAAACTTCTGCAAATAAACAGGTCGCAGGAATCTTTTGTGAAGCGCAACGAGTTAAAAGAGTGCCTGAGATTCCATTAATGTTTCCAAATGGAATTACTGGCACTTCCATCTCTGCTAGCTTTTTTGATGAGTCTTTACTATTACCGGCACCAGCAACACGGTGGCTTTTTTCACGCACCATCAAGCTGTTGAAAGTAATCAGTTCTTTAGATTTGTTTTTTCCCATCCAGTCTACTATGGCATTGGTCATGTCATATACGACATTGGGAGGGACAATGAAATCAGAAAGGAACATTACTATTCCTTGTCCCTCGTATATTCTGAAGGGGTGGATGGCCACTCCCTTATACAGAACTGCTAAGGGGGGGAAATATTTGGAATCGATATATCCTATTTCCCTCATTTTAAGGTCTTCTACCAGTAGCCAGCCTAGAATATTTCCTATAAGGCCCACTCCTGGTGAAGCTTCTATTACAATAGCGTTTTTGATATCTTCAGAAAGTATGGTACAGCACTCGGTTTTGGTTTCAACCATCATCAAAACCCGGCTCCACCTACATTTTTTCCAGTTACTGCATCTATATGTATTTCTCCTACTCTATTACTACCCACCATTACGGGAACCACATATACGGGTCTACCAGCCATGGTAGTTAATGTAGGATTTCCAGCAACTGCACCATCTTCCAAAATATAATTATTTTGGGCAATACTTCTAGCCTGCGATGCTGACATCACGTTTGAACCTCCTGAACTTCCACTACTACTTCCACCACTACTTCCACTAGAACTGCCAGAACTTCCATCGGCATCTCCAGTAGTCACAGAAACATCCGCATCTTGTTGTACAGGATCTGGGTTATTTAGGTCAGTTACTTGCCATAGGTCGGGGGTCTGACTAATCTGATAGCCAGCAGCCGCCACACCTATGATCAATACTATAGCGATCGATACTAAAATCTTTGAGTTTATCATTAACTCACCTTCGTCATTAAATTAATTATCACGTTTATATTTGTGATTTGGTGTTATTATATATTCCCATTTTTTTAGCTTAAAAGAAAATTATTAACTAAAAAACTAAAATTCATATTCCTAGTGGGATATCCAATAGGATAACATAGTATTGTTAAGGTATGTTATAAAGTTATCCCTCCCTCAGTTAATATATTAATATATATAAATATAGTTAATACGATTTCAATTATTACTAATAAGAGATTTCTAATATTTGATATCTCCTTTTTGCTTCTTTTTTTCATATTTAACAAATATAAGGGGAGTTATGAAAATCTTAGTTAGCCCCTCTAAGAGGTTATATAAATACTTTTCATTTTATTTTCAATTGAAAAACTTATAACTTATGATACAGTCAATATAAATGTTAGTTATTAAACTTTAAAAACAAGAGGTGATACATTTGAGCGAAAGGATTGTTATATCGCCGACATCACGACAAGAAGGACACGCAGAACTTGTCATGGAAGTCGATGATGAAGGAATCGTGACCAAGGGGCGATACTTCAGTATTACTCCTGTTAGAGGTCTAGAGAAGATAGTGACTGGTAAAGCTCCTGAAACTGCACCTGTTATTGTGCAGAGAATTTGTGGTGTTTGTCCAATCCCTCACACTCTGGCTTCTGTGGAAGCAATGGATGACTCCCTGGGTATTGAAATACCTAAAGCAGGTAGATTATTAAGAGAATTGACTTTAGCTGCTCACGATATAAACAGCCACGCTATACACCAGTTCCTGATAGCTGCTGACTTTGTACCAGAAAACTTAATGGCTGCTGCCATTAACTCCGTTTCTGAAATACGAAAAACAGCACAATATGCAGTGGACATGGTTGCTGGTGAGGGTATTCACCCATCCGATGTAAGGATTGGGGGAATGGCTGATAACATCAGCGAATTAGCCCGTAAAAGGCTATATTCAAGATTTAAACAATTAAAACCAAAATTAGATGAACATGTTGATTTAATCATTGGTTTAGTTGCAGATAAAGGACTACCTGCTGGTTTAGGTGTGCACAGTCAGCCTACTTTGGCCAGCCACCACCTGTATGGTGACCGAACTAAATTCGACCTGGACAGATTTACTGAAATCATGCCTGAAAGCTGGTATGATGATGCAGATATTGCTAAAAGGGCATGTTCCACCATCCCATTATATGATGGCGTAAATGTGGAAGTAGGTCCAAGAGCAAGAGCATCTGTATTCCATGGATTCAAAGATACCGGTGTAGTAGCTCAACACATGGCCAGAGCACTAGAAATGAAATCTGCCCTATCCCGATCTATTGCTATACTGGATGAACTGGACACTTCTGCTCCTGCCCGTGCTGATTTCGATGTAACCGGTACCAATAAACTTGGAATCGGTGCTATTGAAGGACCAAGAGGACTGGATGTACACATGGCTCAGGTAGCCAATGGTAAGACTCAGTTCTACAGTGCACTGGTACCTACCACCTGGAACATACCAACCATGGGTCCAGCAACTGAAGGTTTCCACCACGAATACGGACCTCACGTTATCCGCGCATATGACCCATGTATATCCTGTGCTACTCACGTACTGGTAGTAGACGATGAAGATAACAGTGTCATTAAAAATGAAATGGTCAGACTCTAAGCTAGTTTAAGGGAATAACATGCCATACGATGCGGAGATTTTAGTTGTGGGCTGTGGAAACGTCTTATTCAAAGACGATGGATTTGGCCCAGCAGTGATAGATGCCCTTGAAGAATACTTCAAGGAACATGAAGAAGAACGTCCAGATAATGCTATGTTTATTGATGCTGGTACGGGAGGCCCTCATTTTGTATTTTCATTACCTCATGAATCATGGAAAAAGATGATTGTGGTGGATGTGGTAGAGTATAAGGCGGAACCCGGAGAATTACGAAAATTTGAAGTTGACGAAATTCCTAAAGGATCATATGAAAACATGCATTCCTGGCCAGTAAACCAGCCATTACATGAACTCAATGAAAAAATTGAGGTCATGGTTATTGGATGTAAGCCAAAAGAAGTCTCTGCACCTGATGTGGAAATGGGCCTCACACCCCCAGTTGAAGAAGCTATTCCCAAGGCCATTAAAATGATTTTAAAGGAAATTGGGGTTTAGCAATGAGTTTGATCGCCCGAATTAAGCAGTTTTTAGGATTTGAGGCTAAACCGGATAAAGAAGCCAAACCAGACTCTGCTAAGTCAGCAGATACTGGGGCTTCGAAACAGGAGGTTGAAAAAGTGGCTGAAGAAAATGCAAAACCAAGAATTGGTTACATCCATTTAAGTGGATGTACCGGAGATATTATATCGTTAAGTGAAAATTACGATATTCTCGCTGAATTACTCACCAACATGGTGGATATTGTTTATGGACATACCCTGGCAGATGTATGGTGGGATGATGAAAACCCAATGCCAGAAATGGACCTGGCTTTAGTAGAAGGTTCTGTCTGTCTGCAGGATGAACACAGCCTGCATGAATTAATGGAAGTAAGGAAAAAAGCAGCAATGGTATGTGCTTTCGGTTCCTGCTCTGCTACCGGATGTTTCACCCGGTTCTCCCGTGGAGGACAGCAAGCACAACCAGCACATGAATCATTCGTGCCTATTGCAGATTTAGTTAAAGTGGACTGTGCTATTCCAGGATGCCCACCATCCCCTGAGATTATAGCAAAAACTGTTGTAGCTCTAATAAACGGCGACATGGACTACTTACAGCCCATGATCGACTTAGCCGGAATGACTGAAGCATGTGGCTGCGACCTGCAAACTAAAGTAGTGAACCAGGCCCTGTGTATTGGTTGTGGAACCTGTGCTATGGCTTGCCAGACCAGAGCTCTCGACATGACCGATGGTCGACCAGAATTAAACACAGACCGATGTGTTAAATGTGGAGTCTGTTACGTACAGTGTCCGCGAAGCTGGTGGCCTGAAGAACAAGTCAAAAAGGACTTAGGACTATAGGAGGTTGAGAAAATGGTTTTAGGTACTTACAAAGAAATAGTTTCTGCAAGATCAACCGATAAACAAATCCAAAAAGTCTCACAGGATGGAGGAATTGTTACCGGCCTTCTAGCCTTTGCACTGGAAGAAAAAATCATTGAAGGAGCAGTAGTTGCTGGACCAGGAGAAGACTTCTGGAAACCAGAACCAATGGTAGCCATGTCTGCTGATGAAATCATCGCAGCTGCCGGTACCAAGTACACCTTCTCCCCTAATGTGATGATGTTGAAAAAAGCCGTTCGACAGTACGGTATTGAAAAATTAGGTACTGTGGCTATTCCATGTCAGACCATGGGTATTAGAAAAATGCAGTCATACCCCTTCGGTGTCAGATTCCTGGCCGATAAAATAAAATTACTGGTAGGTATATACTGTATGGAAAACTTCCCATTTGCTTCATTAGAAACATTCATTTCTGAGAAAATGGGAGTTAACCCGGAAATGGTAGAAAAAATGGACATAGGTAAAGGTAAATTTTGGGTATACACTCAGGATGATGTCTTAAGCATACCACTAAAAGAAACCCATGGTTACGAACAGAGTGGATGTAATGTATGTCTGGATTATGTAGCTGAATTGGCTGACTTATCCACTGGATCTGTAGGTTCACCTGATGGCTGGTCTACTGTCATAACCAGAACCGATGATGGAAATTCCATCTTCCAGCAAGCAATTGAAGCCGGAGCATTCGAGACCAAAGACATGGCCAATGTCAAACCTGGTCTGGATCTTCTGAAAAAATTATCTGCTCAGAAGAAGGATAAAAACCAGAAAACAATCGATAAGAGAAAAGAAATGGGATTACCTGTTCCATTCTAATTCTCTTCTTTTTTTATTTTAATTACATTTTTATCTCCTGATTACTCCAGGAGGATTATTATGGATACAATAATTATTTTAGGATCCCTGGTTATGGTCTGTGTTTATATGATGACTCTTTATTTTTATAACAAATCAAAACAAATCGAAAAAAACAGATCAAATATTATGATTAAGGCGGTTACGGCTTTTCGCCAGCAAAAATTGGATATAGCTTATAATTATTTTCAAAAAGCATATAAACTATCTCTCAAAACCAGGGACCTGGAGAACACTGCTGAAAGCCTGTATTATATGGCACTGATATTGAAAAATAATGGAAACCCGGACAGTGCTATGGAATTTTTAAATGAATCTTTACATTATTATGAAAAAATAGGGGATGAGGAACGTATAGAAAAAATATACTCCCATATAACTGAAATTAAAAATTAGGGAAAAGAGGGAATTATTCTGTAATTATCTGACAGCCCTCTTTTTCCACAATTACGGTATGTTCACTTTGACTTACCCAGGCCCCGGTTTTCTCCCTTAAAACGTGATAGGGATATATTGCCCTGGACTGGATCAACAGCCTCATGGCTGAATTTAATCTTTTTTCATCAAAATCAGGAGTCAACCAGCGTGGACTAAAAGGAAGAACTTTGTACTGGGATTTTATTGCTTTTAACACTTTTTGAGCATAAACCATACGTAAAGGCCGATCTCTTAAAAAACGGAATATATAAGTGGGTGTTAAATCAGTTACCAATCCTACCCCATCGGTGGCAAATGGTTCAATGGCCAGAATATCACCTTCCTCCAGCTTATGACTATTTTTTTCCTTTATATTGGGTATGGATAAACCGGAGTGCAGTATCCACTGGTCCATACTATGGCCTGTTAAATTGGCCACCGGGTTAAATCCGTGGCTTTTAATGGTGTCTTCCACCACCTCACCAATTTTCCCCAGTTCAACTCCATCTTTTATGGTACTGATGGCATTGAGCAGTGCTTCATGTGAAGCATCAATCATTTTTTCATGGTGTTGAACTTTTTCTTCCAGGTATTGCTCTTTACCCAATTCTTCATATCCTGGAACCAGAATACTGGTGGCGGTATCTGCAATGTAACCATTAATATGGGCTCCTAAGTCTAGTTTAAGCAGATCCCCGGCTTTAATTAATAACTCATCATTAAGGGGAGAGCTATAATGGGCAGTTATCTCATTAATAGAAACATTACATGGAAAAGCAGGCTCCCCACCCAGTTCAATTATCTGACTTTCTACAAAATTTATCAAATCTAAAACAGGCATCTCATCTTTAATTAGTTTAACTGCATCATCTCTTACTTTTGAGACGATTTTACCGGCTTTTTCATAAGATTCTAACATAAATATCACAAATTTCTCTTAATTTTAAAATTCAATCAGTTATTTCATGCAAATCATTTATAAATCAAAGGAAAGGATTTAAAATTATCATTCCTCATATTTATAAAACAGGGATTAAGTAAGTATCAACTTTATGGCAATTTTTATATATCTTCTACAATAAAAAGTAAAGGGAGGGAATTAAAAATGGCTGAATTATTAGCAATACCCCAAAATATTTTTCTACTGGCCATAGGAATAATTGCGTTAATAGCGATAATTGTAGTGGTAGTTCAGTGGAAAAAGGTGAGGGAAACTCAAAACGATGTTCTTATCATGGACAGGCAGATAGAACTTAAAAAAATTTCCATGGTTGAGAAGGATTTAGAATCTAAAAGGCTGATGGAAACCACCATCCCTCTTCCTAAAGACCAGCAGGAAAAACTATCCCAAATTAGGAAAAATACCTCTGATCTTATGCACGAAGTGGGATTTTTACATAGTGAAATCAGTGAAAGACTGGCTCGTCTGGAAGCTCAAAGCGAATTTAAAAAACTTCAAAAACTATTAAATGAAATTGAAGAAAAAGAAAAAAAGCTGGATAAAAATACTAAAAAAAATTAAGGAGGAATAATTTATGACTCCCATAGAACTTTTAGCCATATTGATTTTAGCCGGTGCCATAGTAGTGCTACTGTATTATTATCTGCAGAATAATGGCTATGCAGGCATGGGCAAGATGAAAAGCCAGGTATATGAATTAGGGGATAAGGTTAGTGGACAGGAAACTGTTTCTGAAGCAAGTGAAAAATTCTCAGGTGTTGGTGAAAAAATGTCAGGAGTAGGAGAAAAAGTATCTGGAGTAAGTGATAAAATAATGGGTAAAGTAAAAGATGTTCCTATCAGTACCGATATTTTATCCAATAAAATTGACGCTTTTCTAGATGAAAAAAGTGATGAATTAATAGAAGACTGGTCTTTAGCTACCAAGACTGATATTCAAGACCTGGAAAAACGAATGAATGTGGTCACCCGGGACATCGACTCACTGGAAAAAAGATTCAACGAATATCGTGGATTTACCAATAAAAAACTGGATTCCATTGATGAAAGACTGAAAGCTTTGGAAGAACCTGAAGAATAATTTCTTCAATTTTTTCTAATTTTACAACTTCCGGGGCAAACCTTTATATAGGAATACTGCTAATGTTAAGTTACAGCGGGGTGGGGTAGTCTGGTGATCCCGCGGGGCTCATAACCCCGAGAGCCCTAGTTCAAATCTAGGCCCCGCTATTTTTCTTATTTTATCATAATTTAATTCTAAAAATTCTTTTATCCTTTTTTCTTCTGAATATTATTTATAGGAAGATTTACTTTTATAAAAAAAGTATATTAATACTATGCCATCTTCTGGACCAAAAATCACCAAAGAAAATCTTTCCCGGCATAAAGTCATAAAAAACTATGATAAAATGAGTAGATGGTATGATATTTTCACCGGGCCAGAAAAGCAATATCTTTATTATGGTTTGCAGATTCTACAGGTAACAGAAGGAGATAGAGTTCTAGAAATAGGGTTTGGCACTGGTGATGCATTGATAAGTTGGCCCAATCTGCTGGCGATTCTGGTAAAGTATACGGGATTGATATTTCAGAAGGTATGCTTAAGATCGCTGAATCTAAATTTAAAAAATCAGGCCTTTTAGAAAATATTGATTTGGTTCTAGGAGATGCTATCCAACTTCCCTTTGAAGATGAATTTTTTGATGTTATATTCATGAGCTTCACTTTGGAGCTTTTTGATACTTCTGAAATTCCAGTAATCCTTTCACAGTGCCTCAGAGTCCTAAAAAAAGGAGGCAGAATGGGTGTGGTGGCCCTATCTGATAGGGGGGATGATACTATTATGATTAAAATTTATAAATGGGCAAACCAGAATTTTCCAGATTATATTGATTGTAGACCCATTTTAACTCTGCGGGAACTAAAAAAAGCTGGATTTTTCATTAAAAAAGAAGAAGAACTTACTATGTGGAATCTTCCAGTGGATGTGGTAGTAGCTGAGAAATAATAGAAGGAAGTTTTATATGGGATTAATCATAACCTAATCTTAGATCGAGCTATTAACTATAATACTTATTCTTATTAGGTCATGTCCTATTTTTATTTATAGATTGATGGCAAGCCGAAGGGCAGCCACCGGTTTCCCGTAAGGGTTCAAACTGAGGAAACTCCACCCATCACACAGATCCACGGTGCTGTGAGGCACCTGCTGAGAAGCTGGACTCTGGAGCAGAAACGAAACGTCTTTTGGTGAATGAAAATGAAGCTTCCTTAGAAGAAGCAGAAAGACACTAAAAGGAACGGTGAAACGGCCAATCCGTGGGATGCAAGGGCAAATACTGCTGATGAAAACTGTATGAGGCAGAGGTAGTCCGCCTAGATGAATGCTGCCGAAACAGGAGGTGGGTTACTCCCGGCATGCCATCAAATCTTATTTTTAGTAAAATAATTTTTTTAATTCCACTCTAATTAATCGAACCTGTTCTAATCTTTTATAGATCATGTAATTAGTTCTGCACTACTTTTTAATAGCTCCCTTTTCACAATAGAACAAACCTACATTGTGATATTCTAATTGCACCGGACATCTTACACAAGGACAACCCCATTTTTCCAGTTCACAACTGGTTGCACCTAAACTGCAGAATAAAACTTCTCCATTATCCTGCATGCACTGATTATAAGAGGGGCACTCCGGACAAAGGCATTTTTGTTTATTCTCCTGAGTAGGAGGCACCACTAATTTTTTCCTATCATTTACTGTCATATAAATTCACTCTTCCCTATTCAAAAATTCAGCTAATAATCCTTATCACACTGATTATATTATTTATCCTCATGAGCCATAAATTTATCCAATTTTAAAATAATTTTAATTCATGGAGATTATGTCGTCCCTTTTTAAAAAATTAAGATATATAGTTAATAAAATCAAACAGGACTTTAAAAATAATAAAAAAGAAGCAAGAATTTATTCCAGGATATGGAACAAAAACTGGAAAAAGAAAGCAGATTCAGATTGTTATTTGCGGCTTTAATCGTAATCCTAGTGCTTATAAATCCACTACTCATTCCTTTAATAGATGGTTTAGGATTTATAGGATCTATCATCAGTTCTGTTATAGGGAGTTTAACTTTTTTAAGTGCTCTTGAGCCACTTTATTCTGGTATATTGACCCGACTAGTTAAAAAACCAATATCTTTTTTTCATAATCGGCCTATTTTCCCTTATAATTGGATTAGAATCCATCTATTCCTCATTTAATACAGGTTTAACTTTAGAAAATTCACTCTCAGGGCTATTCAAGCTGGCCATAGCCTCCTTATTTTTCCATTATTTTTTGAAATATAATAATGCCCCTGATTTAAAAACAGAAAACGATAATTAAAGATAAAATTCCATTTTTTTACTATCCTGAGACTGGTATTAAAAAAATAAGATTTAAAAGAACCAGGCCTTTATTTTCCTGATAAATTGCTTTAGATAATAAGCTTACATGCCATATGTATACTGCAACATTAATTAAAGGATTTAGGGACACCTCTTATTTTAATTAAAAATAGCTTGAATTAAATAAGAGGTTTAGCTTTTACTTTCTTTTTAAGAGAAGTATAAAGTCATATTATTCAATGACTGATGGCATCCTTAACCTTGTCAAAGAATCCCTTATCATCACTTTTAATTTCATCCCCACTAATATCTGCAAATTCCTGCAACAACTCCTTCTGTTTGGGGTTGAGTCTACGGGGGGTAACCACTTTAACTTTCACATAAAGATTTCCCTTACCGCTCCAACGTAGATGTGGCATTCCCTGGCCCTTCAATCTAAAAGTAGTTCCACTCTGAGTTCCTGAGGGTATTTTAAAATCAACTGATCTTTCCAAAGTAGGAATTTCCACACTATCTCCCAGAGCAGCCTGTACAAAGCTTATTTGCTTTTCATAGTACAGATTGGCCCCTTCTCTCTGGAATAATTTATGATCTTTTACATTTATCATAACATAAAGATCACCAGGAGGACCATTATGGGGGCCTACTTCACCTTCGCCAGGTACTCTTAATCGAGATCCGGTTTCAACCCCGGGGGGTATTTTGATATGGATATTGCTGGTTTGTTTTACAATTCCCTGCCCATGGCAGTTTTTGCAGGGTTCTTCTACAATGTTCCCTTCCCCATGACAGGTAGGGCAGGGGCGTATATTTACCATCTGGCCCAGGAAGGTGTTGTTTATTTGACGGACCTGTCCGCTCCCACCACAATTTTCACATTGACGGGTACCAGTACCGGGTTCAGCCCGGGAACCATTACAGACCGGGCAGATTTTAGTATGAGGGACCTGAATATCGGTTTCTAAACCGGCAGCTGCGTCTTCAAGAGCTATTTCCATGTCAAAGTAGACATCTCTACCTCTTTGGGGTCCCTGCCGGTGACCTCCTCCAAATCCAAAAATATCAAAAATATTTCCCACATCAAATCCAAAACCACGGAAAATGTCATCAAAGTTGATGTTATTGAAAATGTCTTCCTGGGAAAATCCATTCATCCCGGAGTGTCCAAACTGATCATAAGTGCTTCTTTTTTCTTCATCAGATAGTACCGCATAGGCTTCACTGATCTCTTTGAATTTATCTGCTGCTTCAGCATCATCACTTACATCCGGATGGTACTTCATAGCCAGCTTTCTATAGGCTTTTTTTATCTCTTTTTTATCGGATCCTTTATCTACGCCCAGAACCTCATAATAATCACGCTTTTCTGCCATATATTTTTCACCTGAATTAGATTGATTGGGGATGGATTATTTTAATTTAATAATTAAAATGATATGAATTATAAATTAATATTAATCAGTATAAATAGTAATTATAGTTTATTGAATTATAAAAATGATTTTAGTCCATTGTGCTGCTTTAAATAATAAAAAAATAATAAATTAATGGTGGTTAATCCACCCTTTAATTTATTCCTTAACCTCATAATCGGCGTCAATAGGTTCATCTTCTTTTTTTGGTTCTTCCTGTGGTCCTGCTTCACCTTGCTGCTGGGCCTGTTCTTGCTGAGCTTGCTGGTATATGGCGGCACCTATTTCCTGTACCAATTTGGTTAATTCATCTGTCTTGGCTTTAATAGCAGATATATCCTCTCCGGCTACCAATTCTCGGAGTTCTGCCACTAATTTTTCTACAGACTCTTTTTTATCAGAATCCACTTTATCTCCCAGTTCTTCCAGGGTCTTTTCAGAAGTGTAGATCATGGAGTCCGCATTGTTACGTACTTCGATTTCTTCCTGCTTCTTCTTATCCTCTTCAGCATGTAATTCTGCTTCTTTGACTTTTTGTTCAATTTCATCGTCAGATAATTTATTGGGTGCGGTAATGGTAATGGCCTGTTCTTTACCGGTTCCCATGTCCTTGGCAGATACATTCATGATACCATTAGCATCAATATCAAAACTCACTTCAATCTGAGGGATACCTCGAGGGGCTGGTGGTATTCCCACCAGCTGGAATCTACCCAGGGTAGAATTATCTGCTGCCATAGGTCTTTCACCCTGCAGGACATGAATATCTACTGATGTTTGATTATCAGCTGCTGTGGAAAATATCTGACTCTTTTTAGCAGGTATGGTGGTGTTCCTTTCAATCAACTTGGTGGCTACCCCTCCCATGGTTTCTATACCTAAAGATAAGGGGGTAACATCCAGTAAAACCAGGTCTTTAATTTCTCCGGCCAGTACTCCACCTTGAATAGCAGCACCCATGGCTACACATTCCATAGGATCAATTCCTCGCTCTACTGGCTTTCCTACGAAGTCTTCCACAAATTTCTGAACTACGGGCATACGGGTAGGTCCACCTACCAGTATGATTTTATCCACATCAGATTTACTCATTTTAGCATCAGCTAAAGCCTGTTCCATAGGTCCGGAACATTTTTTAATGATGGGGTTAACCAGTTCTTCCAGTTTTGCCCGGCTTAAAGTGTGAATTAAGTTTTTAGGACCATCTGCTGCTACAGTAATGAAAGGAAGGTTTATATCGGTATTGAGGGTGGTGGATAATTCTATTTTTGCTTTTTCTGCAGCTTCTCTTAGTCTCTGCACGGCCTGGTCATCTACCATGAGGTCTATACCAGTTTCCTTTTTGAATTCATCAGCCAGATACTTCATAATGGCGTTATCCATATCAGTCCCACCTAATTTAGTATCCCCGCTGGTGGATCGAACTTCAAATACTCCTCCTCCGAAGTCCATGATGGTAACATCAAGAGTACCTCCTCCGAAGTCAAAAACAAGAATTTCTAATTCTTCATCCTCTTCCCGATCAATACCATATGCTAAACTGGCCGCAGTAGGCTCATTTACCAGTCTTACCACATCCAGACCAGCTATAGTACCTGCGTCTTTAGTAGCAGTCCTCTGGTTATCATCAAAATAAGCAGGTACGGTAATCACTGCCTTTTTAACTTCTTCTCCTAAGAAGCTTTCAGCGTCTTTTTTTATTTTCTGCAGGATAAATGCGGAAATTTCCTGGGGGGTGTATTCTTTACCTTTTATATTTACCTTACGGCTGGTTCCCATACTCCGTTTAATGGCACTGATGGTATTTTCAGGGTTAGTAACTGCCTGTCTTCGGGCTGGTTCTCCCACTAACCTCTGTCCATCATCGGTAAATGCCACATAACTGGGGAAAGCTTTACCATACTGAGATGCACCTTCTGCAGCAGGAACCATGGTTGGTTTTCCTCCCACCAGAACGGCAGCTGCAGAGTTACTTGTTCCTAAATCAATACCAATAATTTTTTCTTTTTTATTTGCCATAAATTCACCTCAAATCTTTAAATTGATTTAAATTAATTTAAAACACTGATTTTTTTAAAATATATTATTTAGTCATTTTTTTTATAAATTAAATTCTGTTATAAATTTTAATCTAATAAAATCTTAAGAATCATTTTTTTTACAAACTTTAACCATGGAATACTTAATTACCTTATCTTTTAAGGTGTAGCCTTTACTCAATTCGTCTATAACCATACCATTTTCAAATTCAGTATGATCTTCTGCCATTAAGGCTTCATGTTTAAATGGATCGAATTTTTCACCCTGAGTCGGTATTTCTTTTAATCCTTCCTTTTCCAGGGTAGTTCTAAGTTTGCCGTAAATCAGTTCTAATCCTTCTCGAAGGTCTTTTTCAGTTTCACAGCTCTCTAAAGCACGCTCAAAATCCTGATAAACATCCAGGATTTTTAGAATAAGGCCTTCAGTGGCGTAATCAATGGTATGGGCGTGTTGTTTAGCAGAATGTTTTTTATAATTGTCAAAATCAGCTTGCATTCTTTGCAACTGTGAATAATACTCTGAGCTTTTTTCTTCCACTTTATTAAGCTCTTCTTCATTTTTTTTAAGCTTTTTTTCCATTTCTTCAATCTGGCCCGCTGCTTCTTGAAGGGTGGTATCTTTTTCTTTTATAATGGATTCTTTTTCTTTTAATTCAGCTTTGAGTTTTTTTAAATCCTTATCGTCCCACATTAATTCACCTTTTTCATGATTTGAATAAAATAAAAATGATTCTATCTCAAATAACTCCCTGGAATTAAAGTTACCATAGGTTATACTATGTACTCTTTATGATTATAGTTACAAAAGGTTATATAAACCTTTCGACAATAGTAGTTGGATGACTGAAAATTCATTTGATGAGATGGATATAGAGGCCATACTTGATGTTATGGGCTGCCGTACAAGGCGTGAAATAATTACTCTTTTAAGAGAAGAACCTCGATTCGTGAGTCAAATATCTAAAGAGCTTGAAATTGGACAAAAAGCAATTATAGAACATCTAAGAGCTATGGAATCTCTTGGAATCCTCAGGTCTTCTTTCAAAAAGATTGAAAGGGGCAGGCCCCGTAAGTATTATGACATGTCCCAGGATATTACAGTAAATATTATAATTAATCAGACTTCATTTGAAGTAGATATTACTGAAGAGGCACTAAGTAGAAAACAACTTCCTTCAGGTGAAGAATGGTCTAAACTACTCAACATAGAAAAAAGAATACGCATGGGGCAATGGGAAGCTATCGAAGAATTGAAAAGCCTGATAAGATTATATGAAACTCTTAAAAAAAGGGCAGAGGATCTTTTATTGGAGATTGAAGGACCTAAAGGCGAGTAAATAACTTTTATTGCTGGAGATTTGAGTATATTAATCGAATTTTCTATTTATTCTTTGTTTGATATATTAAGGATAAAGGGGAGTATTTGAAAATATTTAGGGAGATTCCAACACCCCCTAACCTGACAACTCTATTTTTTATAATATACCTCATTCATGGATATCTCAACTACAAATCTATCATTTTCCATATTTATAGGCGGCTATGGCGGCCTGGCCTAAAGATACTGATCCATCCCCTGCACAGGAGCTTTGATGCTGAACAAATTTATAGCCACGCTTTTCCACATAATTTTTTATAGCTAGACTGATGGCTTCATTGTAGAAAACACCTCCAGACCCTCCAATAACATCTAATCCTTTTTTATCAGCACATTTAATGGCCAGGGCAGCCATTCCGTGGGATAAGCTCTTTTGAGCAGCAAAGGCAATATCCTTTTTCATTTTGCCTACTTTGATTTTATCCATCACTCCTTTTAAAAGAATTGAAGTATCCAGAACATATCTTCCGTTCTCTTTTTTTATTTCAAAAGGTATTTGAAACTTTTCTTCCCCATAAAATGCCACTGATTCCAGTTTCATTGCACACTCTCCTTCATAAGTGCGCTCTCCACATATATGGAGGGAAGTGGATATGGCATCCAGTACCCTTCCAGTACTGGTTGTGGTTCCTACATTGAATTCACGATCCAGCTGCTGCTTTAAAATATCAATTTCTGGTTTTCCCCGGGGGAAGTAATCCTTATAATTATTTACCATTAATTCATAAAGCTCAGATTCTGAATATTGATTCTGAAGCAAGGAATATAACATTCTGGCAGGATAACGGGTACATAAATCCCCTCCAGCCATTTTTTGAGGTATAAGGCTTCCCAACCGCCGGTAGTAATCTTCATTTGTATATAAAATTTCTCCACCCCAGGCGGTACCATCCGCACCATATCCTACCCCATCTGCAGCAATACATATCATTTCACTTTCATTTACATCCACTGACAGAGCGGCAGCATGGGCATGATGGTGCTGAACAGGCAGCACCGGACAGGAATATTTTTCAGATAATTTTTCTGCCAGTTGGGTGGTAAAAAATTGAGGGTGCAAATCACAGGCCACCATATCCACAGTTTCTGTTCTGGTTATGGCCATCAGGTAGTCTATGGCTTCCTGCAGATACTGGTAAGTGGCATATTTGGTGATATCTCCTATATGCTGGGATAAATAGCAACGACCTTCCTTTAAAAGAGAAAAGGTAACATCTATTTCAGGGCCTAAAGATAGAACAGTCAATTCTCGCGTCAAGGAGGATAGATCATAAGGTTCCGGAGCATATCCTCTGGAACGGCGAATAAATGCCATGTCGTCCCCTCTAAAACGTACCACCGAATCATCGCAGCGGTTTATTATCTCCCGATTATGTAAGAGGAAATAATCAGCAACACCATCCAGATTTTCCATAATTTCATGATTATGGATTAACATGGGCTCTCCAGGCAGATTGGCAGAAGTCATGATATACGCTGGTTGAGAGCTGTGGTGAAATAGAAGATGATGAAGCCCGGAATAAGCCAGCATAATACCTATGTTATGCAGACCCGGAGCTACTGGAGGGGCAAAGGAATAATCTTCACTTTTTTTTAATACCACAATAGGCCTTCTTCTAGATTCCAGGGCTTTTTTTTCCAGTGCTGATACCCGGGCAAAAGTTTGGACGGTTTTAAGATCAGGAGACATACAGGCAAAGGGCTGATTATAACGTCCCAACCTTTTTCTCATTTCTATAACTGTTTCTTCCTGATTAACATTACATACTAGGTGAGTTCCACCTATACCTTTAATGGCCAATATTTTCCCCTTATCCAGCAGTTCAGCTGCTTTTTTTACAGGGTTTTCTACTTTTAGTTTCTGTTCTTTATATAAGAAAACAGAGGGTCCGCACTCACTGCAACAGGTGGCCTCGGCATGATATCTTCTATCTTCCACATCACGATATTCTTTTTCACAGGAAGGGCATAGGCGAAATTTTTCCATACTGGTTCTTTCTCTATCATAAGGAACTGATTGGATGACTGTAAAACGTGGCCCACAGTCAGTACAGGCAGTAAATGGATAATGGTATCTTTTATTTTTTTTCTGATATATTTCCTCTAAACAGGCAGCACAGGTAGCTACATCGGAGGGTATAACTGATGATCCTGAAAAATTAGAAGAACTTTCCCGTATCTCAAAATCTAAATAATCTTCTTCATTATCTAACCATTCTAATTTCAAGGAAGAAATTTTAGATATAGGTGGGGCATGGTATTTTAAATTTTCCACAAATTTTTCGATAGCAAAGGTATCTCCTTCCAGAATAATCTCTACAATATTCCCTAGATTGCGCACATAACCTGGAAGATTAGATTTTTTGGCCATCCGGTAAACGGTGGGTCTAAAACCAACTCCCTGCACAATTCCTTCCACTAATATTCGTGCTGTTACCAATTTCATACCTCAATATCCAATCCAATAATTTTTATCAATCATTTAGTAATTAAAATTAATATAATAATTTTTTTTACTTAAATTCCATTTTTAAAAGGGAATAAATCTATTTTAATCTTCTTGAGTCCTTTTTCACACATGGGTTTCAAGTGTATTTATCACTCTTTTTAAATATTCCTCCTTATATATTCATCTAGGAGAGTTGATAAACCATGAGACAAATTTTGGAAAAATTAGCAAACGGTGAACTTTCTCTGAATAATGCAGAAAAACTCATCAAATTAAATCAAATCAAAGAAGTTGAAGATTTTGCCAAATTCGACCTTTCACGAGAATCACGCACAGGATTTCCTGAAGCCATATTTGCTCCTGGAAAGCAGGATAACGAACTAGTACAGATTATTTTAAATTGTATGGATAATCAGCACCTGATGGTAACTCGTCTGGAAGAAGAACGTTTTGAAAAAATTAAAAAAGAAATAGAACCTCTAAATAATCGCGGGTTTACTATAGAATATCATCCACGTGCACGAATTCTGGTTATAAAGAACAAAGAAGAAAAAAAATCACCGGCGGGGAAAATAGGAATAATTACGGCGGGAACTTCAGATATAACTGTGGCGGAAGAAGCCCGAATAGTTGCTCATGAAGCAGGCTGTGAGGTATTAGTGGCTTATGATGTGGGAGTAGCTGGTATTCACCGTCTTTTTTCCCATCTTAGAAAAATGGTAGAGGAAAATGTACAGATCCTAATAGTGGCTGCGGGAATGGAAGGAGCTCTTCCTTCAGTGGTGGCCGGAATGGTGGATATTCCGGTGGTGGGAGTTCCTACCTCTGTTGGATATGGGGTATCCCAGGAAGGTTTTACCGCACTTTATTCCATGCTTCAGTCATGTGCTCCAGGAATAGCCGTGGTAAATATTGATAATGGGTTTGGAGCAGCAGTTTTTGCACTGACAGTGGTAAAACAATCTCTGCCAAAATAATTTTTTATTCCTCTTCTGATTCACAGTACTCTTTTCCCCATTTGCATAATGAATCTAAAATAGGAATAACAGATTCTCCTTTGGGGGTGAGATTATATTCTACCCGGGGGGGGACCTGAGGGAATACTTTTCTATGGATTATAACATCCTTTTCCAGCTCTCGAAGAGTTTTGGTAAGCATACGTGGACTTATTCCCGGCACTTTTCTATTAATCTCAGTAAAACGAAGTTTACCTTCTTTTAAAGTGTACAGTATCAGTGGTTTCCATTTTCCTCCAATTTCATTAATGGCCGACTCCACCGCACAGATATGTTCTTCGCTTTTTTCTTCATCAATATCCTCACAAAGAACCATAATCTCTCCCTCCCTTTCATAGTATACTTTTTGTAAGTATATATCATATAAGTACCTATATATTATTTGTGTTAGTACTAACTTTAAATACTATTGGTACCTATGGTATATTGTAACGTTTATCGAGGTGAAAAAATGCAAGCAAAATTTGATTTACAACATTTCTGCTGTGGCCCTAAAGGCTGTGAAATAGAAGTTGTCTACGGCGAAATGTTAGATGCAGAAGAATAAAAGGTTTTTAAACCTTTTTTATTTTTTATTTTTTTAGATTTATTCTTTTTTCACCGGACTATATGCTATTTTTTAAGGTTATTCATTTCTGTCCATGGGGACAAACATGAATACAAAGCCCACAAACTGGCATTTCTCCTGATTTTTCCAATTCTTCAAAGTATTTTTCACACTTATGGGCATCATATCGGGATTCACGGGGCTCATTTGCTTTAAATGACTGCCCACTAAAGGCATTAACCGGACAAATATCCACGCATTTATTACAATCGCCGCAGGAATCTTCCATAGGAGTTCCCGTAGCTTTCAGGGGAGCATCAGTTAATACGGTTATCCACCTAACCCTTGGTCCTGCTTCAGGACTTATTAATAAACAACTCTTACCAATCCAGCCAATACCGGCCAGATGCGCGGCCAATTTATGGGAAAAAACAGCAGCTATGCGTTCATCATCGCAACGTTTAGAAGCGGGAATGGGCAAAACTCTAAAACCCTCTTTTTGCAGAAAGTTACTTATTTTATAGGAAATGAAATCCAGGCGCTGATTGGTTATTTCAAAGGCATGCATGTAATTAACTGCCACTGCTTTTTCTTCTTTTAAAGGTAAAGCGTTAATCACATCATCCAACAGCCTTATACCCAGGGTTATGGCTTTGGGATAAGAATCCAGCATATCCTGAGCATAATCCTGAATAAATTCACGGGCAGGAGTCAAATCAGCCACACCCACAAACTCTACACCATCATTTTCTGCTATTTCTTTTATTTTCTGATAAAGCGCCATACTAGCCCTCAAAATTATTAATATCTAAATATTTAAAGGTCATTACTATTTATCTTTATTTATTTTAAGGCAAAATTAACCTAAAAAATAAGGTACAACCTATACCTAATAATAAAATCATTTTAGATAAAAATAGGTTAAATGGATACTTTTCATAAAAATGATTTTTCGATTTATAATATTTATTAGGGTAGAACTAATAATTATTACTTAAATTAATGAGTGAATTTTTCATGAATGAAACAATGAAGATGCAAAAACTTGATTTAAATAAACATGATGCCTTGAAAGTGGCGGAATTGATTTATGAAACAGATGCTAATTTATTCAACTTTTTTTTTAAAAATAAAGAGAGTACAGCTTATAAAATTGAAAAACTGGTTCGATCAGGTAACAATACTCTGGGGTATGAAAGAATACGGGTGGTTACTCCCTCAGATTCAGATGAGGTGCAGGGGATAATGGTTTATTCCTGTGGGCAGGAAGCAGAAAAAATGGATGAAATGAAGATTTTACGCCAAAACCTCAATTGGTGGGATGTTATTAAATTTTCAGTGATGGAATGGTGGGATAATCATTTTCTGGCTGATTTAAAAGAATCAGATTTCTACCTGGCCTGTGTGGCAGTGGATGAATTGGCCCGGGGTAATGGGTTAGGTTCATTTATTCTGGAGGAGTCATGGAAAATAGCCAAAAAGAATGGTTTTGATAGGGTTGTTCTGGATGTTGATATGGATAATAAGGGAGCTTATAGATTATACCAAAAAATGGGCTTCAAAGTATTTAATAAAAATAGCATACCCTGGTTTGGTGGAGAAAAAGGAGTATTAAATATGGAATATATGCTTTAAATAAACCACAGCAAGATAAATATGTAATAAATTTTAGAATTCTAAATAGCTTACTAATTGTAATAACTCATCTGAAAATATTCCATCTGTCTGGATAGTTTAATTTAGTACTGATTGTTTCTTTTAAGTAGGGTAATGGACTTTATTTTGATTAACTGGTGAGCCAATTCCCGGTCTTCACTGCTACCAACCATAAATCGATAAGACTTACCTTCCTGGTACTGCCTTAAATTTTCTATTTCCTTCTTTACCTGCGCTCTAAATTGCGAAGATTCATTTATCCAGGATTCGTCCTTTTTATTCAGGTTAATCACAAACTCAATATCTCCCTCATGAGGTTGAACAAAACACAGTGTTTGGCTCTCTAATAGACACTTAAGAGTCCATCCCATTTTTTTAGAATAAAATTTCCACTCCAAACCATCACCATATTCCTTTATACATTCTAATAGATTTCCTGCCCAGGGACCACAATAATTTAGAATGGTGGATGTTTCTGGAACCATATTTTTATTTTTGAAAATATCATCAAACATTATCTCACCTTAAATGAATTTCTGAGAAAAATTATTTTTTTCAATGATAAATAAATCATATTTATTAATGAAAATTATATTAATGCTCTTTTAAATAAATATAGATGTAAAAAAGGGGTTTTAGTTATGAAAATGGGGATAGTAATTTACTCGCAAACTGAAAATACGCATTTAACAGCTTTAAAACTTAAAGAAAAGCTGATAGAAAAGGGGCATGAAGTAGAATTGGAGATGGTAGAAACCGTAGGAGAAAACCCTCCCCGGGCTAAAAATGTAGATCTAGAAAGCATACCTGATATTACCGGATATGATGGATTGATATTCGGATCTCCGGTGCATGCATTTACACTGGCCCCTGCCATGACTTCCTATCTGGATCAGATTCCAATTCTGGAAAATAAAAGGATAGCTCTTTTTGTCACCAAATCACTTCCATTTAACTGGACTGGTGGTAACCAGGCCATTGGTAAAATGAAAAAAATCTGTCAGTCTAAAGGAGGCAAAATCGTGGGAAATGATATAGTGGTCTGGAGAGGGGATGTGGATAAAAAAATAGAAAATATGATTCGCCAGTTTAGCGTATTGTTCTAATATACTCTATAAAATGAACAATATTCCTGAAAATCCATTAATTTTTCATAAAGTAAGAATATAAACCATAAGAATGGGATTAAACTTATGTTCTTTAAGATGGTTTTAATTTATTCTTCCTTAATCACTTATTATCTGCATACGAAAAACTAGCCTATTCCAATATCTTCTTGCCATAATTTGGGATTAGCCTTTATGTAGCCGGACATAATTTTTATACAATCATGGTCCTGTAAAACCGTTACACTGACTCCCCGGGATCTTAAAAGTTCCTCTTCATCTTTAAAATTTTTATTTTCTCCTACTATAACCTGGGGAATGTTATAAAGTAATATGGCCCCACTGCACATCACACAGGGTGAAAGAGTGGTGTAGGGTGTGCATTTCGAATAAATATTTTCTGTTAATCTACCTGCATTTTCCAGAGCATCCATTTTGGCATGTAAAATAACACTTCCCTCCTGCAGACGCCGATTATGACCCTGACCAAGTACACTTTGGCCATGTACCAGAACAGAACCAACAGGAATTCCTCCTTCATTTAACCCTTTTCTAGCTTCTTCAACAGCTAATTAAAAAATTTATCTATATAACTCACTCCCTTAATCTTATTAGTCCCTTAATAAATAAAATATTTTTTTAGGGGTATTGCCAAATTATTTATAACGGTGATAAAATGCAAAAATGGTATCAGGAATTATTTTCTAATTATTCTAAAAAATACGAATCCGAATCTTTTGTACAGGGCACTACCGGAGAAGTGGATTTCATTGAGAAGGAAATTAATCAAAATATGGAAACTAAAATACTGGATATAGACTGCGGTACCGGTAGACATGCCATAGAACTTGCTAAAAGAGGATATAATGTAACGGGAGTTGATTTATCTGAAAACATGTTGAATAAAGCACAAAAAATGCCTTTATGGCTGGTGTTGAAATTGATTTTATATCAGCCGATGCCCGTAATCTATCCTTCCAGGAAGAATTTGATCTGGTAATCATGATTTGTGAGGGGGCATTTCCTTTAATGGAAACTGATGAAATGAACTTCCAGATTTTAGAAAATGCTGCACGGGCACTTAAAAATCCAGGAAAATTAATTTTTACAACTTTAAATGGTCTCTATCCATTATTCCTTCTGTAAAAGACTTTATAAATTCTAATTCCACTACTCAACTTAATTCCGAAAATAAATTTAATCTCATGACCTTCCGGGATGAATACCAGCTGGATATAGAAGACGATGATGGTACAGTGATGACCCTGGAATGTAATGAAAGATACTATGTTCCTTCTGAGATAACCTGGCTTTTAAAGTCTCTAAATTTTTCTAAAATAGACATTTATGGCTGTGAATTGGGCAAATTCAGCAGAGAAAATACGCTGGACACTGAAGATTTTGAAATGCTGGTTATTGCCACTTTTTAATTAGAAAATTAACTGGTGGTGTAATTATCAGGCTTAGGGGATAGGGGTATTCTCCTATAAGATTAAAAAGGGGTTATAATGAACTGAAATCTACTAAAAAAGCTTTTAAACTCAGGAAAAACACTGATAATGCCTGATGCTTATGATGCCATCAGTGCTAAATTAATCGAAAAATCAGGGTTTAAAGCTGTTCAATGCTCAGGATATAGTTTTTCTACAGTATCAGGATACAAAAAGGAAAGTGAAATGACTCTGGATGAAAATTTAGAGTGGACACGCCGTATTGTTGATGCAGTGAATATTCCGGTTATGGCCGATGCTGAAGATGGATATGGGGGTCCTGAAAAGGTAATAAATACTGTAAACAGGTTTATTCGTGCAGAGGTGTCTGGCCTTAATATTGAAGATCAGATTCCTGAAGGTAATTATCCTCTATCATTGGTGGATGAGAACTTAATGACTAAAAAGATCAAAACCGCCCGGGAAACTTCTTTAGCTTTTGATTTTCCCGGAATTTATAATTAATGGCCGTACTGATGCTTTAAAATCTACAAAAAATAGAGATAAAGGACTTGAAATTGCAATTAATCGTGATAACAAATATCTGGGCGCAGGGGCGGATCTGGCATTTATAACCTATGTAGAAACTCTTGATGAGGTTAAAAAAATAAAATCAGAAGTTGAAGGCCCGGTAAGCATTGCAGCAGGCATGAATTATAATATTAATCAGTTCTCTATCGCGGATTTGATTGAATGTGGGGTGGAGCGAGTTAGTTTACCTACCTTAATATTATTTTCCAGTCTTAAATCAATCCAGAAATCTCTTAAATATCTAAAAAAAGATCAACTCTCAGAATTTGCTAAAGCTGATTTGTTATATCCTTACTCTAATTTAAATAAATTATGGGAAGTTTAGCTCCTGGTGAAAGAGGCAATTAATAGTCCAAAGCAGAGATTTGTCCCGTTATCTGGAATCCAGTAAAGTGATAGACTTTTCTGATTTTCAGATTAAAGATAAAGCCATCTGCCGAGGAAGATGGGACTTTCTTTTATAATTTCTTTAAGGCGGTAGCTCGAAAATAAATGTAGAGAGGTGATTATATGGAGGTAATGGTCATTGTAGCCCACCCTTATGAAAAAAGTTTTAATCATGCTTTGTATCAAACCGTTATTAAATCACTTCAAGCTAACCATCACCATGTTTATGCCCACCATCTTTATAATGAAAACTTCAATCCCCTTTTAGAGGGAACAGAACTGGCCAATGGAAAAACTGAAGATCCAGTGGTAATGCAACATAGGGAAGAAATAAAAAAAGTAGAAGGCATAATCATAATCCATCCTAACTGGTGGGGCCAACCACCGGCCATATTAAAGGGCTGGATGGATCGGGTGTTCCCCATGGACTTTTAAAAATAAAAATAGCTCTGGTGTTGAATACCTCCAACACTCCTGAAGAACGGGAGATGGAAGTATTTGGTGATCCGCTGGATAGAATATGGAAAGATTGCGTTTTTGACTTTTGTGGGATTAATCATGTTCACCGGAAAATCTTTCGCACCATAGCCGGCAGTACTCCTGAAGAGCGCAGGGTATGGTTAAGTGAAACTAAAAAAAATAGTTAATAAATTTTTTCCCTGAAATAGTCCCTTTATTTAATAACTACTTTCTTCGATTTTTAAATTCATCTAAAAGGTCATCCAGCTCAATTCCTTTATAAACCAATAATAAGAGTGTGTGGAAGATTAAATCAGCCGATTCTTGAACTAGGCTTTCATCATTTTTAGAGGCGATTATAACTTCTGCGGCTTCTTCTCCAATTTTTTCCAGTATTTTATCTTCTGCAGATTTTTTATCATTTTGCATTAAATGGGAAGTATAGGAATCTTTAGGATGATCTCGACGGTCTTTTAAAACATCATATAGTTCTTCTAATACATCTTTGCCATTCATTAATATTCTCCGTCTAATTGATTGTCCTTATTCATTTTACTCTTTCTCATACTACGGGTTATGGCAATAAGAGGATGCTGAGCATCATCTATTATTTCTATGTCTTTAAAGGAGTATATTCCATTTAAATCCGCAGTTTTCTCCATTCCCAATTTTATTTCATGATCCAGATAAATTACATAGGAATCTATTTCTTTACATCCTAATTTAAGGGCGGCTAAAGTACGGTGATGCCCATCTACCAGCACGTAACGATCCCCTGTTTTAACCACAATAGTAGGTTCGGCCAACCCCCTTTTGAGTTCATAGGTCCTTCCTTGTAGTTCATCAGCAAAAACCTTATTCTGGGTAGGACGCAGATTTTTAGTGGGCACTTTAGTTCTTTTAATTTCAGTTTCAATACCATAGAGCTGTTCCAGAGTTTTTTTAAAATAATTCACTTTCATAGGGGTGGAACGTTCAATATGGGATCTTACTATGTCTGTATTGGTTATAATCCCCACTAAATTCCCTTTTTTATCTATAACTGGCAGTCTGGATATTCCCATTCTAAACATTACCCGGGCCGCATCATTAATGGACATATCCTGATCAGCTACCACCAGATTAGTAGACATTATGTCCTGCACTGAGTTATTCCTTCTTTTTAAGAGTAGATCAATAGCAGTAACCATCCCAATTACAGACCCCTCTTCTTCTACGGGAAATCCGTCGTGTCCAGTATCCTTCATTAGCTGAATTATTTTGGTATTAGGGGTTTCGGCTTTAACACTGATAACCTCTTTGGTCATGTAGTCCTTTACCAAGGCTTTATTGGTCATGTTTATCCCTTCAATTAAATATTACTTTCAGAAACGCTTTTTTTCCATATTAAATTATTTGGACACTCAATTTTTATTATGCGATGATAAGGTATTTGTATATCTTCTTCCAGAACTAAAAATCCTTTTTCGATTTTTTTTATTTTAGAACCCGGCACGGTCTTTAAATTGTAAGGACTACCCCGATGGATATATGTTATTTTGCAGGTTGATAATTTTTTTTCGGGATGCCACATCAGAAGATTTAAGATACTTTTGGCCATAATAATCAACTACTGCTGGAATTCTAACTCAGCAAATCACGCAATATTTTCACCGTATTCCCTGGTTCAGCTTTTCCTCGGGTTAATTTCATCACCTGCCCTACTAAGAAATTCATGGCAGCTTTCTTTCCCTGATGATAATCTTCCACTGTTGTGGGATTTTCTTCAATGGCCTTTTTTGCCGCATTTAATACCTCATCTTCATTAACAATTCCCACCAGACCCATTTCTTCTGCTATAGAACGAGGGCTTTTAGAACTTTGGGGGAGCTGTTCAATGATACGCTGACCAGCTTTGGTGGTGATTTCTTTGTCCTTAAGCATCTGCAGAAGTTCTATTATCTGGGAAGTTGTTATTTCACTTTCCATGAAAGTCATTTTATTATAATAAATAACCCTTTTTAATTCATCTCTCATCCACAATGCGGCGAATTCAGCTTCAATTTCCTTAACAACTTCTTCATAAGTATCTGCCAGTTCTAATTCAGAGGTAAGTACTTTTGCATGTTCTTCCGCCAGATGGTACTCGTCCATAAATCGTTTGGTTTTTATATGAGGCGGTTCTGGCATTTTTTCTTTAATCCCCTGCACCTGACTATCGTCTGATTTCATGGGTGGTAAATCAGGGTCAGGGATATAACGATAATCTTCAGCTTCTTCTTTTAGTCTCATAGAAACTGTTATCATTTGTGCTTCCAGAAAAGCACGTGTTTCCTGTGTTACCTCAACTCCCCTTTTTAGTAAATTCTTTTGCCGAACCATTTCAAATTTAAGGGCTTTGTAAGCTCCTTTGATGGAGTTAACATTTTTAATTTCCACCCGTTTACCCCCTTCCAGGGATATGTTAACATCTGCTCGCATGGTTCCCTCTCCACGGGCATTTCCACTGTACTCCAATACTCTTATTAGTTCTTTAAGGAATTTACGGGCTTCTTCAGGAGATTTCATGTCGGGCTCCGTCACAATTTCTATTAATGGAATTCCCGAACGATTGAAATCAACGGTACCGGTATCTGGTTTGTACTGGCCGGGGTCTTCTTCCATATGCACTTCCCGGATTCTTACTCCATTAAGATCCCCTTCATATCCTATGGGTATACTGGTACGTTGATAACCAGATGAAAGATCTGGATAATTATAATGCTTTCGCATAAAATAGGTGATTTCTTTGGCAATCTTACAGTCTAACATCAGTGCAATTTTAAGGGCACCTTCCAGGGCTTTCTCATTGGTGGGATAGGGCTTGGCCCCGGGTTGATTCAAACAAACATGACAAACATTATTATTGGCAGGGGTGTCCTGGTAATTAGTACGACAATCACAAAAGAGCTTAGAATCAGTTTCCAGTTGAACGTGAATTTCCAATCCGCATTTCATCTTAATGGCAATTCCTCCTCTAATAAAAATTTAAAGCAGTTATTATAGATTATATTAAATTCAGCATGAGTCATAAGTACTGTTCATGAATATGGATTAATAGTTATGGTACTAACCCACTTATTTACTCACTTAAAGATTTGTTATTAAGGCACTTATCAATGTATCTTTTTATATAAGAATCCAATTCAGGGGGGGTGCTGGAACTATCTAACAATAGATTATAATCACTGAAAGTTCCTTTCAGATTTCTTCCTGACCAGAAAACTTCTTCCTCTACCCTCTTTCCATAACGGGTCCCGAACATTTTAAAAAGCGGAAATTTGGTCAAACCATTGGCACCGCTGAGAATTAATGGTCCGATATTGGCCAGGTTATCAATCCAGGTTCCACATACTATTTCCAGATCAGGAAACGTGATCCTGGTGGCTGCCACTATCCCCGCATAATATAAAGACGGGGGGGAGGGTTGATTTTCATAGGGGGTCCCCGGGTGTGGATTTAAGGAATAAAAAGTGATTCTCTGGATCCTCCAATCTCTTATCATATCAAATAAATATTCAAGATCCTGAGGGGTTTCACCCAATCCTAAAATGATAGTTATAGCTTTTTTAAATCCTAAATCACCGGCCATTTTAAGCATATTCCCAATATCTTCCAGGCTTTTGCTGGGGCAAACTTTATCATGCAGTTCCGGGTTAGCTACCTCTACTGCCCCGGTAATCCCTACTATTTCTTCCCCGTATTCCGCCAGATCCGTACTAATGCCAGTATTTAACCATACTGGATGGCTGGTAATTTGATAGATTTTACTGGCTATTTTTTTTATTTCAGAAGTACTAAAAGATCCATAGCCTCCTGATAAAAATTCTATGTTCCATCCTAAACGTTTACATAATTCTGCTTCTGTTAATATGGAATTAATACTTCTACGGGCTTTTAGAGGGTCTTTAATTTTTGGTTTTTGGGTACTCATATAACAAAAGGCACAGTCTCCTTTATCACACCACCATGAAAGAAAAACTGCCCTTTCCAGGGTTATATCGTCTCCATGTCTTTTCAAATGGACTTTATTGGCCTTTTCCATAAGTTCTAATACTTTAAAATTCTCTAAAATATCTATAACTTTCATATTACACCTTATTTGATTCATATAATCTCTGGAGAAGGAAATTCCATTATCCTACCCTCATTAAAAAATTGTTTTATAATGATATCTTTCTCCATAGTTAGAAAATATTAAATATTAAAACTATCTTATATTTTGCCCGTGGTGCATAAACAATAATTATTTTTACATTTAATTATCTAATTAAACTCATAATCATAAGTAATGGAATAAAGATAAGTAGACTTATATCTTCCCTATCAGCTTTAATTAATATAGTTAAAGTTGATTAAAATGGTAATTCTTTATAAAAAAATGGTTTTATGTACTTACAATTAAATTAAAGATCAGGATGAAATCATGGTTTACTGCTCAAACTGCGGGGAAAAAAATGAAGACAGTTCCCAATTTTGTAAAAATTGTGGGGAAGCTCTAAAGAATTCTAATTATTCTTCTAAACCAATAAAATCAAGAATTGAAGCTTTAAAGGAGGATTCTCAGCTTCATGACCCGAAAGATATTTATTATGAAAGCCAGACCTATACTGAGCATGAGGAGGAAACAGAAGATTCAATAGAATGGGATGTGGTAGTATGGGGTGCTTTAATTCTGATTATTCTGGAAGGGATTTTAATCATGATTTTACCTCAAATATCGCTTTTTATAGCGATTTTCATGTCCCTGGTTTATGTATTAATTTATACTCGCAGAAAATCCACTTTAGTAGTGGTTTTACCCTTAACTTTATTAATTGCTGCTTTAATCTGGGCTTTTTTCACGCCCTGATGAAACCAGAGCAGGATATTGTATTCCTCTACCAAACGTTTATATATGATGACTATCAATCTAAGTGTACTCGATTAAAGTGCTATGTTTTAAAAGACTGTAAACATAGGTGCCCTTTGTAGCTTGTTTTACAGGCTTTACTTGGCAAGTGCCGCCGTAGCTCAGTAGGTAGAGCGTTCGGCTGTTAACCGATTGGTCACAGGTTCGAGCCCTGTCGGCGGCGTTTTTGGGCCCATAGCTTAGCCAGGTAGAGCGCCCGGCTCATAACCGGGCGGCCATGGGTTCGAATCCCATTGGGCCCATTAAAAGCACAAAAAAATTCCTTGCTCCGGTAGTGTAGTCCGGCCAATCATTTCGGCCTTTCGAGCCGAAGACTCGGGTTCGAATCCCGGCCGGAGCATTTTTTAATATTTTAGTAAATTTGCATTCCAGTTTATAATAGCACGGAATGTATTTTTACCTTTTAATCTTTAAGGATTTTCGCCTTTCCTTTAATAGCGGGGGTGCCCGAGCTGGCCAAAGGGGACAGGCTTAGGACCTGTTGGCGTAGGCCTACCAGGGTTCGAATCCCTGCCCCCGCATTGAAAATATATTATTAAATTATGATTTTGAGATCATAAAATCAATTGCCGGGGTGGGGTAGGTGGTTATCCTACGGGACTGTGGATCCCGCGACTCGGGTTCGAATCTCGGCCCCGGCCCCATTATAATCTATTTTTTTATCTCGATACTATTTTAATCAATTATTTAAATTAAAATGTTTATTCTTATTTTAATAAACTGTTGTTTATGCATTTATTATTTAATTAGAAAATTACTTATTATATAATGAATAAAAAAACAACACTTACTTAGGATTGATTCTGATGATTAAGATGGAAAGAACCTGTGGATCCATGCGAGCCAGAGTAATGTACCAGGGCCAGGACATAGGTTCTATGGAAGGGGTATATGTTACCCAATGGTTTGTAAAAAATAAATATCGCTTCACAGGAACTTTTGCGCGATTTTTAACTAAAAACCCCCATCATCGTCGTTGTGGAATTGTGGTAGATGTTATATTTCCAGATAAAGGGATTTTAATCAAACAATCCAGGATTGATTGGATAAATAAACCAACTGGAAGCGGAACATTCACTGCCAAGGGCATTGAAAGCCATATTTGAATTTTGCTAACCATTCATTATTTTAGATAATTAGGATTACGTTCTTTAACGGTTGGTTATAACAATTAAGGATTATAAGCTGGTTCTATGATAAAAAAAGGATCTAAAGAAGAAAGAGACCTGGTTAGATTATTATGGGAATCAGATTTTGCAGCTATGAGGGCTCCGGCTTCAGGTGGAGCTACTAAAAAACCATTACCTGATGTTCTGGCAGGAAATGGTAAGATCTATCTGGCCATAGAAGTTAAAACCACATCCAAAGAAAGAATTTACATTGAATCTGAAAAAATTGGGGGTTTATGTGAGTTTTCAGATATTTTCGGCGCCATACCTTATGTGGGAATCAAGTTTAAATATAAAAAATGGCTATTTTTATCTCCTCACGATCTCATTGTTACTAAAAATAAAAATTACCGTTTAGATTTAGATCTAGCATTTAATAAGGGTTTAGACCTTGATGAAATGCTGGGTAAATCTACACAGCTTAAGCTATAAAAAAAATCAGCGGAATTAGTATTATTTCTAATTCTCATCCTTGTTTTGGTAAACGAGGAATTAACCAGGATAAAAAGGAATCTTCGCTCCTGGTTTGTATCCAGGCTCGACCGGGCCCTGTTAGTTCCACCACCAAACCTTCACCACTAAATAAGGTTGACTTCATCCCTCCAATCCTTTTCACATTATAACCTACACCTTCTTCAAAAGCCACGATGTGCCCGGTATCTACCAGATAATTTTCCCCACTTTGTAAGTCAACTGGATGAATAGCCCCAAAACTGGAGGCAAATAATTTTCCGCGCCCTTCAATCTTGAGCAAAAACAAACCTTCTCTTGAAAAAAATGTTTTAGAGCCTCCCCAATTGGTATCAATATCTATTCCTATAGTGCTGGCCATAAATGATCCAGACTGAACATAAATGGTTTGATCATCCATATTCATGGAGTGTATATCTCCGGGTAGAGGTGGTGCAATGGTTATTTCGCCCGGGCTCCGGGCAGTAAATTTATTTATAAAAAAACTCTCTCCTCCTAGCAAACTCCTTTTCAGGCCACCAAATACTCCTCCTTTTATTCCAGTTTCTATGGAGATGCTACTGGACATGCTTACCAGGGCTCCAGCTTCAGCATTAACTTCTTCATCAGTTTCCAAATCCAGTTTCAATAGAGAGTAGGATGGTTGATATAGAATTTCATAATCCATTTTTTCACCTTTTTATTATAAAATTTCAATTATCTCCTATTTATTCTGATAATAATTAATTTAAATAGTAGCGGATAACTTTAAATTTAAGGAATCTTCCAAAAAGAATGAAAAAATAATCTTAAATAGATCTTAAAACGGATTTAGTGGTAGATAGTACTTAAAAAACTTAAACATAACCGGATATATTCCATTTCCTAAAATATTTAGATCATGTTTAAGGTACCCTTAATTCTTATAGTTTAAAAGGCTCAGAGATCAGATCTTTGATTCAGATATTTACCACTTTAAAAATTCGCCGCAAGGTTTAAATATCAAATTAATCTACTAGTTATTTACTATGCCAAGGTAGCTTAGAGGCGAAGCGGTGGACTGCAGATCCATTACACGTGAGTTCAAATCTCACCCTTGGCTTTTGATTCATAAAAAGAGTTTTCAACTTAAAAATTATCTTAAGGGGTCATAGTGTAATCAGGCTATCATCTGGGACTCCAGTTGTCTTTGAAGAAACGCGCGCTCTGACGGACAGTATGATGACCAATTGGAGTACTGAGGCAAGAGAAATCCTAGGATCTGGGTTCAAATCCCGGTGACCCCATTACTATTTTTTTAATTCTTAAATTTACTTTAAATTTATTCTAAAATTCAGGTTGAAAATATGGAAAAAATTAATGACGTATTTTTTATTGAAGGATATGGCTACGACTCTAACATGTACCTGATAGGGGATGTTCTGGTTGATACGGGAACGGGAAATAATAAAGAATATCTTTTTTCCCAGCTAAAAATGGCGGGCACTTCCCCCGGGGATATCTCCTGTATCGTTAATACCCATTGCCACTACGATCATGTGGGGGGCAATAGTTTATTTTCAGCAGAAATAGCCATTCATGAACTGGATGCTCCTGCCATGGAAAGCGGAGACCAGATGACCACAGTTTCCTATATGTTTGGTAAATCCCTGGAACCGGTGAAAATAGACCATAAATTGAAAGAGGGAAATAAAATTGGCGACTTTAAGATCATACATACTCCTGGCCACACTCCGGGAGGGATATGCCTTTGGGATGGGGAAATCCTGATTTCAGGAGACACTGTATTTGCAAACGGTGGCTTTGGACGCCTGGATGTAGGTGGAAATCAGCACGATATGCAGAATTCTATAAATAAACTAAAAGATTTGGGAGTAGAATACCTTCTGCCCGGGCATGGTCCCTGGGTCGATAACGGCCAAAAACATTTAGAATTAGCCTATAATATGATTAAAAGGTTTTAATTTTTTTAAATTTAATATTCTTTCTTCAAAATTTTTCTAGTTTTCAATATAAACCGGTAAATTGTTTTGGGTGGCGTAACTACCTACAATATCAAAATAAGTTAATTTCCATTGACCATCCTCATATGGTGCGCCAATCCCGGTATAAAATGATCTCCATTTAAAGTTTTCAACAACACTCAGCTGATCTGCTTTTTTTACTGCCACCATGGCGGAATCATAGGTTCCATTTTTTATGGTAAGGGCGCTATAATTGCCCTGGAAAATCTTCTCTTCATTTCTACCCTGGTACTCATAAAGAGCATATCTCTGATTATCATTACTTCTTAAAACCACGTTCCAGTTAAACATATCACTGGTAGGGTAAGCAGAAATATAATTAAAATTTCATTCTATTTCTGATTCAAAACTGTTTAGTGCATTATTTTTTCATAAGCCCTGATCCACCCATAGAAATTAATAAAACCATAAACAATATCATGGCCCCTTTTTTATAACGCTGGTCAATTCTAAAGTAAAGGCATCCCATCACCACTAAAGCCGCCAGGGTGGTAATTGCATCAGTATAATAATATATCTCTCCACTAAAACGGACAAGGCTAAATGGATAAAGAAGAGGTATACCTCCAGTTGTTAAAAAATCAAGCAATAGATGGATTAAAACTCCAAAATAAGCTATTAAAATAGTTTTATATGTAAATATAAGATTCAAATCACGTTTAATTATCCTGCCAATAGTTTTTTGCACCGGGATCCGGGTTATAATAAACAGGAATATAACTGCAGATACATATCCAAAAATAAAAGAGTGGGTAATCCCCCGGTGGGTGAATACAAAAAGCTGGGGAAACAATATTCCCACAAAAATTATAAAAAAATCAAAGTCCACTGAGATTCCACCAAAGGCACCTTCCAGCTTATATCTGCTTTTTAAGAAAAACAGCAGGATGAAGGGAACAATAAAGTGGGTAAATAAATCCATAATATAAAATTATATTACTTATATAAAGCATATTTGGTTATAAGTTTCAATCCGTCCTTTAATTAGATTAGAAACTTTTTCTGTTATTAAATAAACAATCCAGATCCACTTTTGTCTAACACAATCAAAAAAATAAGTATAAGCTTTCAATATTCAATTTAAATATTAAATCTTATATACTATATTTATAAAATTATGATAAATGTTAAAATATGATCAAATATTTTCATGGATCTGGCGCAGTGGATCAAAAAATAATTTAATCTATATTTTCTCCATTATAATTCTTTTTTTCATGCTTTTTGATGGAATTATAAGTTATTTGATTCCACTGGTGATTCTGGAGCAGGGATTCTCAAAAACAACTGCGGGTATAATATTCAGTACCGCAGCAATCTCTGGTGCCTTATTTGATTTTGCAATATACAAAATATTCAAAGAATCAATTTACCGCAGACTTTTTATCATCATGTTTGCAGTTAGTTTTTTATATATCTTTACCATCTGGATAGCTAACACGTTTTTATCATTTGTAGCGGCCATGGCCATGTGGGGGTTTTACTATGACCTGAAAAATTTTGGAAGCATTGATTTTGTGAGTAGATACTCTTCAAAACAAAAATTATCTAATAATTTCGGAATAGTTCAAGTCTTCCAGTCTATAGGCTATCTTATTGCGCCTTTATTAGCAGGTTTTGTAATAGTGGGAACAGTTGGAGGGGAACCTTTTATATTAGCATTAATATTTCTTTCCCTATCAGTATTCTTTTTTGCAGTTCTTCTAATTAAGGCCAAAAATAAAAAAACAATTTATACCTGCGCAGGAAAAAAATCTGCCAGTAAATTTTTTCCGAGAATTAAGTCGCTGGAAAAAAATCGGAAGGATTATTCTTCCCTTGCTACTTTTAGTATCCTACGGGGCGGTATATGATTCCTTTTTTATGTTACTTGGCCCCATACTGGCTGAAAGATTGCCCCTGGAACCTTTTGACGGGATTTTCCTTTTTGCATACTATTTGCCTGCTCTTCTCATGGGGGGGCTGGTGGGAAAAATAAGTAAGAAATTTGGCAAAAAAAATACAGCAGTTTTCGGGCTGTTGATATGCTCTTTAATTATTTCAACTATGTTTTTATTTGAAAATCCATTAATTTTAATAATAATAGTATTTTTATCTTCCTGCTTTATCAGCTTGCTAATTCCAGTGGTTCAGAGCATATTTGCTAATTTACATGATGTTCCACAAGCCAAAAAGGAAGTACAGGAACTTGGGGACTTTTTTTCAAATTTTGGCTATGGGCCCCTATTTGCCGGAGCCATCGCTGAAAATTTTGGAAGTATAGCCACATTCTCCGTTCTAGGGGGAAGGGGTATTTGTTTTCCATTGCTCTTTTGATCTTCCTGAGGAAAAAACCAATTATAAAAAGTTAAAATTAGTATAACTTACAACTATACTGAGGTATAGTTAATAAAATAGTAAGGGAAATTTTCCCTTCTAAATTTGATAATAATTTATAAAATGGAATATTAGTGGATTATATTGCTTCAATACGAATGAAAAAATATCTGGATAATTTTTTGTAAATTTCTTATAACAAAATAATTCTTTTAAAAATAGTTTTTGATTAACTGGTGAATATTTTGGTCACTGATTTTACCGCGTCTATTTTTACCAGTACTGATACCTTGCTATCTGCTTCCAGGATCATCTGGGGGCGGGGTATAATTATTTCTCCATTGTTATAGATAGCTACAATGAGGTAATCCTCGGTAGGACTAATATCTCCCACAGTTTTACCGATTATTTTTTTATTTTGAACTGTCATATCCAGTATTTCGGCATTTCCATGTCCCATGACTATTAAATCGGCAACTTTAGGTCTGGTAATTAGTTTTTCCAGATATCCGGCGGCTGCACGTTCCGGGGAAATAACATCATCAATGCCCACCTTTCTAAATGCTTCTTCATGGTCCGGGTTGCTTACCCTGGCTATGATTTTAGAAAGATTGTATTCGCGTACCAGTATGCAGGATAAAAGGTTTGCTTCATCATTTCCTGTAGCGGCTACGAATACGTCTGCGGTTTTTATATTGGCTTCTTCTAAGGTCTTGGTATCTGTTCCATTACCGCATATTACCAGGGCATCCAGCTCCACTGCAGCATTACCACATAAAGACTCATCATTTTCAATAAGGGTCACATCATGACCATCGGATATTAAAAGATTGGCCAGGGTTAATCCTACCCGACCTCCTCCCATTATAACAATGTACATTCACACACCTTTTTTAATTAGCTTTTCTAAATTTAATGCGGCCGCATGTTCCGGATAAATAACTTCTTCAATTCCCTTCACTTTTCTAAATGCTTCTTCATGCTCCGGATTGCTGGCACGGACTATGATTTTAGGGATTTTATATTCGCGTACCAGTATGCAGGATAAAAGGTTTGCTTCATCGTTTCTGGTAGCGGCTACGAAACGTCTGCGGTTTTTATATTTGCTTCTTCCAGGGTATGGGGATCAGTTCCATCACCACATATTACCAGACTATCCACTTCTGATGCTGCATTTTCACAGGTAGTTTTATCCTTTTCAATAAGGTCACATCATGACCATCGACTGTTAAGAGCTTGGCCAGGTTTAAACCTAGGCCTCCTGCATCTATTATAACCACATACATTTATGCACCTTTTTTAAGAATTAAATGGATTTTAAGGCAATTAAGGATATATTTAATAGGTAGAATTCTTTGAATATTCCCCTTAATAAGCTTTTCTTAAATTTCAATTTCTCTTGAAAACTTCTAAAAAGGTTCTAAATAGAACCATAACTGGAATAATCTCCAAACGGCCCAGCCACATATTAAATATTAAAAATATCTTGGGAATATTAGGCATTTCTGCAGTAGTTATTCCCATACTAAGTCCCACATTTCCTTGGGCTGAAACTACCTCAAATAAAGCATTCAGGGTATCATAACCATAACTGGAAAGTAAAAGCCAGCTAATAAAAAGGAATATGAAATAAATGGAGGTATAAGCACTGGCTTCCCTAATTTCCACATCACTTACGGACTTTCCAGAAATTTTTCTGGGAATTACCGATCCTTCTGGTGTTATGATTCTCATTATTTCCCAGTAAATTCCTTTAAATATGGTAACTAAACGGATAAGTTTTATGGCACCAGTGGTGGAACCAGCAGCACCCCCTATAACCATAGCCATAATTATAATAATTTTAACATAACCTGCCCAACCCTGCATCTCAGACAGGGTTTGTATGTTAGATCCAGTACAGGTTAGAGCAGAAACAACATGGAAAACAGAATCTATAGGTAATAAATATCTATTTATTATAATCAGCGCCGAAAAAAGAATAATGATTATTAACATGGCTATGAATTGTATGTCTTTAAAAACACGGCTGAATTTCCCTTTAAAAACTTTGTAATGTACTAAGAAGCTGGTACCTCCCACTATCATTAAAAAAATAGTGATGTAATATATTAAATCACTACCATAGGATCCAATATTATCATTCTTGATGGACATTCCACCAGTGGATAGATTGGTCATGGTGTTATTAATGGCATCAAATAAGGGCATACCGGCCAGACCATAGAGTATCACTCCCAGAACGGTATAAAAGAGGTAAATCCACCATATAGTTTTCACCGTATTGCTGATACTGGGTTTGATCCGTTCTTCCCGAGCTTCAGATTTATAAAGACGGGATGCGGCAGTCCCGGGACGGATGAGTATGCCTATTACTACAATAACCACTCCTAATCCACCAATCCACTGTTTCAAACTCCTTAAAAATAATATGGATTTAGGCAAAATCTCCACATTGGAGAAAATGGTCAGACCACTACCGGTCCAGGCAGATATGCTCTCAAAATAGGCATTAATAAAATCAATATCAATAACCAGCATCATAACCATACTACCAATAAGGGCCGCCCACAGCCAGGCTAATCCTGCCACCATCATTCCGTGTTTAAGCCTTACTGACCCGGAACTAGAAATAAATTTTTTAAGAAGGGTCCCCGTGGTAATGGAAATGGAGGATGGAATCAAAAAACCAATGTAATTTCCTTCGCCATATATTAAAGCTACAAATATGGGCAGTAATACTACAAAACCAATGACCTGCATTATTATGCCTAAATGTTCCAGGATAACTTTTAAATCTCTTTTTCCAACATATCTCATTAATACCGTATAAAAGATAATCAGCCGTACATAAATATTTTGGCTTTTCAGAGGAAGAAATAATATTATTTTAATGGAAGTCTAAAGTATCTAATAATCTGGTTTTAACTTAATTTTCAAAATAATCCACAATTATTTAAAAATTATCTTAATTTAATCCAATAACTGCAAAAAATCATTCAAAGCATTAATCATATAAAATTAAAAATAACAAATTTTACCAGTTTTGGTTAGTATAATAACGGAATAAATAGATATATGATAATGGGTTTTGGTGATTGTAAACACATAATGAATTTAGTCTACGGGAAGTGGTTATAATGATAGGCATCATGTCTGATTCCCATGATAACCTGAATGCAATAAAAAAGGCTGTAAAAATATTCAATAAAAATCAAGTAGATCTGGTAATTCATGCCGGTGACTTGATTTCTCCTTTCACTGCTGGTGAATTTTTAAAACTTCAAGCTCCTCTAGAGGCCATTTATGGAAATAATGATGGGGAAAGAGAAGGCCTTAAAATAGCTTTTTCAGATTTATGTTTATTGGAGGATTTTAAGGATATTTCATTTGCCTCCAGAAGAATAGCAGTAATACATGGTAATATACCGCCTCTGGTGGAATCTTTAGTCCAGTGCAGGAAGTATGATATTGTAATCAGGGGACATAGTCATCAATTTGGGATTTCTACTGGCAAAACCATGCTTATAAACCCGGGAGAATGCTGTGGTTATTTAACTGGTAAAAAATCCCTGGTTTTACTTGATCCCGGTGACCTTAGCTATGAAATGGTTGAATTTTAACTGATAATAGTAAAAAAGATACTAATTTATTACTGGAAATAAAATAATATTAGATATACTAGTGCAAGAAGCTAGAAAAAGACCAGTTCCCATTGCACTTGATTATATTTGAGGTAATTAGTACCTATTTAGAGGAATTTAAATGCAGGAAGATTATTATCCAGAAGACAATCATTCTATTTTCAAAAATTTGCCCAAAAAAGAGCGATTATTGAAATTAGATGAAATTCGCGAGGAAATTAGAAATTCATCCTTGGCACTAAATATTATTCTGGACCAGCTCCCCTTACCCATTTATATTTATGATTTTAAAGGAAACCTCATTGAGTGCAATAATTCTTTTGAAGAACTTTTAGGTTATAAAAAGGAAGATTTACTGGGTAAAAATTGGTTGGGACTTAAAATAATGCCTCTTATCCAAAGATCCCGGGCAAAGATTATTTTGGGAAAGAATGTCCAGGGTATTTCCAGTGGCCCGGATGAATATGAATTCATTACCAGTGAAGGAAAATTGGTTCATGTGGAGGTAAAAACTTCTGTATTAAATACAGACAATTATAAATTGATTTTAGCATCTGTTAATGATTATGAAAGACACATAGCCCGTGAAAAGGTTCTGAAAGATAAACAAGAATCCACTGAAGCTTTGATTGGAGTAATTTATCGCCAGATAGAAAAAAATTTACAGATTGTAAGCAGTCTCATGAACCTCCAAAAATCTTACATGGAAAATAATAAAGATGCAGAACTCCTCCAGGATACACATAACCGGGTAAAATCTATTCGCAAGGCTTATGAAAAATTACATCACTCCCATAAGTTAACCAGTATCAATTTTTCTGAATATGTTAAGAGCATAATTTCCGGCTTACTAAGTACTTACTATCCTGAACCGGGCAACATAGCCCTGAATTTAGAATTAGATGATGTTTTAATGGAAATGGATACAGCTATCCCCATGGGTATGATTATCAGTGAATTAGTATCCAATAGTTTCCGCCACGCATTTGTACCCGGGGTGCCAGGAGAAATTAAAGTTATATTCCATGATACCCCTGAAAAATACGTACTTAAAGTGTCAGATAATGGTAAAGGTTTTCCCAAAGGTTCAAAATTTGATGATATTCAATCTTTAGGTCTGCAACTGGTCAAAAGTCTGGTAAATCAGATGGATGCTACCATTCAAACCAACCTTTCTTCTGGAACCAATATTTTAATCGAGGTCCCCCGAAAATAAACACATAATAAACATTTGGATTAATTTTTTAATAATTATCTTAAGTTCAACCACTTTTACAGTCCCTAATTTTAAAAGTTTATCAAATTTTTTTTTAAGATTTAATCAGTTCTATAGTCCTTAAATTGTTCAAAATATTTGTTTTATTTAATTTATAATTCCTAAAGGTATTAAAAATTAATATTTAAACTACAATTAATGCTTTTCTAGATTATCTGGTTTTTCAGGAGATTATTAGGTGATGAGTTAAATAGAAAACTATATAAAAATACTTGGCCTACTTATGATTCGGTGATAATAAATGGAAATAAATGGTGTTGAAATTGAAGATACTTTTGCAGAAGCTTTTGGCATACAGGTTTCTCGTGTACTGGTAACAGCAGCAACTAAAAAACTGGCTAAAATAGCAGCAACTGAAGCTACAGGTTACGGAACATCTGTTATTGGTTGTCCAGCTGAAGCAGGGATAGATGGTTATGTTCCTCCACAGGATACTCCTGATGGTAGACCTGGATACAATATAATGATTTGTAATCCCACCCAGAAAAAACTGGACCACGAACTTCTGGAAAGAATTGGTATGGGAATTTTAACTGCCCCTACCACCGCAGTTTTCGATGCACTTGATGATGCTGATGAAAAATTAAAAATAGGATTCAAACTCAAGTTCTTTGGGGACGGATTTGAAAAAGAGGTAGAAGTAGGAGGAAGAATGGTAAATTCCATCCCTATCATGTCTGGAGATTTCCTGATTGACAGCGAATTTGGAATTAAAAAGGGTGTAGCTGGAGGGAATTTCTTCATATTGGGAGATAGTCCTGCTTCAGCATTAATAGCAGCTGAAGCAGCTGTTGATGCTATAATGTCGGTTGAAGGAACAATAACTCCTTTCCCGGGCGGTATGGTTGCTTCTGGATCTAAAGTTGGGTCCAACAAGTACAAGTTTTTAAATGCATCCACCAATGAAAAGATGTGTGTAACCCTTAAAGATGAAGTAGAAGACACTGAAATCCCAGCAGACGTTAATGGTATTTATGAAATAGTTATTGATGGTGTAACGGAAGAAGCTGTCAAAGAAGCCATGAAAGAAGGAATAAAAGCGGCCTGTACAGTTACAGGAATCAAAAAAATCAGTGCAGGTAATTATGGCGGCAGCCTGGGTGCCTATCAAATCAAATTACAGGAATTATTTTAATATTTAATTCCTTTTTTCTTCTTTTTTAATTTTTAAATATAATCTGGGATATTTTCTATTTTTCAATACAGAATTTTTTAACATTCTCCTTTTCAACAATATTCCACTTTTCATCCTCAGTTAAGTTAACTCCTAGCAACACTCCTTTTTGATATAATTTATCCTCTATTTGTTTAATTTTTTTCTCTTCAGATGCAGCTATGGTATGGGAATGAATATGCCTGGATATTTCATAGAGTGCAGTTAAAGACCTTTTAGCATCTTCCTTTTCCAGTTCTTTTTCACAATTTTTCAGGTCTTCTTTGGTTTTAATATTCAAATTCCGGGTAACCACCTGTTTTACTCCTGGTAAATAATGCTTGGAATCCAGTATACGGCCTCCCATTTCAATAATAATGCGTTTATCATCAATTTCCCCTACCTGATGTTTAACCAGCATCTCCACCACCCGACCAGATCTTTCTATTATCTCCTTTATTTCCGCTTTAGATAGATTAACCCCCAATAAAAATCCGCTTTTTTCAAGATCTTTTTCTATTTGGGATAAAATTTTAGTATCTGGACCAGATACCCGGTGTGAATGTATTCCTCCTCCAGATAATGTATAAATTCTATCCAGGGCATCTTTACGAGTTGAATTTTTCTTCAGATTATCTAAAAAATGACTTACATCATCCATATCTGAGGAATCAATTTTACGCTGCAATGGTTCTCCAAATCCCGGCAGATAATATTCTATATCTTCCAGCTTACCCCCGGCATTGAATATTATCTCTGCTTCCTGGGCGATATCATCTACGCCATGATTTTCCACAATCAGCATTTCTGGTTTAATAACCACTTCCACCAGGCGGCCATATTTCCGGGCAATTTTTTTTATTTCCTGATCCTCTAAATTAACTCCTAAAAGTAAACCTTCTTTATCCAGTTCATTTACTACTTTTTCCAGGCTTTTTTTATCTGGCCCTGTAATCCAGTGGGAATGGATACCACTCACTGATTCATATATCTTTTCCAGGGAATTTTTACGATTAACATCCTGTTTCAAACTATCCATAAACTGGTTTAGTTGTTCTATTTGTGATACACCTATTTTTCGGGATAGGGGAGCTTTAAATTCAGGTAAATGATATTCGACGTCTTCCAGGGTACACCCATATTTTAGAATGATTTTAGCTTCTTTTTTAATGCTTCCCACATCGTGTTTAACTGTGATTTTCATCATGGTGGGTTCAATTGCTGCAAAATAAATGTCTTCTCCCCCACTTATCTCGGGAGAGATAACCCGATCTGCCCCTGATTTATAAAGACGCTTTATATTTTCTTTTTTACTGGCACGAGTCACAATCCATATTTCCGATTGTATTTCACGGGAAGCCAGGGTAATGAATAGATTATCCACATCGTCTCCGGTGGTTATAATTACTCCTTTGGCCCTTTCAATTCCAGCATACCTCAGTACATTCTCATCAGTAGCATCTCCGGGTATGGCCAGAATATGGGGATCTTCCCATAACTCTTTTTCCACCAGACACCTGCTTTTTTCAACAATAATCACTTTTTGATTACGTTCTTTTAATTCTTCAAAAACTGCAGCCCCTACTCGACCATAACCACATAATACAAAATGATTTTCTGTAGATGACAGCATTTTCCTTATTTTTGAACCAGAAGTTATTTCCTGAAAGGTCATGGTTACCACCGATATACTCATACTGAAAACATAAGCAACGAGCCCCACTCCACCTATGGCCAGAGTCATTGAAAAAATTTTTTGAAAAACCCCCACAGGAGTTATATCTCCATATCCTACTGTGGCCACGGTAATTATGGCAAAATAAATGGCATTAATGGGATCCAGTTTCATTATGAATATGGAACCTATCCAACCATAAAATATAAGTCCCATTAAGGCCAGGATTGCATAATAAAATATAGATAAGGGAGCTTCAGTTAAATTTTTAGAAGGAGGAAGTTTTGGAATGCGGGAAGGGGCCATTAAAAACACCTGCATTGATGCATTAATATTTTAAGGGGGTTTCCTTTTTAGTTATAATTAAATATCTTGTACTGTATATTTATAACTAGTGATAGTATGAATCCACTGGACATGATGGTCACCGACCTTAATGCAGAATATATGGGACTTTCCAGATTATCTTTAATGGAAAATGCAGGTGGCTGTCTGGCACGTCACATATCCTCTATTGCAGGGACCTTAAATCCCTCACCAGAAAGATTAATTATTTTTACGGGCTCTGGAGGCAATGGGGGAGATGGTTTGGTTGCGGGAAGACACCTCCTAAATTATGGGCATGGGGTAGAAATTTTTTTATTAAATCATCCCCGTAATTTCAGTTCTTCACAAAGTCAATCTAACTATTTAATACTGGAAAATATGTCTGCATATGCTCCTGGTTTAAAAATTAATCATATTAATGATTCAAGGGATTTAGATGAGTTTAAAATAAAAGATCTTGATAATTCGGTGGTTGTGGATTCTATTCTGGGCACGGGAATTGAAGGAAAACTTAAAGAACCTTCAAGGTCGGCCATCAAATTAATTAATAAAATATCCGGTACTAAAATAGCTGTTGATGTTCCCAGTGGATTAAATCCTTTAAATGGAAAAATAGAAGACTTAGCAGTCAAAGCCCACTATACCATTACTTTTCATAAAGCTAAAACTGGTTTGCACTTAAATTCAGAATATACGGGCAAAATCAGGGTATGTGATATTGGAATACCAGAACAGGCAGAATTATTTTTAGGTAAAGGGGATTTTTTACGCATTAAAAAAAGAAATCCAGATGATCATAAAGGGGCAAATGGCAGGATTCTGGTTTTAGGGGGGAGCAAAGATTATACTGGTGCTCCAGCATTAGCCGGACTTTCTGCATTAAATACCGGGGCGGATCTGGTATATGTGGTATGTCCTGAAATTGCTGCTCTACCTTTAAAATCCTACTCTCCAGATTTAATAGTAAGGGGTCTGGAAGGGGAGGTTATTAATGAGGGGATGGTGGATGATATCCTGGAAATGGCCCACAAGGTAGATTGCGTTTTAATGGGCTGCGGTGCTTCTCAGGATAAAAAAACAAAAAAAGCCTTTAATTCCATTCTTGAAAAAATAAATAAACCCCTGGTAATGGATGCTGATGCTTTAAATCTGGTAAAAAAGGACATAGTTAAAGATTATGAAGATTTGATTATAACTCCTCATTCATCGGAGTTTAATGCATTTTTCAGGGAAGATGTTGATTTCAAGGTTGATCTGGAAGAAAAAATAAAGGTTTTAAAAACTATCACACCCACCATTAAAGGAGCGGTACTGTTAAAAGGGAAAGTGGATCTAATTATGCAGCAGGGTGAATTCAGATTAAATAAAACAGGAAGCCCTGGAATGACTGTAGGTGGAACAGGAGATTGCCTGGCAGGAATAGTGGCTACCCTGAGGGCACAGGGCATTCCCATTTTCGATGCAGGATGTTTAGGGGCATTTATTAATGGTCTAGCTGGTGAAATGGCTGAAAAAAGATATGGGCCTAATTTTACAGCTTCAATGATGATCCAGTTTTTAGCTGAAGCCATGCAGTACTGATATTCTTACATTCATTATAATTAATTAAAAAAATCCTAAAACCTGGGCAAATATTAAAAGACCCACTCCCATTATACCTCCAAAACCAGCCACTGCTATGGTGAGAATGTTGATAGGTATATTGATAAAGGGCAATAGATTCGCTAAAAAAAGTACGGCAAACCCCAGTAACATATTAAACACTATTCCACTAACTGTTTTTCCAATTTTAAACAGTATTTTTATTCCAACTATTCCTAAAAGAACCAGGAATAGTCCAATAACCAGAAGATTTATGAATGATACAATGTCCATTTTATCTCCACAAAATCTTTATAATTTTCGAAAGATTATTTTAATAAAAAAAGATAAGGAGGATTTTCCTATTTTTTAAACACTTTATGGTATATGGCGGCTTGCATGGCATAATTCTTGACCATACCAGTCATTTCGCACTGATCCAGTGTTTTATCTTCAAAGGACACGGTTTCTTGATTGTAAAGGCTATTAGGAGATTTCCTGCCCACCACCCGTAAACTTCCTTTATGTAACTTTAAGCGAACAATTCCACTTACCCTTTCCTGCATACGGTTTAATAGGTGATCCAGATCTTCTCGTAATGGTTCGTGCCACATACCATCATAAATTAATTCGGAATAAGCATTGCTAACAATTTCTGCAAATTTAAGCTCATTTCTGGTTAGTGTCATCTGTTCCAGGGCTTTATGTGCGGCTAAAATTAAGAAAGCACCCGGGGTTTCATATATCTCACGGCTTTTAAGCCCTATAATTCTATCTTCAATTATATCAACCCTACCAATACCATGCATCCCTGCCAGATCATTACATTTACCAATTAAATCCAGAGGGTTGAGTTTATCCCCATTTATGGCAGTGGGAACACCATTTTTAAATTCCATTTCTATGGCCTGGCTTTCTTCAGGGGCATCTGCACTGGAGCGGGTCCAGCTGAATACATCTTCAGGGGGTTCAACCATGGGGTCTTCTAATATGTCCCCTTCAATTGCTCTTCCCCATAAATTTTCATCTATACTGTATAATTTGTCTGAAGGGAGAGGTATACCACAGGAACGGGCATAATCCATTTCCTCAGTCCGGGTTAAATTCAATTCCCTTATTGGTGCGATTATTCTACAATCAGATAAAGAACGTATAATGGCCTCAAATCGGAACTGGTCATTTCCTTTACCAGTGCATCCATGAGCAATAGCATCTGCCTCTTCTTTATGGGCCAGTTCTACAATTTTCATGGCAATAAGTGGCCTTGCCAGGGCCGTACTCAAGGGATACCCTTCATATAATGCATTTGCTTTAATAGCAGGAAATATAAAATCCGAAGCAAATTCCTCTCGGGCGTCAATGGTATAATGTTTATAATTTCCAATATCCATGGCTACAGATGCGGGACGCTCAATTTCTTCCCGGGGTTGCCCTACATCCACACAAGCAGTCACTACTTCCATGTCGTATTTTTCTTCAAGTAATTTAATGCAAACTGATGTATCAAGACCACCACTGAATGCCAGAACCACTTTATCCATTTTATCACCTAATGAGTTTTATTTTAATAAATTTTAGAGTTATAATTACTTATTTATCTAATCAGATTCATTTAAAAATATCCATTTGACCTAACTGATTTATAAAATTTTTTAGTAAAATGCCATTATAACTTCATGGAATGTACTTGTAGAATAGTTATTGTAAAAATCAAATAGAAAATTTATTTAATTATTTATTAAATTAAATATAGTATTTATGTTTGGCCCAGCTTAATCTAATAAATACATATTCGGATTTTCCATTTACTAAAAATGAAGCATATAATGGAAGTCAGTATTAGAAGTTATAAATCACTTAAATGAATTTTATTACTAAAGATTTCAATAACCATATATTGGATATTTAATGGGATTTAAATGAGTTTTAATAGTAATGATATCATTTCAGAGGGAAAAATTTCTATATTATCTCCCCATGCTGGAGGCAATATTCAGGATAATCATTACTTAAAAAAGAATATTTTTCCAGTTAATGAGTTTGATTCCATTATTAAATCTGCCCAAATGGGCACTCCTCTTATTGAATTAGGTAATGGTAGGCCCAAGGTAATGGTAGTAGCAGGAGTGCATGGAAACGAACTTCCTCCTCAAATAGCTGCCTTAAATCTTATTGAATATATGAAAAATGTTCCGGTGTGGGGTACCGTCTATTTAATACCTTTTGCTGCACCCGGTGCGACTATGGAAAATACTAGATGGTTTAAAGGATCAGACCTCAATAGAGCCTCTTCCAGTGAGGGATCCATAACAAATATAATCTTAAAATTTATTCAAATGCTTAATTTAGATGCAGTGGCTGACTTTCACTCTACTAAACCTAAAAGCAATCCTGGAAGGGAGAGTGTTTTTTGCACGAAAAAACCCTGCATAAACAGTTTCAATATTGCCAGATACATTACTCAAAAAACTTCTTCTGAATTGATTTGCTATGATGAAGCAGGCTCCATGTACAAGGGAGCGCTGGAAGATGAATGTAACTTGAGGAATATACCATCGGTAACATGTGAAGTAGTTTCCGAAAATGGAAAAGTTAATCCGGGAAGTATAGAACGCTCTTTTTTACAAATGAAGGTGTTTTTAAAACATTTTAAAATCCTTCGTTGAATTAAATAATCTATTTTATTAACATTTATATGATGGAAGGGAATATACAAAATTTTTAGCCTAGGAATTACCTGCCCTGAAGATTAACTTATATAGAAACCTCAAGTAGACCGGGAGATAAAAATGTCCTCTTATAAAAAACACGCAATTTTTGCTCTGATATTCATCCTGCCCTTTTATTTTAACATTTTTTCCCTTGCTCTAGCAGTTATAGGTGCATCTTTACCTGACTTTGATCACGAACTTAAGAAAAAAAATATTTCTATTCTATTTTTAACCGGGTTCCTGCTAACGGTGATTACCTATCTGCTGGGCTTACCTTACACCATAGGTATAATCTTAATGGACATGGCATTGATTTTTTATCTATCCCGACACAGAGGTTTCACTCACTCGCTTATAGGAATAATCATTCTATCTCTTTTTCTGACCATTCTGGTGATTTCCACCTACTTTTTCCTCAGTACATGGGGGCTGGATAAAGAGGCCATTTTTGCCATAATAGTTTTATTTTTAGGAGTTTTAGCAGTCAACAAGCGTATAATAATTCCTTTTTTATTCATATCTCTTTTAGGAATTTTTTTAATACCCCTGCCCGCCTATAATTTTTTAAATCTGTATAATGTATTTGGGCCGATATTTTTAGGCTTCTTAAGCCATAGTATACTTGACATGTTCAATCCCAGTGGTGTAGAGTTATTAAGGCCATTTGTGACTACCAAGTTTAAGAAACCATTAGGATTTTTTTCCATTGCCATCTGGTTAGTTTTATCCTTCTATTCTTTATCCTACCTATTTTAATAGGGGATGGTGCAGGAAATCTAAAATATATACTAATTAATTCTTATTTTAGTTAAAAAATATTAACCTGAAACTTAGCTTTCTCTTAGCAATGATTCCATGGTTTCTTTTTTGATGTAGTTTCTAACCAGTATGAGCGCTATAATACTTAAAACGACTAATACTACGTCCAGAGAACTTTCACTTGCCAGGAGTATTTTTCTAACCATGGCAAATATTAAAAGCTCAATTACATTAACAAAACTGTGTTTTATAAGAGTTAGTGCTATTTCAAGCCCTATTATAAATAGTAAAGCATTTTGCAGGAATTGGTTGGTTAACTGGAATAACAAATCATTGGTAATAGCATCAGCCAGCACAATACTGGATAAAAGAGTGTAGATAGATATGGAAAACAGTATACAGGTTACTAAGATTATTAAAATTGAAATAAATTTTTCTGAAAAATTAATTAGTTTTTTCAATTCCATTTATATCCGATCCTTATTTATTCTATCCGGAATTACAGATTAAAACTATAAATATTCATTTATTAGGATAATTAAATTATTTATTGGGGGGTTTATTTATTTTTTATGTAATTATTTTTATTCTTATTACAAATATGTTCGTTTAATCAGTTTTTATTTAATGAAAAATTTCACTAAAATACTTAAAATTATTTCGTTATCTTTATATATCATGTTTTATAATGATGGATTATATTGGCATGTACTATTTTGGAAAGTGCATTGTACATATATTTCCATGATTCATGTTAATTCTAATATATAATCACCTATTGAATAAAGGAGATTTCTACTATGTTCCTCATGAGAATTTTCTTTGGTATTGCTTATTTCGTTGTTTTAATCTTTGAAATATTGAAAGCCACTATGGATGTTGCCTTAAGGACCTTAAACGGTAATATAGATCCGGTTGTGGTGGAGATAGAAACGGTATTAAAAAGGCCGGTTTCTCAAACCATTCTGGCTAATAGTATTACCCTTACACCAGGAACACTTTCTATTGATCTGGATTCAGATCGCCAGGTTATTAAGGTAGCATCAATTGTTCCGCGAAAAAAGGAAGACATTATTCCATTTGAATCTTATATCAAAGGCATGCTGGAATAATCAAATATGTTATAATCCATCAAACTAAAGCTAAAACTAACAAAAACCACAGGAAGGGAAGTATAATGGATATTTTATTAATTTCAGAATATATTCTTCTGGCTTCATTGTCCATCTTTGCTCTGGCATCTATACGGATTGCCACCAGAAAAACTATTGCCATGGGAATGGTTGGTATTTTTGGTTTAAGCATTGCAGTGGCCACTATTTTGATATTGATTCAGAATATTTATGGATTGGGATTCAGCAGAGATATAGCATATGCACTGGTAATACTGGGTCCGGTAGGTACTATTGCCTTTGCCAGGGTTCTCAGGGGATGATATGATGTGGGATTTAATCACTTTGATAAGATCAACTATTTTAATTATCGCTTCCATATTAGTTATTCTTACTGCTATTGGAATTATTAGATTCAAGGATGATAGAAAAAAAGTTCTTTACGCCCGGATACATATCCTGGGTATTGCTGATGTGGCCTGCATTCTGGCTCTTCTGGTGCTATATGAGCCATTACTGGCGGTGACTTATTTCATACTGGTTCCCTTTGCATCTCATGCTATTGCAAATGCTTATTATTATGGGGAGGAAAAGCATGATTGAATATATTCTCATGATAACTGCTGTTTTAGGAGCCTTAATGGCTTTAATACAGCGTGATCTTTTAAAATCAGCTATATTAACTGGAATACCTGGTGCTTCTATTGCATTTCTTTATCAATATTTGATGGCTCCTGATGTAGCTCTTACCCAGGCCATTGTTGGTTCTGCCATTATTCCAGTTTTTTTTGCATTAGCGGTTTACAAAACCCGGAGAACGGAGGAATAAAATGATCATTGACGTTCAACTAGCATCATTTTTTACAGCAGCAGCATTGATTGCGCTGGGTTTATTTGCAGCACTATTTCTGGATAACCTTATCAAGAAAGTCATTGGACTGGCCTTCATTGGTGATGGTGTTAATCTGTTTCTGGTTACACTGGGTTTTAAACCAGGAGGCATAGTTTATATTTTCTTACCGGGAATGTCAGCAGATACATTTGCCCAGAGTGCTTCTTATCCTCTTCCTTATGCCATGGTACTTACCAGCATTGTTATTGGGGCCAGTACTCTGGCAGTAATGCTGGGAATTATTATAATGCTCTATAAAAAACACGGTACCATCAGTTCAAAGAAGATACTGGATGATTAGGCGGGGAGTTAATACGATGTCTTCAAAGTACTTAAAATTTTCAATCAAAAATCTTACAAAAAAAACTACCATCATGATTCTGAAGAGTTAGTTACAATCCTCACACATTTAAGGCAGGAGGTAGTAAAATGAACCCTCTTATTCCTATAATGGTTATATTACCCATCACATGTGCTCTTTTACTTAATTTGATCCATACAAAAGAACGCAGTGTAAAAATTTTGGCAATAATTGTGGGAATTGCTTTACCTGTAATTCCTCTTTTAGCAAATTATGGTATACATTATTTTGGAGGATACAGTCCTCTAATAGATAATCCTCAAATGGCCCAGGGACTGCCGGATATGATTACCCAATCTGCACTTAATTTATTCCATCCTGCTATCACCTATTCCTTTACCAGTGCTCAAAAAATATTCGTCTTTATATTGGGTTTAATAGCCTTTTTAGCCATATTTACTTCATTAAGTGAAATTAAAAAAGCATCTGGTGTTTACGCATTTTTAATGTTCATGGGGACTGCAGCAGTAACCGCTATTCTTCTTTCTGATGATATATTCAATCTCTACGTTTTCTTCGAAATCGCAGCCTTATCCCAGGTGGGTATAATACTGGCGTCCCGGACTGAAAAAAGCTATGAGACTGCACTTAAATATCTTTTCTTAGGTAGTATTGCCGCTCCCATGCTTTTACTGGGAATAGGTTTCCTTTTAGGCCTCACTGGAAATGTGAATATAACAGATATAATATATTCCATAAACACCGGGCTGGTGGATCCACAAAACCCGGTACTTCTACTGGCTTGTGGATTGATTTTCTTTGGGTGGCTTTATGGATCTGGTTTACCACCTTTCCATAGCATTAAATCAGCTGTTTACAGTAAAGCTCTTCCCCATGGGGCAGCACTTTTACAAGCCTTTTCAGTTTTCACCTTTGTTGGACTGGGCATCATAATTCTCAGGATTTTCTCCTTTTTGCCCTTTACTCAAGTGGCTATTATTGTAGTTTCACTCCTGGCCATGGTATTGGGAATAACCATGGCCCTGATGCAGAGCGACTTTAAACGAATGATTGGATACCTGGCTGTAGGGGAGTTAGGTTATATTGGCATAGGTCTTGGTTTAGGAACTGCTTTAGGGATTACTGCTGGCCTTTTCCAGGCGGTTAATGAGGCCATAATCACAGCTTTTATCTTCATCGGGTTCGGAACCATTTTATATAAAACTGGAATCACCGATACCAACAAACTAGGGGGCTTAATGGTTGAAAATCCCAAAGTAGCCCTGTTGGTAATGTTATCTGGTTTTGCAATGGCGGGGGTTCCACCTTTCAATGCCTTCCAAAGTAAATTACAGCTCGTTCAAGCATCTATTACGGCGGGTTTACCTGAATTGGGTATCATAATGGTTTTATTAAGTATTGTAACTTTCATGACCTTTATGAAAGCATTTTATACCATTTATCTTCGCCCGAAACCTTCCGAACTGGAAATAAAAAATAAAGAAATACCCTGGGCAACCATAATCTCTCTGGTAGTTCTACTGTTAATATGTTTGATTTTAGGGTTATTCCCTCATATAGTAACAGGGCAGCTTGAACAACTTGCGCAGGGGCTGATATGATGGCTAAAGAGAGAATAAACTTTGCTAATAAATATGTTACCCTAAAAAATAGTTTTAATGAGGGGTTAAGAATTATCATAACTAATGATCGGCTAATTGAGGGATTATATGCGATTATATGATATAGTAGTCAACCGAATACGGGAAATCCAGGAATTAAGCACGGATAAAGAACCAGTCACTAATTTATCTACTTCTGCTACACTGGCAGCAGAGATAACCTTGATATCCACGGTTCTAATTGCTGCAATCATGCTCAGAAAGATTAACAATATTCTTATGATAATGGTGGTACTGGGTCTTTTCATAGCTTTAATAGTGGCCATGCCTATCATGCCCCGGCTGAGGAAAGAACAGAGCGATTCATTCAATAGCATGGTATTTTATGTTCTCCTTGCTCTTACAATTATCATTACTCTATTCTACTGGGGTGTTAGAAATGTCTGAAGGAATAAGAAATCTTTTAGCTACCATTGCTCTTACCATATTCGCTGCAACTCTTTTAGATGCTATAATAGGTTTCAAAGATTTGATATTCCCTGGAATAAGTTATATTTACAATTATGTGGGAACCAGCATCGCTCCTAATATGGTGACCAATGTTATCTTTGATTGGAGGGCTTATGATACGTTAGGCGAGGCCCTGATACTGGTAACAGCAGTGGTTATAACCTTACTGGTATTTGGAAGGGGAAAAGTGGAAATGGGGGGCAAGTAAATGAGCACCATACTAAAAATATTCGTCTTCCCTGCAGCATTGTTAATAATGTGTTTAGGTGTTTTAATCATATTGGGGGGACATATAACTCCTGGAGGGGGATTCCAGGGTGGTGCAATGATTGCCGGTGCATTCATATTTTGTGCGGTAGTTTACGGCCTTAAAGAAAATCCTTTCAAGTTTTCGCATGATTTCCTGGCTTCAATGGAGAGTATTGGTGCGCTGGGGTTCTTGATTTTGGGCCTATCCGGATTATTCTTTTCTGGATTTTTCCTCTACAACCTGGGAGTGGACCTCAACCAAATAATACCTACCTTCATTCAAAACTTCTTTAATTATTCAGATCCTACTAACGCGGGAATAATCCCTTATCTAAATATTGTGGTGGGTATAAAGGTGTTAGTAGGCTTAAGTGCAGTAGTAATAGCCTTTCTGGAAGTTAAATGAGGAAAAAATTTAATATGAAACTTATCATGGAGAGTTAAAGATGGTTTATATTGGCCCTACATTATTTGGATTTATACTAGGATTTATACTGGGAACCCGGATAAAAAGTGACAAAGAGAGCAAAATAAAATTCCCTATTTCCACCTACCTGGTGGTACTGCTGGTTGCATTGTTTATGGCCTGGCAACTGGGCCCATTTCCTTATTACACAGATTCTATAATTGCTTCCGGGTTTTTAGCCACCATAATAGGTATAATTGCTGGAAAAGTGATATTGGGGCGCTGAAATAATTAAAAAATATATTGCATAAAATCTAATTAAACTAAAATGGAATAGGAAGTCAATTATCATGTTCTTATCAACCAAAAAATGTGAGGGAAGCGGAGAATGCATTAAAGAATGCCCTACACAAGCCATAAGATTAGTTGAAGGCAAAGCTTTCAGTTGCATTACCTGCGGGGCCTGTGCCGAAGCCTGCCCTAATCGGGCTATTTTCAAAAATAAGTATGGTGGGTATGTTTTAGACCGTGCTAAATGTAATGCTTGCGGAGTATGTGAATTCACCTGTCCTGTAAATAGTATTAACATTGAAGATGGATTAGTTAAAGGCATATGTGCTCGCTGTGGAATCTGTAAAGAGGCCTGCCCCCTGGATGCTAGGATTGATGCCTTTGATATTATTGAAGATAGACAACTTCAGTTTTTAGAATCTCTTAACATCGCCATCCCCAGCACCCCCAAACTAAGCCCCAAAAGTAATCAGGTTCAACGGGTAAATGTAGTAACTGATCTAGATAAATGCACACTCTGTCGTAGATGTGAATATTACTGCCCTACCGAAGCTATAATGGTTAATGTGAATCAAAAAGGGGTTTGTACTCAGTGCAGAGTTTGCGAGGATATCTGTCCTGCTGACGCTATTAAAGACACCATCATTGATCCTGAAAAATGTACACTATGTTTAAAATGTGTTAAAGAATGTCCTAATAATGCCATTTATGTGGATGATTTCCAGGTCAAAATTAAACATTTAAGAGATGAAGAAGCATTAAGTGGAACTATTATATCCTGTTTGAACTGCGGGCTATGTGTTGAAGCCTGCCAGAAGGGTGCTTTAAAGCTGGTTGATGGTAAAATAAGATGCGACCCTAATGTTTGTGAAGACTGTGAAACCATGGAGTGTCAGGAAATATGTCCGGTAGGGACTTTAAAGCCATCCAATGAATTTGGACCTGGTATAAAGGGCTATTGTGTATCATGTGGTCGCTGTGTTAAAGCCTGTGACATCAATGAAGCCCGAAGCTTTAAAAATGTCACCTGGGATGGAAGTGTTTCTTCGGACTGTATATCCTGCGGGATATGTGCTGAAATATGTCCCAAAGATGCTATCACTCTTAAAAGAGGCACTATTGAAGTTGATCCAGATAGATGTATTCTATGTGAAAAATGCGGTATTCACTGTCCAGTCGATGCTATTCCACGCACTACCATGCGTAAGAAATCTATCAAAGATGGATTTACTTTGATTGATGACAAACTGTGTATGAAATGTAATCTGTGTGCCAAGATATGTCCTGAAGAAGCCATATCGCAAGATGCAGACGGAAGAATGATTGTTGATGAATCAAAGTGTATTTATTGTGGTGCTTGCTCTAATGCTTGTCCTGCAAGAGCAGTGATATTTGATCGGGAGTTTGAGCTGTCCAGTTAGGTTATTTACTATAAACTAAAAAAAATAAACTCCGAAAAATATAAAATAGGCCTCGAGGTATAAAAATGAAAAATTTTATTAGAATAATACTGGAAGGGAGTTACATCAATTTCAAGAGGATAATTTTTGCCTCAGACAGGGTCACTGATATGGAACTTCGAAGTAGCATCCTGGAGGGACGGGTTTTACCCACGGATAAAGTGGCTGATATAGCATGCATTGGCTGCGCCGGGTGCTCCAATGTCTGTCCCACTAAAGCAGTGGAAATGATCGACCTGGAAGAACCCGTGGAGCTCATGGAAGGCTGGATTAAAACACAAATACCTGTTCTAAATAGTGAAAAATGCGTAAATTGCTATTACTGTCATGACTTCTGCCCTCTCTATGCTTTATTTGGAGAAGCAGGTACCATACATCCTAATGATGTGGGCATAGTTGAATCAGACATTGAGAAACTGCTGGAAAAACCAGTAAAAATATCTGAAGATAAACTGGCTTTTATAACTCAATTTTTAGCAGATAAATCCGTAATTAATAAAAAAACAACTAAAAATTCTAATTAAAATTAGATCATATATAATAACCAGAGGGATCAAATGAGCCTCAAATCATATTCAAGGGCAAGAGCGGTGCATGTAATGTTAGTATACACTGGGGGTTGCAATGGATGCGATATAGAAATCGTAAACAGTATACTATCTCCAAAATACGATGCAGAACAATATAAAATCTTTTTAACCTGGAATCCCCGGGAAGCAGATGTACTGGTGGTCACCGGACCAGTTACCAAATTCAATGAAGAACCACTTAAAAAAATTTATAATGCGATTCCTGAACCAAAAGCAGTTATTGCAGCAGGGGCCTGTGCCTTAATGGGAGGGGTATATAAAAACATTCATGGTGACATACCCTCAGAAGAGATAATGGGCCCGGTGGACAAAATCATACCTGTTGATGCCAGGGTACCGGGTTGTGCCGTACGCCCTGAAGACGTTTTATCAGGGGCTGTTGCAGCTTTACCCAAGTTACTGGAAGCTAAATAATTCCAAAATCTTATAAAATTTAATAAATGGATCAATGTTTAATCACGTAAAATAATCATAACACCAGAAATATTAAAGGTGCTTACAAATGGATGGAAAAAAAAAATCAAGCGGGCAGAATGTTATTGAGACTGAAATTACCATGGGACCAGTCCATCCTGCCGCATTAGAACCCTATAGGGTCAGACTTTTTGTAGAGGATGAAATTGTAAAAGATGCTGAAATAACAGTGGGAGTCAATCACAGGGGCATTGAGCGTATCATGGAAGGACTTCCGGTGGAAAAGGCTAACAGTTTAACTGAAAAAATTTGTGGAATTTGTTCCAACGTACATATTTGGAATTCAGTCATGGTGGCAGAAAAAGGATTGGAAATCGAAATACCGGAAAGAGCCAGTTATATCCGGGTTATAATGGGGGAGTTGGAAAGATTACATAGTCATTTACTTTACCTGGCCCATGGAAACGAAGTTCTGGGACACGAAACATTTGCCATGAGGATTTTTTACATTAGAGAAACTGTCATGGAACTTTTAAGGATGATTGGTGGAAACAGGGTGCAGTACGGTGTTTCTATAATTGGGGGGGTTAGGCCTCGCTGTGAATTAGATGAAATGCGTATTCAGAAAATAAAAGAAGGTATGGATTTTATTGAAGAAAAAGTAGCGGAATTCGCCGATCGTTTTGTGTCTGATCCTATGGTAATGTCACGTATAACTGGAGTTTGCCCCATACCTAAAAAAGAAGCCCTGAGACTGGCAGTCTCTGGACCTACTTTAAGGGCAACCGGAGTTGATATGGATCTTCGCCGGGATATGGAATGTTATGACCCCTTTGATTTTGATGTAATTACCCTGGAAGGGGGAGACGTTAAGGCTAATTTACTCATGAGGGTTCTGGAAATACCGGAGTCCGTAAAAATCATCCGTCAAGCTATTAAAAACCTTCCTGGAGGGCCTATTACTGATCGTACCTGGGAAATGCAGGATACTGGTGTTATAAAAAGCTATGTTGAAGCAGCACGAGGTAGACTATATCACTCCTACCGCTTGGAAGATGACAGGGTTAGAGGCTCAATAGTCAGAACACCGTCCATGTCCAACATAGGGGCCATGCAGTATGCCTGTATTGGACATCACATAACTGATGCTCAGCTAGGTATTGTGCAGTGTGACCCCTGTTTTACCTGCACAGATCGGGCTATACAAATAATCAAGCTTTGAATTAATTTGAATCTTTATGAAGAGTTATACTAAACTAATATCTGGAGTTTTAGGGTTTTAATAAGGAGATGAAGTCAATGGAAGCTTCTACTATCATATATTCAACAGCAGCAGTGATTGGAACCATAATCGTGGCATTTATTATTAGCATTTGGCTTCCGGGGATTGAGAGAAAGTTTGTTCAGGCCAGAATACAACAAAGAATAGGACCACCTATTTCCAGCCCGGGTATTATGGCCCCTTTGAAGTTTTTCTTCAAGGAAACAATAAATCCCAACTCTCCACTCCCCCGGTTGTATAATGCACTCCCCCTGGGGGGAATAATCATTGTATTCTTTATCCTCCTGTTCTTGATACCTGAAATGTATTTTTTAGGTGCATTGACCAGCATAATTGCTATTGTGGGCCTTTTAAAGATAGAAGAAGTAATATACGTCTTTATGGGTTCTTTTTCACGATCAATAATGTCTTTAAGTATGCCTTTTCCGGATATAATAAAAGGTGCCGCACATCCTGATATCAAAAGGTCTTTTTTAGAGGACTTGAGTTCCCTTAGAGCTTTTAGATTAATTGCATTTGGATCCTTCCCTTTATATATAGCTTTATTTGTCCCGGTAGCTATGGCAGGGAGCATATTCCTGGGTGATATTGTATTATATCAGCAATTAAATGGACCGGTGCTTTTTTCAGTAGCTGGTATTTTAGGGGCTATAGTATTTTTCATAGGATACATGATACTCTTAAATGAATACCCATTCGCCATTTTGAAGACCAAAGCAGATGTAATTGAAGGTCCTTATATGGAATATGCTGCCAAATACAGGTCCTATACTTACTTAACCCGTGGATTTCTTATGTTTACATTAAGTGCGCTATTTTCTGTATTGTTCCTGGGCATACCTCCGAATATTTTAAGTTGGGGCATTCTGGTGAATATTTTAGTGGCCATACTCTTCCCCATTTTAAGTGCTATTATGAGTGCTTTTTCACCTATATTTACATTTAAACAGTTTTACCCGGTAGCAGCAGGTGTTTCCATATTGGGGGTACTGGCCATTTTAGCCACTTTTGTATAACTTAATCATTATACTCCCTTAAATACGAACTTAATAAAACTAAAAGCGGACATTTGAATTAAAAAAATCCTAATTAAGGTGATTAAATGAAATTTATAGTTAGAGCTCACCATATATTGAGTCTGGGTGGTTACATTGTTGAACTGGAATTTCCCTACCGCAATATAATTGTGGTCAATCCCACCCCCGAACCAATTAAAATTGAAATCCCTGTTTTTGATGAGGAATGGATTGAAGAACATCGTAATCTGGGCCTTCAAATAATTCCAGTAAAAGAGGAGGATAATTATCTGGCCATGTGGCGTAAAGAAAAGGCTAAATTAGAAAAAATAAAAGCAGAATCTGCTTAAGCCTCATTTATTTTATTAATTTTTCTTAAATCTAAATTTCATAAGACTAATCTTTTTTAACCCGGATAAGACTAATTGAATATTCATTTTTCTATAATATTAATATTGAGAAGTTACCATAGTATTTTATATTGCAGGGATGTGAGTTAAATGAAAAAATTTGCCATTACCATCAAATCCATTAATAAACCCGGAGTTTTAAGAGATATAACTGACATGATGGCTAACTGTGGCATTAATATTAGTTACACCCATCTTTTTGTGGAAAAAGATTATTCTGGATCTATTTATCTGGAACTGGAAGATGTGGATAATATTGATGAATTGATATATGCCATTAAAAATTCACCTGCAGTACTTGGAGTGAAAGTTCATAGATCCCTGGATGAAATATATGGAAAAAGGATTATTATAATTGGTGGTGGGGCTCAGGTAGCGCATGTTGCTATGGGGGCCATAAGTGAGGCTGATCGCCATAATATACGGGGGGAACGAATAAGTATTGATACCATACCTCTCGTGGGGGAAATGGAACTGGCAGAAGCGGTTTCTGCTGTGGGCAGACTCCCTAGAGTAGGGGCCTTAGTACTGGCTGGGTCTCTGATGGGGGGGAAAATAACCGAAGAAGTGGAAAAGATAAGAAAAAAACATTCGGTAGTAATAATTAGTTTATCTATGCCTGGCAGCGTTACTAAAATGGCAGATCTGGTGGTTACTGATCCTATTCAAGCAGGAGTAATGGCAGTTATGGCTATAGCTGATACTGCTATTTTTGATATAAAAAAAGTAGGGAAAAAAAAGTTTTAAAATTTATATATAATCTAACTCATTTCAATGGCTCTTATTATTCTGCTAGCGGCATTCAATACTTCAGGGTCTTTAACATCTCCGCTTTCTCTGATTCTCAATGCTAATTGCAGTACTTTAGATACATCAGCTGGTTTAAGGTTTTCTGCCATTTCCAGGTACGTTTGCGGACCTTCTTCTTCAACTTGCACTTCTTTTTTGGCCATCATTTCCAGCATTACTCTGCAAGCACCCATCACACTTGCATCTTCCATCCCTTCACATTTTTTTAAGAGTTCTTCTTGGCTCATTTTATCACCGATTATATTAATTATATTTTATCATTCTTAGAATTTATATTTTGGTATATTATGCCCTTAATTAAAAGGATTTATCCTAACATTTTGTACTTCAAACGTTTTTCTTGGACTATTTGCTATCATTTTGACTTAATTTATGGATAATAAACCACTGTATTCGCATATATTACTGTATTCACATGATTCACATTTTTTGGGGTTTATTACAATTTCTGGATCTTCATTTCCATATATAATGTCTCTTATTTCATCCATCACCCGAAAAAACCCTTCTCTAATTTCAGAATCTATTATTACAGGTCTTTTCTCACCTAAAGTAACATATTCTACGAAACCAACATTTACATCAGTTTCAAATTCCCTTTCAGTTAAAAGAGCATAAGCAACCACTTCCAAAGCATCAGAATCCCATACTCCTCTTAAAGGCGGATTACCATATTTTATTTTCACCGGGAAATAGTTACCATCCATAATTTCTATTTTATCTACTTTTCCCACCAGATCCAGGTAGCTATCATATATTAAATAACTATTCAAGGAGGGAGGAAACATCATTTCAATTAACTCACGCCCGGATTTTCGGGTGGTGTTCATAATTTTAATTATTTTAAGTGCTAAAATTTCTATTTCTATTTTTATTCCAAAAGCCCATTCCTTTTCTAATTTTTCTCCGGTATGCAAATCAAACGATTGAATGATGTTTTCTGAAGCATTTTTAATTAATGAAGGAATTCCATTTAATAAAATTTCTATTACATCTTCTTTGACCATACCCCTTTCCACCGACCACATATTCATTCTTATCATATCCAAAAAATCATGATGCAAGCGCTTTGATATAGCAACTATTGATCTGGACTTGAGATGTGTTTTAGAATCAGCTACCTTTATTTCATCATGTATATGGTTTAATAATAGTTTATAGGGACAGAATAGAAATTGCGATATACAATATACTCTGATGGTCATTTAATCACCTCTTTCATATTAAATACTAAATTGTTATTACCAAGTTTTTTAAAAAAATAATATATATGGGATTATTCTTCTAAAATCCGGATAAACATACTTTTTTCTTTTATGTCTTTTAATTCATCTATTTTCTTTAAAGCACCGGTTAAATCATTTTCTGATGCTTTATGGGTCACTATAAAAATAGGTACTGCGGGGTTATCATCCACCTGTTTCTGGCTTACAGATTCAATACTTATATTAAAATCGCTTAGAATACCTGATATGGAGTGCAGTACTCCGGGATGATCCAGGGCCCTTAATCTAATATAGTATTTGGATTTAACATTTTCCATACTTTTTAAAGAGGTCGGATTTTCTTTTAATGGCCCGAAGGGTATTTCTTTTTGAGGGTTGTTAATAATGTCCAGGCAATCTCCAATTACAGCACTGGCCGTGGGCATACTCCCTGCGCCCTGGCCATACATCATCACCGGACCTACGGCGTCACCTTCAATATAAACTCCATTATAAACTCCATTTACTGAGGCTAAAAGGTGTTCTTGAGGAATTAAAGTGGGATGGACCCTTACTTCCAGCTGATTATCCACTTTCCGGGAGATACCCAGTAGTTTTATAACATATCCCATTTCTTCTAGATTAAAATTGATATCTTCCGGTGTTATTTTACTAATGCCCTCTACATGGAACTTTTCTTCTGGTATATATTCTCCAAATCCTAATATGGTCAGCAGAATTAATTTTTGAGCAGTATCATGCCCTTCCACATCAAAAGTCGGGTCTTGTTCAGCATATCCTTTTTTTTGGGCTTCATTTAATACTAAATGAAAATTTAATCCTTCCTGAGTCATTTTAGTTAGTATATAATTAGCTGTACCATTTATTATTCCATAAATGGACTGGATATGATTGGCGGCCAGGCTCTCATTTAATGGTTGCAAAAGGGGTATTCCTCCACCAACACTTGCTTCGAATGATATTTTAACCTGATTTTCCTCTGCAGCAGATATAATTTCGTCCCAGTGTTTAGCTAAAAGGGCTTTATTAGCTGTAACCACATGTTTACCTTTGTTAAGGGCCTTTAAAATGAAATTGAGGGCAGGCGAATAGCCTCCAATAAGTTCAATAACGATATCTATCTCTTCATCTTCCAGTATGTCGTCGACATTGGTTGATAGTTTTTCGGGCTCCACATCTACTCCCCGGGGAGTGGTAATATCCAGGTCAACTATCCTCTTTAAATTAATTTTTTTTCCAGATTTTTTCTCAATTAAATCCATATTCTGGTTAAGTATGGTAACCACACCGGTACCAATAGTTCCAAAGCCTATAAGACCAATATTAACTGTATCATTCTTCATAAAATCTCCTCATGTGTTAATTTGATAATATCTATAAATTGATTATTAAAAATAATATAATAAAGTATTATTTAAATAATTATCTATTTATTACTTAAAAAATTAATTATTTAAAAGACCTCCAAAATACACTTAATCTATCTTTAAATCCTTTAGTTTTATAAATTCATCTAAAGATTCTCTGGTAGTACCAACCACAACTCTATAACTATTTTTAGAATTTATAACACGTTCTAATTTACCTTTAACTATTATTCTTTCCTCTTCCTCTGCCTGACCGGCATAGGTGTGGGTAAAAGAAGCAATTTTATTAACTGAAACTGGGGGGCCTTCAATTATCTTGACATCAGTTACTTCATATACTGCAGGGTTATCAAATGCTGCCAGAGCGCTTTTTACAGTAGCTTCCAGGGTAACATGACCGTGGTTTTCATAACGTGTTTCTCCCCATGAGCCTACTATTTCATCCCAATTTCTTGTGGCTAGAATATCAAATAAAGTGCCATCTATGATTCCCCTATTATTTTTACGTTTTTCATACCAGCAAAACTCTTCAAAAGATAGTGTTGAATCTTTAATTCGTTTTTCAAATATTTTTTTCCAGTAATCATCACCAATACTCTGGAAAACATCCTGGTCCTTCATCTCATTGAAGGTACCCCGGGCACGGCGGTGATTTTCCAGCCCATAAATCACAAAATCGATATCCGAACTTTCAATATTATAAAGCCCGGGTAAGATGGAACCAGAAATTCCCATATTTTTATAAGGGATATTTGCTTTTTCATGGAAGGCTTTTCCAACTTTCACCACCTTTTTTAATAATGAAATGGACCAATCCTCTTTCATTATTTCTTTTAAGCGGTTATTAGGGGTTAATATTTCTTTTACCCGATCTAAAGGAACCCCCATCATAAGTGTCTGGTTATTTTCACATTCAAAGAGATAATCTGGATAATTTTTCTGTAGATAATTATAAGCTTGAACTGAATCTACTTTGGTATATTTCTTACCATTTTTTAAGCGCTCACCATTTTTGTGGGGGATATAACGCAGGAAGGAAAGTATCCTATCTTCAGGGTGCAGATAGGAAGTGGTGGCAAAGTAAAGATCATCAGTAGTGTATATGAAATCTCGAGGTCGGGCTTTCATAATTATTAAATGTAAAAAGACCCTATTAAATATAATAGTTAACATGTTAGTATTCAGAATCACTCCCTGCAAAGATCTCAAAAATGAAATAGAGTCTATCCAGAAAGAGAGCCAATTGAAAGCAGGCATAATTATTGGTGCAGTAGGTAGCCTGCAAAAAGCAGTTTTAAGATTGGCTGATGAAAAAATCATTGACATTGAAGGGCCTCTGGAAATAATATGTGCTAATGGGACAGTTTCTCCTGATGGCATACACTTACATCTGGCAGTGGCGGATAAAACTGGAAAAATGACAGGGGGGCATTTAAAAGAAGGGTCCGTGATAAATACTACTGTTGAATTGTCTATTCTGGAGTATGAAGGATCTTTTAAGAGAATTATGGATCCTGAAACTGGTTTTAAAGAACTGGTAATTTTCGATTAGCCCACTTAAAATCATATTTCCGCGGCATAAAACACCTTTATGGCTCAGATGCATTTTTCAGGGCTTAAATCATGTAAATAAACAATGGTGATTAAGCATGAAAATGGTTCATAAACATTTAAATGAGAACTTAAATTATGATGGAATTCCTATAGAACCGGCATGGGCCTTAAAAGAATATGGGGTTAAAGGGTCCAGTATAATAACCTGGATTGGGCCCATGTTTATTAAAAAGGATAAAATAATTGATTATGAAGATGTTGGTTTGGAAATCAAATCTGATGCAATGGCTCATTTTATAGTGGAACACTTTGATTGCCAGCCAGCAGATTTAAGAATGGCTTATCATCGCCAGAGGATGCTGGTAATGATTTTAAAAGATGAATTAAGTAATTGGAATATTCATTGTACCAGAAATGGAGACGACCTGTATATAAATTCTGCTAAATTGTCGGTTTCCATTGCCACTGTTACCTCCAGCAGCATGAAAATTCATCTGGGCATTAATGTGAAAAACCAGGGAACTCCGCATGATGTTGAAACCAGCGGCCTTATGGAAAATAATCCGGATATGGACATGAAAAGTGTTATTAAACTAATTGAAGACACTTCAAAAAGATATATGGATGAAATTAATTTAATTGAAGAAGATATAGCTAAAACAAGAATTTTTTAACTTTAATTAACAATTATATTATTTACTATCCGTGGAGTGAAGACTATATTTTTATGGACTTTTAATTGATTATGTATTCACCAATTTAGCTTCAGGTTCTAAAAATCAGGTTACATGTCAAGATTTATATTGGGGTATAAATTATAATAGCAGTGCCTACATAACCTTACTTATAATGAGACCTAGTGGCAATTTAGACAAAATATTTTTTGAAGATTATTTACAATTTATATCAATGGGATAAACAAGAATTTAATTTAATACAGGTAAAAATATGAAAATTATTATTAATGGCATTCATGCTAACTTAAGGTTCTCTGCAGCGCATATGATTCCTGAACACGAATCATGTGGATGTATTCATGGACACTCCTATCATGTGGATGTTCAGTTGGAGGGCCAGCGATCAGGTAAATTTGGATTTGTGGTTGATTTTAAAGAAGTAAAAAATATTGTACGGACCATATGTAAAAAACTGGATCATAAGGTATTAATTCCCTTAGAAAGTTCATTGATCGAATTTAAGTCCTTAAAAAACTCGGTAGAATTCAGTATTGATGGCAAGGAATATAAATTACCTCTTCAAGACTGTGTACTCCTGCCTTTACCATCCACTTCTGCAGAGGATTTATCCATATATTTTGTGGATAAACTCTGGGAAGAGCTAGAAAAAAAGGGAGCTGGTGTTTCGGTGGTTCAGATTTGTGTTAATGAAGGCATAGGGCAGGGTGCTTTTTATAGTCGGGACCGGAACTAAAGCAGAAATTAACATAAATACAATAAAAATTTCTAAAGATAAAAATATTTCAAACAAATAATTAATTTATAAATCAGGTATTCATATGAAAGCACCTATCATGGAAGTTTTTTCAAGTATTCAAGGGGAAGGAAAGCTTATTGGCCGCAGACAAATTTTTATTCGTTTTGCAGGATGCAACCTTGATTGTATCTACTGTGATACTCCTGAAAGTAAAAATGCAGATGATGGAGATGAAATTTCAGTTGAAGAACTCTCAAAAACTGTACATAATTTGTTGACCCCGGATTTTCATTCCATTTCATTCACTGGGGGAGAACCATCACTTCAAGCAGATTTTATCAAACTTTTTTTAGAACGAAATGATTTTAAATCTATGCTGGAAACTAATGGGTCTTTGCCCTCTCAGATTAAGAAAATTGCGGGATTAATGGACTATGCTTCGGTGGATATAAAACTGCCAGAACATTTTGCCATTGAAGATAAGGGTGATTTGTGGGAAAAGGAAGTGGATTCCCTAAACATATTAATAGAAAAAGGGGCAAATAGTTATTGTAAAGTTGTAGTGCTTCCCACTACCAAAGTGGACACAGTGGAACTTATGGCCCAACATATCAAAAAAGAACTTGCCCGCCCTTCAAAAGTTTCTCTGGTAATTCAGCCTGCAAGTCCCGTGGATTATTGGGTTAAGCACACTCCTGAACTCTTTAAAATGTCTGAAAAAGCAGGAAAACACATGGATGTTTTAACCATCCCTCAGATACATAAACTTCTAAAGGTCAGATAGGAGGTTTTAGATGGAAATGGAAACTAAAGTGACAGTACACGACGCCATGACTTCAAATGTTGTAACCGTAGACCATAAGCTCAGTATTGCAGATGCAGCACTATTGATGACCAGAATGAAAGTAGGTAGTCTCATAGTTAAGACTAATACGGGACCAGAAGGAGTTATAACTGAAAGTGACATTATAAGGAAGGTTGTTTCAAAAAATATCATGGCCAGTGATATTACTATTGGCCAGGTTATGACTAAAAATCTTATAAACATAGATCCTGGAAGTGAATTAAACGAAGCAGCTCGTTTAATGGCTAAAAATAACATCAGGAGATTACCTGTTGTTAAAGATGGCTCATTGGTGGGAATATTGACTTCTACTGATGTTATGGCTGTTTCCCCTGAACTAACTGAAATACTGGTGGTTAATGCACGTATTGAGGAAAATCAGGCGGGCTTCCCCACTAATGAAAGACCATTTCCAGGGGCATGTGAACTCTGTGGAAATTTCATGGAGTATCTGGATGAAATTGATGGTAAATTTGTGTGTGAGGAATGTAAAGAAGATTTAGAGGGTGATTAATTTGAATGTGGAAGATATAATGACCTCTAATCCGGTCAGTGTTTCTTTAGATACCAGTGCCACCCGGGTAAGATCTATTCTCCGGGATGAGGACTTCCGTTGCATTCCAGTGGTTAATGGGAATCATTTAGAAGGTTTAATTACTAGGGGCGATATGCTAAATATCTCTGCAACCAAATCCAATATAGAAGCCCGGGGCATTATGAAAAAGCCAAAGGTTATTTTAACACCTGAAATGGATATTTTTAAAGCTGCCCATAACATTTTATCTGCAGTAGAAATACAGGCTCCTGTGGTGGAGTCAAATAATAACTTGAGTTTAGTGGGAATTGTTAGTGTGGTTGATATTCTGCGCGGATTCAAAGAAGAAGGTGCAGAACCCCATAAAAAAACTTTGGGGGACATTAAAACCAAAAATGTAGTATCTTGTGACTACCAGGATTTGATTTCCAAGGTATGGAATAAAATGGATGAATCTGGTTATTCTGGATTGCCTGTTTTAAAAAATGGCAAATTAATTGGAATTATAACCTGGAAAGATCTAATTAAAGCTCGCCATATAAGTACAGGAATGGAAACTGAGCATGGAAAGCGTTCAATCAAGGTGGAGAAAGTTATGAAGACCCCTACCCTGGTGGGCACCGATGATATGCCGGTGGAAGAAGCAGCTAATCTAATGATTGCAAATGATATCGGACGGTTACCTGTGGTAAAAAACCCAGTATTTGTAAAAAAAGAACCAAACAGGTCTAAAGAGTCTGAATTAGTAGGTATAGTCTCAAGAGAAGACATTTTGGGGTCTTATATATCTTAATTATTTTGGAAAACCGCACAAGAAGGCCAGGAACAAAAAAAAGTATTTTTTACCCTAACCCTGAGCCAGATTCGATGTTTTCTTATTTTAGAAAAGAGTTTCAACCTTACCTTAGTATGAAAAGCTATATAAATGTATTAAACATGAAACCATGATTTTCCCGGATTATTATTCGGGCATTTCAGGATATTCAGGTCAAATCAAAGCTATCTTAAAAACTATTATTAAAGCTTTAAATTTGCTATTAACTGTAAAATTTATTCATTTAGTACCATTATCTCCTATAGAGGTGTATTGATGAGAAGAAAAGATACCATAAATAGAGTAAAATCTATGGACCGTGGGCCCGTAGAATTTGAAAGTCGAGCTTCCCAGCATGAGGGCGATATAATGAGCATTGCTAAAAAAGATGTGGTAACCATCCCTCAAACTGCCACTATAAAGGAAGCTGCAGAAATAATGGTAGCAAATAAATTCCGGAGACTACCTATTACTGATCCGGGAACAGGAAAACTTCTGGGAATTGTTACCTCCATGGATATTTTAAACTTTTTAGGGGGTGGAGACAAGTTTAAAATTGTGGAGGAAAAATACGAAGATAATTTCCTGGCAGCAATCAATGAATCTGTTAAAAAAATAATGACCCGAGATGTTTATCATTTATCTAATAAGGACTCTATTAACGAAGCCATAAGCAAAATGATGGAATTTGGGGTGGGCGGACTTCCAGTAATAAACTCCGATGAAAATATTGTGGGAATGGTCTCCGAAAGGGATTTTGCACTTTTAATGGCAGGAGTACTAACTGATGAGCTGGTGGAGGATTATATGTCCACGCAGATGATTTCTACCACACCGGGAACTCCTATTGAGAGTGCTTCTAAAATAATGGTTCGTAATCGACTACGGAGAATACCGGTAGTGGGAGAAGACAGGAAAACTCCCCACCCTGAAAATGAAAAATTGGTGGGATTGGTAACTTCCACAGATATTCTGGAATTTTTAGGTGAAAGCAAGGCCTTCAATAATATGGTTTCTAATAGTGCTGAAGAAATACTGAATACTAAAATCACTGAAATAATGGAAAACGAGGTAATCACCACCACTCCCCAAAATAATTTAGGGGAAGTCTGCGACATAATGGAAAAAAAGGGCATCGGTGGGTTACCTGTGGTCAAAAACAATGAATTGGTAGGCATAATTACTGAAAGAGATATTTTAAATGCAATAAAATAATTTAAGGTAATTATCTTAGCAGGTGATGATCAATGAAAGTTCAAGACATAATGAGTGAAGAAGTGGTTGTTATCCAGGATACGGACCAGGTAGCCTATGCTCGAAACCTCATGATAAAAAATGGATTCAGTCGCATTGTGGTAATAAATCAAGAAGGCAATCCAGTGGGAATTGTAACAGAAAGGGACATAACACATAAAATGAGAGGCAACGGTCCTAACTGGAAAAGAAGACCTATTGATAAAATTTCCATAAAAAGAGTGATGAATAATGATTTGATTACCATTGCTCCTGGAGAAAATGCTAAAGAAGCTGTAGAAATGATGCTGAAAAAGAATATCAGTTCATTGATAGTGGTTGATGAAGAGGGATTAGCCGGAATAATAACCAAAACAGATCTCATTAAAATATATGGTAGTAAATTCGCCGGCAAATGGAAGATTTCTGATTTAATGAGTTCAGAAGTGGTAACTGTAAATGAAAACCACGGAATAAACCATGTAATATCTCTCATGGAAGAAAAAAAGATTGGCCGAATAGTTGTTATTCGAGATAGCGACCCTGTTGGAATTATAACCACGAAAAATATTTCTTTTGCCCACATTGAAGACCCGAAAACAGGGATCAATGTCGAAAAAATTTACTTCATCCGGCCCGTTGAGGGAGAAGAAAAAAAGAATGTGAGAATGGTTTCCATGCTAACTGCAGGGGATTTAATGACCAATCATCTGGTGATAATGGATGCCGATGAAGATGCAGCAGTGGCTTCTAAATTGATGCTGGAAAAGGATATCAGTGGCATGCCTGTTGTAAAAGATGAGGAATTAGTTGGAATAATAACTAAAACAGATATCATAAAAGGAATTCAGTAAAAAAACTGATTAATTTCTTTTATTTTAGAAATTAAACAGCTATAAAAAATTCGTATAGATTAAGAAAAATATTTAATCAGGGGATTTTTATGCAAATAAAAAATATAATGTCATCCGATATCGTGGTGGTTGATAAAGATCAAAACCTGCACGATGCACTTAAAATCATGAAAAAAAATAAAGTTTCCCGGCTACCTGTGATTAACACCAATAATGATAAAGTTAAAGAACTGGTAGGTATGGTAACTGAAAAAGACATTGCCCAAAAACTGGGATCCTCCAAATACGGTAATCTACCCCCATCCCATTTTCACCTTTCCACCGTAATGACCAGTGAACTTATCACCGCCCACCCCGAAATGGATCTGGGAACTGCAGCTAACAAAATGCTTGAAAATTATTTAGGGGGCCTCCCGGTAATGGAAGACGGAGAAATGGTGGGTATTATTACCAAATCTGATTTTATAGACAACTGTAGGGGAAAAGCTTACGATACCAAGCTGGTAGAAGACTTCATGAGCACAGAGATTCTATCTTTAGATCCCCAGGAAAGAATTGTCCATGCCCGAAGGTTAATGATAGATTCTAAGGTAAGCAGGTTACTGGTCATGGAAGGGGAGGATCTGGCAGGTATAATCACAGCTAAAGATATCGCCGAATCTTTAATATTCTTCCGGAAGATGGTACCAGATAAACACCAGGCAGCCCGTATAAGGAATTTACTGGTGGAGGATGTTATGACTCAAAATGTACATACCATCTCTCCCAGGTCCACCATAGCTGAAGCCGCACAAATGATGCTGGATAAAGGATTTAGCGGATTTCCAGTAATGGATGAAAATAATTATCTGGTGGGCATCATAACTAAAACAGATTTAATGGACCTTATTGTTGAAATGGAGGGGGTTAACTAAATTCTTCCGGAAATCAACTGTCCTAAATGTAATTCTTCCATGAAGATCGATTGGAGGAAAAATAACTCCCTCACCCATTTTTTTTATTTGTGCCCTCATTGTGATTTAAGTTCAGAAATTTCCATTGAAAATTTCTTAGAGGAAAAAATTCACCAAAAAATCGGTGTCAAATCCGAAAAACTGAAAGAAGCAATTCAGAAAGGCACTATTAAATTTTATCATTCATTAAATATTCCTGCACTTCAATTTAAAAAGGGACTGGGTAAAATTGAAGAAGGTACGGTAATATATCTTACCAATAATATCCAGGTTATACGGGGATTTCCTAAAATAAGAAGGACTTTACTTTTATCCCCATCACTGGAGAACTATTTTCCAGATCAAGTGGCAGTAGAAGAAAAGATGAATGGATATAATGTCCGGCTGGCCTGTCTGGAATGTGAATCAGATTCTAAAAAAGATATCACCATAATCGCACTTACTCGAGGGGGATATATCTGCCCTTTCACCACTAAAAAAGCACAGGAATTAATGGATTTATCTAAATTCTTTCAGGATAATCCTGATTTGGTCCTTTGTGGGGAAATGGTTGGCACGGCCAATCCCTATGTATCCCATTACTATGAAGAAATAGGAAATCTTGGATTTCGAGTATTTGATATCCGACAAAAACTGACCAATCAACCATTATCTCTGGATAAAAAAAGAAAACTTCTGGAGGATTATGGCCTACCTGTTGTGAGGTTATATGGGATATTTCCTGCAAAAGAAGCATCAGAAAAAATTAAAAAGATCATTAAACAAATGGGGCTGGAGGATAGGGAGGGGGTGGTAATGAAACAACCCGAGATGGAATTATCCCCTCTTAAATATACTTCCTCTCAAGCTCATAATCGAGAGATAAAATACGCATTTAATTTTCCTTTTGATTTTGGAAGGGCATTTTTCTTTTCAAGAGTCATAAGGGAAGGTTTTCAGGCATATGAAATGGAGGATTCCCCTGAAGAACTCAGAAAAAGAGCACAGAAGATGGGTGAATCCATAATTTACCCCATGCTTAAAGTTATTCAGGACATTTCAGCAGGAGAATCTGCTATAGAAGATACTATTATTGAAGTTGATAACCGGGAGGAGGCCGAGGAATTCATACGCCATTTACATGATCTGGGAGTCAGTGTCGTTCTTGAAGATTATAATGATGGAAAGGCAGTTATTAGAAGAATCCATCAATCCACTAATGATAAGATAAGGAATTATCTTAAAGGAGGGCTTTATTAATTAAATCTAAATACAAACAGGCGGAAAATATTCTCCTGGCATTTTTCGGACCTAAAGGGACCTTTACAGAGGAGGCTGCAGCCACTTTAAAAGGGGATTTAATTGCTTACGACTCCATAATAGAAGTTTTAGATGCAGTTAAAAACAAAAAAGTAGATAAGGGGGTGGTTCCCATCGAAAATTCTATTGAAGGTCCGGTAGGAGTCACCCTTGATCTTTTAGCACAGGATTATGACTTAAAAATTGAAAAAGAGATTATTTTATCTGTAAGTCATAATTTGCTTGCTAATCCCGGCACCAGTATTAAAGATATAAAATCGGTTTATTCTCACTCTCAGGCATTGTCACAGTGCCGTAGTTTCCTGGAAAACCTGAACATGATTACTCATTCTACTTCAAGCACTGCTGCAGCCGCTAAATTTATTAAAGGCCAAAAAAATGCTGGAGCTATTGGCACCAACCGTGCTGCAGATTTATATGGGCTGGAAATAATTGCTAGGGATATCCAGGACTTTGATAACAACATGACTCGTTTCATTGTTCTTTCCCAGAAACAACAACCACCCACTGGCAATGATAAAACTTCCATTGTTTTTTCACTATCTAAAGATTGTCCTGGGGGATTATATGATATTTTAGGGCTTTTTGCAAGGGAAAATATTAATTTAACTAAAATTGAATCCCGGCCATCCAAGAAAGGTCTGGGTAAATATATATTCTTTATAGATTTCGAAGGGCACTGTGATGATAGCAAAGTAGAGAATATTTTAAATACCATCAAAAATAAAACTCCCTTTATAAAATCTTTAGGTTCATATCCTACTTATGGAGAGGATTAATATTAGTCAAAATGATAAAATTTTAAAAATTCTCAGAGATCTGGAAAGAGACCTGGAAGCAGGCAATATCTCTAAAAAGGAGTACCAGTCTCAAAAAAGGGAATATTCTCAGCAACTAGAAACTCTTGAGGCTGCAGATAGAATTAAAATGATGCGGGGTCAAAAAAACGCGGAAAAATCCCTGGATCACTGGGTAGAAAAAAATAAAGCGGAAAAGGATCAAATAGAGGAAGAAAAACTCGTAAAAAAATACGTTACTTCTCCAAAAACATCTGGAGTCCAACAAAAAAATTCTCAAAGTTCAAAATCTAAAATAGGTGCTTTTGCCGCGGTTTTCCTGGCTCTGGCTTTTTTTATAGGCTCTGTTTTTGGGGTTTATATTCTGGATTTACCTACTACGGCCACTGATGGCACAGTACTGGTTAATGATACAGCATTTCCTACCTTTGAAAATAGTGCTAATATTACTCAAAATACTCAGGTAACTACCGTAACCCCATCTTCAATGCAAAATCCTCCATCTAATGGGGCGGATTCTCCTGGAAATGGTGATTCTCCTGGAAATGGTGATTCTCCTGGTGATGGTGATTCTCCTGGTGATGGTGATTCTCCTGGTGATGGAAGCACTCCTCCCTAACCTAAACCATCATCTATTTTTTTAAATTTTTTAATGAGGTATATTTCATGAGAAAACATGTTATAGCACTATTAGTGATCTTTTTATTGGTTTTTACAGCGGGATGCACTTCTAATTCCGATTCACAAACAAATGAAACGAAAACATTAAATCAAAATGGTGTTTCATTCGATTACCCTGGAACATGGGTAGTTGCCACATCTAAAGCTAATGATACTATAGCTTCAGTCGCTGATCCCAGCTCAGTAAATGCAGGTACGGGCTTTGCTGAAACTTTGGTTTCAGTACAACGAATAAATAGAACTGGAACTTTCAGCTCCATGTATGATCAAAATTACGCTACATTATTTAATAATTCCAGCTACCAGAGAGTATCTGAAAGTAATATTACTCTGGGGAATGTTCAGGCCCGAAAAAACGTTTACACTGTGGATGATAATGGACTGCTAAAACAGCAACGTGCTATCTGGATAGAGGACAATAACCAGATTTACGTTATCCTGTGTAGCGCACTCCTCAATCAATTTGAAAATGAAAGACAAAATTTTGATTTGATAGTTAATAGTTTTAAAATAATCAATTAATTTTTTATTTTTAATATACAATTACCTATCCTATTCTTTTTATATTTTAAACTTCTAAATTACTGTTTTGCGGAATTAGTGTTTTTAATTCTAAGGCAGGTCAATAGAAAAAATATATTTCCCTAAAAAACATATGTAAAATAAATATAATATGGAGTGTAAACATGAAAAAATATTTTTCCATACTAACCATCATACTTCTGGGGGTATTTGCAGCAGGTTGTGTAGATTCAGGGGAGGAAGGAACAAGCCAAACCACGGATATACCTTCTCAAACTTTTTCTGGAAGCGGAATTTCCTTTGAATACCCGGAAGCATGGCCATCTGATCTAGAAAGCGAGACTCCTAATTCACTGGTAGTGGTAGGTGATCCTGAGTCTCAGGATGCTAATGGTAGTATAACTACGTTAGTAGCCATTCAATCCACAACATTACCTTCAGGACAAACACTTAAAGAGACTTTTGATGCTACCTATTCTACAGCTGAATCTAATACCAACTTTGAATCAATTTCACAAAGATCATTGACCCTAAATGGGGTAGAAGCCTATGAAAACATCCATAGAATTAATGTGAATGGTGTTCAAAAACAGGAAAGAGCAGTGTGGCTGGAAAAAAATGGCACCATCTATGTGATTCTCTGCGGAGCCTTACCTGCTGATTTTGATGCACAACAGAAAAACTTTGATCTAATAATAAACAGCTTCAAAATCCAGTAAACTGGAATTCTTTATTCCACATTCCTTTTTTTTTAGTGTAATGTTTTAATTTTAGATTTTATTTTCCAAGGCATAAATTTATATTCTCAAAATTCATATTATTTAAAAAAGTCAGGGAACCGGGTATATCACTATAATTTTATATTCACTGTTAGTACCTGATGTCAATCAAGGCCCGTTTTTTTATTTTACTTCCTTTAAGGAAATCAAATAGCACTATCGGCATTCAAAAAAAATACACTTATATTTTGAATATTACTGTCGTATTAATTTAATTAAACTTAAAAGGAGGATGTAATGGGGCAGAGCCTTCTAAGAACTTTAATTCATGTTTATTAAATAAAAAGGAGGAATTATGAATGGTATTGCCAATATGCGATGTCTGTTTAAAAAGTGGAATATTATGCCCTGGCTGTGGAAAAAAATTCAAAAATGGTGAAGTAACTCAAACTGAGCTGGACATTGCAAAAATAATTTTTAAACTGGGGGATGGCAAAATCGGATTTAACCGGGCCATTGACAGGGGAGACGCGGTCATCATAATCACGGATAAAAATCAAGTAGGTCAAATCATTGGTAAAGGAGGAAAAATTGTAAGGGCCATAACCAAAGAAATAGGGAAAAAGGTGAGGGTGGTAGGCGACGGGTCTGATTTAAAATCTGTTTCAAGCGATTTGATTGCCCCTGCACGGATTTCTGGAATAAATATAGTATATGGCCGTGACGGCCAGGAAAAATATAAAATAAGGGTTATGCGAGAAGATGCTCGCCGCATACCTGGAAAACCAGAACAACTTAATGCCATTATCAAATTACTTACGGGTAAAGAAACAATTATTGTTCTGGATGACCAATAAAATTTTCATACTGCTTAAATTGATTAAGAAGGTATCATTATGAATATAATTCTGTGCATTACTGGAAGTGTAGCTGCGGTAGAGTCAATAAAGCTAGCCAGGGAGCTTAAAAGACGGGGATTTGACATTAAATGTTTTATGAGTGATAGCGCCTGTCAAATCATTCATCCCTATGCTATGGAATTTGCAACAGGAGAAAAAGTGGTTTTAGAAATAACTGGTGCCATTGAACATGTTAAATATGCTTCTGCAGATTTAATCCTGGTTGCTCCAGCTACAGCTAATGTTATAAGTAAATTTGCCTTCAAAATATCAGATAATCCAATTAACGCCCTTTTAATAACTGCTTTTGGTCAAACTCCAATTATGATGGTTCCTTCCATGCATGATGCCATGTATCAGGCAGTGGAGGAAAATATAGAAAAACTGGAAGATGAAGGTATCCATTTTATTGCACCTCGCATTGAAGAAAGCAAAGCTAAATTTCCTTATATAGAGGATATAGTGCTAAAAGTACTTAGAGAGACATCATCTGGGGATTTAAAAGGAAAAAGAGTATTAATATCTGCCGGAGGAACTTATGAAGCTATTGATCCAGTAAGGGGAATTGCCAATCGCAGCTCTGGTAAGATGGGCCTGGAATTAGCTAAAGAAGCATATGTACGTGGTGCAGAGGTAATGCTCCTGGCAGGAGAAATGAAGGTAAATATTCCTCAGGTCATAAAAACTATCTCTGCATGTTCTACAGGAGAAATGGCAGCCCTGATCCAGGATATTATCGTAGATTACGATATATTCATATCCGCAGCAGCTGTAGCTGATTTCACTCCCGTAAATTTTGAAGAAAATAAGATTAGTTCCTCTCAAAACTTACTACTGAATTTAAAGCCCACTCTAAAAATCATAGAAAAGCTTAAAAATATAAATCCTGACATCTTTCTGGTAGGGTTTAAAGCAGAATATGCTGTTTCCAGAGAAGAATTAATTGAATCATCACGCCTTCAACTAAAAAAAGCCACTGATATGGTGGTTGCAAATGATGTTTCCCTTGATGGCGCAGGATTTGGATCAGAATTTAACCAGGTTTTACTAATTGATAAGGAAAAGGTGGAAGAAACTCCTTTAATAACTAAAAAAGAAATTTCAGAAATTATTTTTAACAAGATTCTAACAAAATTAAAATAAAACTATAACAAAAAGTTATTACAATATTTAAAGACAGAAAATTAATCAAAAAGTTTATTGAACTTAAATAGGTTATTTTCATCCTCCAGAGTTTTTGCATTATGTGGGAGTATATCAATATGATTGCAAAACCCCTGGAGGTGAAATTATGGCCACATGTTAGATGATGTATGGGCAATTCATAATTTATGTATCTTCTATAATATAAAGTTTCAGTTTAAAAAAAATAAGAAAATTATTCTATCCTCCCTGAGATTTCCAATATAAATAATTGGCTTTAAAAAATCAGTTAATAAAATTGGATTAAAAACTGAACTCTACTACCAGTGCCAGATGGTCTTTTTCATAGGGTTCCAATTTAATTTTTTCTAGAATTTTAAATCCTGCGGTTTTAAGTTTTTTTTCCTCATTTTTAAATATTATTTGAGGTTTTTGTGTCACATCAATACTTCTGGATTTAATCATGATTATTCCTTTACCTCTCTTTTTTAAAAATAATCTCATATTTTCCATGAAAAGTTCACTCTGCAGGGGCTGAGCCACATCACAATATACTAAATCCACCTTTTCTAAAAGATTCAGATAACGATAAGGCCTGGTGGCATCTTCTAAAAGAGGCACCATATTTTCTCTTTTTTCACATACCCTTAGTAGCTCTCTCATCATTCTAGGTGAAAACTCAACTGCATACAGCAAACCATTTACCACCAGGTCAGAAATATGGGAGGGGGTGGTACCAGAAGAGGCCCCCAGATATAAAACTTTAGAATCATTTGGTATTTCAAGGGTATCCATCCCATTAAAAATAGCAGCAGCCAGTTTAGAACGTCTAGGATCCCATATCCTGTACTCTTTTCCTTCAAAATCCACTAATTTTTCTCCATACACTTTTATTTCAGGGGTGAGGTTAGGAGTAACCAGCGAATGATCCATTATATAGATTTCACTTGATTTAGTTAATTTTTCCATAATAATCACATAGTTAGTTGACCTGCTCTTTTAGTAATGTAAAGTAAGTAACCTTGATTTATGTTTTTTAGAATCATTTCTTTTTTTTCTTTTTCTTTTTTCCATATTTTTTAGGCTTTTTACGGGTGCTTTCTTTTTTAATAGTTTTAGGGCGGGAGGGTTTTTTTGGAAATGGGTTTTCTTTTTTTATTTCCTCTACTTTTACCATAAACTGTTCTTTAATATGGGGATCAAATTCTCCTGAAAAAACATCTTTTCGCACTGCAAGGGAGATTTTAGCAGCAAATGCTCGGGCTATTTTTCCTCTAATCCACCAACGCGTCCCACGAATTTCAGGATGCTGGTATATGAGCCCATGCTTAGGAGGGCGTTCTCCAGTTTTCAAATGCCTGAAAAGAGCTTTTTCTGCACCTAATATTTGCACAGTACTGGAGGGGAAAATAGCAAGCTGTTTAATACTACCCACATGGGCGATGAGTTTAGCCCCCAGGGTGGCACCACACAGGTCCATTAAATTAGGAGCGATTTTACCCATTTTAATTTCCACATACTTTTCTATGCCTTTGCGGGAATCTTGTAAAGATTTAAGTGATGAAGCAAAATCCTGGAGAATTAAAATGTCTTTTTCTTCAACTTCCGCACCCATACTGGATTCAATATCTAAATCAAATCCTTTGAGATTTTTTATAATACTATCACGGTGACCGTATTCAGCAATTAAAGCAACATATGCTTCATGACTTTTTATAGCATCCATTTCAGGAAAGTGGACGGCATACCATTCCCTGATGCGTTCTGATAATTTACTTATAGATTCATCCAATTCTTCAATTGAACTAACTGCATGCATTAACAGTTTATCTTCAGATTCAGATGACTCTCTTATCTTTTTTAGAACCAGTTCTTGATAAATATCACTAATTCGTGGATTAAAATCCTTATCAGAATTTAAAAATCCCACTTCTATTAAAATAGAAGTTAAATTAGATCTTAAATATTCTCCACCCTGATGAGGTGATTTGAATTCAAATTTTTCACTATTTTTCAAGTTTTTATAATTAGAAACACTTCTGGAATTTTCGATTACTACTTTTTCATGCTTTTTTACCATTTTTTTAAGCAGAAACTCTTCTTCCTTTACTAAATTACCTTCCTGCACATCTAAAATCCGGGAAGATATTTTACTGGGTGGGAAAAGTTCATAATCCAAGAGAATCAAATCTTCACTAAAGGCCATGAAACCAGCCAGACAACTGGTGAGATAACATTTCATATAGTTAGTTTGTCTGACATAATTTATAATTATTTAAAAATTTCATATTTTACCATACTCCCTAATTTTGAGGATAGGGACATAATTCCTGAGGGTGAAAAATGCTGGAAATCAAAATCTGCAATGTTAAACTAAAAAATCCTACCATGTTAGCTGCGGGTGTGATGGGGAGTACTGCATCTTCATTAAACTGGGTATATCGTTCTGGTGCAGGGGCAGTGGTTACTAAATCATTTTCTAGCCAACCAAATAAAGGTTATAATAATCCTACCACGGTGGAAGTGGAGGGGGGCATCATAAATGCCATCGGACTTTCTAACCCGGGAGTGGAAACATTTAAAAAAGAGCTTAACCGACTTGATCCACAGGTTAAAGTAGCGGCATCTATCTATGGGGCTTCTCCTGAAGAATTTGCTGAGGTAGCTTCCCAGGTAGAGAAAATGGTCAATTTACTGGAACTTAATGTGTCCTGTCCCCATGCCATGGGTGGATGCGGGGCAGCCATTGGACAGGACGCAGAACTTACATTCGAGGTGGTTAAATCAGTCAAAAAATCAGTTTCAATACCGGTAATAACCAAACTAACTCCTAATGTAACTGACTTAACTGAAATAGCAACCACTGCTGCCGATGCAGGATCAGATGCACTTACCTTAATAAACTCACTGGGTCCGGGCCTTAAAATAGATCTGGAAACAAGCCGACCTATACTGTCTAACCAGATCGGGGGAATGTCTGGGCCGGCTATTAAACCAATCGCACTTCGATGTGTATATGAAGTTTTTAAGGCGGTTGAAATTCCCATAATTGGCGTAGGAGGTATTTCCAATTATCAGGATGTAGTGGAGTTTTTATTTGCTGGTGCCAGTGCAGTTCAGGTGGGTACCGCCATCATGCATCATGGACCAGAGATTTTCACTGAAATTGAAGTGGGCCTGGAAAAATTCATGATAAAAAAAGGATTTTCCCAGGTGGAGGACATGGTGGGCATTTCCCATAAGATTTAATTAACAATATCAAATTTTTATTAAAAACATCTTAAAGACTTTGAGGAACTGATGGGATTAATATGGTAGATATAAAGCACGTTCCAAATGTAATGGAAATAAAAAAAATAATAAAAGAATCGGAATCGGTTAAAACTTTTATTTTTGATTGGAAAGTGGAGGATATATCAGATTATCCTTTACCGGGCCAATTTATGATGATATGGAATTTTGAAGATGAAAAACCCATGTCCATATCATTAATAGACCCCTTGAAAGAAGAACTGGGTATTTCCATCAAAAAAATAGGCAAATTTTCCAGCCAGGTTCATTCCCTCAAAGAAGGTGATAAAATCGGCATAAGGGGTCCTTATGGCAATGGATTCGATTTAAAAGGCTCTAAAATCCTGGCCGTAGGGGGAGGAATAGGCATGGCTCCTGTTGCGACCATGGTAGACCATGCTCGGGATAGGGGCGTTTCAGTTGATGTTATAAGTGCTTCCTTAACTTCAAATGAACTTTTATTCATAGAACGGATGGAAAATGCAGGGGCTAATGTTTTAAGTTGCACTGATGATGGCACCTGTGGATTTAAAGGATTTGCTACAGACCGGGTGAAGCAATTACTGGAAAAAGAAAAATACGACCTTATAATCAGCTGCGGACCAGAACTCATGATGAAAGGCATTCTGGAACTGGCAGATGAACACCATATTCCGTCTCAATTTTCAATGGAACGGTGGATGAAGTGTGCCATGGGATTATGTGGACAATGCTGTGTGGATGATACTGGTTGGAGGGTCTGTGTGGAAGGTCCGGTTTTCTGGGGACATGAATTAAAAATGATAACAGAATTTGGAAAATATCACCGGGATTCGTCAGGAACAGCAAAACCATTTTAAATCTTAATAAAATATATGCTGGTTATTTTAGATTAAAATGAACCAATGCTGGTTTAATATATATTGAAATAGGATATTGGGATGATAATTAATGATTTATAAGTTAAAGGGAACATTTACTTCCTCTGCTTTTGTGGTTTTGATTCTTATTTTATTCTCTCTTGTAGTGTTATCCCCTATTTTAAACATGATTATCATTGGGGCTATTTTTGCCTATGGCCTACGGCCACTATCCCAAAAAATGGAACCATATCTTCACTATAATTCTTTATCCATTATTATGGCCATGGTGATTATTATCTTACCACTGATAGTTCTTATCATATTCAGCATAGAATCACTTATTCAGGTTTTGCCTAATGTGGTGGGTGTGGCTCAGAGCTCGGCTTCGTCTAATCAAATGAATCAATTAAATTCTACTTTTTCAGATTTAACTATTTTAATCCCGGATAGTTTTCAATCATTCATCAATCCTGCATGGGGGACGCTAAATAGTTTCATTAAGGATATTTTTGTAGCAATTCTTAATTATTTGCTGGAACTGGTTACTTCACTACCCCTAATGGCTTTACAGTTACTGGTATTCATAGCTTCTACTTTTTATCTGGCCCGTGATGGATATAAACTTTGGGAATATCTTAATTCTGCTATTCCTGCGAATAGAAAGGGGTTTTTCCTTATAATGTATGATGAAACAGAAAAAGTTCTGAAAAGTATTTTTTATGGTCATTTTTTAACTTCTCTCGTAATTGGTTTAATGGCGGTGGCTGGATTTTATATACTGGGATATCCTTATGCCTTATTTTTAGGAATATTAGCTGGATTTTTACAATTCATGCCGATTATAGGCCCCTGGCCAACCTATACTGCTCTTTTAATTTATGATATTTTAATGGGAAATTATTTCAGGGCAGTACTGGTACTGATTTTAGGTGCGGTGCTCAGTGGCAGTGATGTTTATATCCGACCTAAGCTATCTGGAAAATACGCGGATATTCACCCTTTAATTTTTCTGGCGGGATTTTTAGGCGGACCACTGGTATGGGGGCTGGTGGGGTTTATACTGGGGCCTCTTATATTGGGAGTAACCTATGCGGCACTAATGGCTTATAAAAAAGAAGGCCTGGAAAAAAATCCCACTGAAAATTAGTCTATGTTATTATTAAATACAATTTCTAAAAATACTTAGCATATTTTTAAAAGGAGTATTCAATTTTAAAAAATAAAAAAAATAACTTAAAATTAAATTTTTATATTTAAGAACCGGGGGCAAACAGGTTTTGGATATAAGTCAGCAGGGACTGGATTAGATCCATAAGTTGTTGCCATATTCCCTGGGGTGTGGTAGTTGCTGCAGCATATTCTGCTACATTAACGGGACTTGCCACTTTACTTGAAATTAGAGGTATGCTAAGTGCATTGGAATTCACTGCATATTTATTTCCATCGACATCCTGATAAGTTACTGCAAAGCCCCCTATGAAGTAAGGATTCGATACACTAGCATCTCCACCAAACTCTTCTTTTACTTCCGCATCAGTGGGGATATATAACTTTCCAGTGAAACTCTGACTCCCACCCGGACTGATATTTCCCAGGAACCTGTAAAAATTTTGATCCGCAACACTTACATTATAAATAGTATTATTCTCATTATTGGCCACAGTGTAAGTTATAGTTATATTTTCCCCTTCTCTGGCGGATAAAGGTCCTCTTTGTGTGGCTATAATATTCTGGGCATATGTGGCCCCAACTAATGCGATGAAAATTATAAAAATTGCCATTAAAACATTTTTTTTCATAAAACCCCCGCCTGGTTTAATTCACCTGTTATTTACTTAGGGAGTATATTATTAATAAATTTTTTCATGAATAATCCCATTATAATGATTTAAAAAGATTTAAACCGCTTAAATAGAATTTTAAGATTAAAATCCATTCATTCTTTCTATCTAATTTTTCAATTAGCCTTTATTATTACCCTTTCTGTTTTTATTATCCAAACCCATCACATTATATATTGTACTCATCTAAATCATTCTATGGAAACCCGGAATATGGTGCTACTGGATATTGATTATGTTACCTGTGATTCTAAACCAGTAATTCGTTTATTTGGAAAAGAGAAAGGGTCAAATGGAAATAATACTATCATTGCTTTGGATAAAACCTTTGAACCTTATATTTATGTCATACCTCATGATATAGGGCTCTGTCAATACGAACTGGAAAACTTAGGTCTGGATAAAATTGAAAGAATTCAAAAAAAAGACATGGGGCAGGAGAAAGAAGTATTAAAGGTCACATTAAATCATCCCCAGGATGTTCCCAAACTTCGGGATGACATATGGAACTTAAGCCAGGTAAAAGAAATTAGAGAACATGATATTCCTTTTTATCGCAGGTATCTAATTGATAAAGGAATTTTTCCAATGTCTCAAATAAAGATTAAAGGAAAGATCATTAAATCATCACCCTGTGTTTTTTCAGCTTCAGAAAATACTCTACTTTTGGAAATTGAAAAACCTCCCCAAAAACTGGAATCTGACTTTCCAGAATTGAAGATTTTAAGCTTTGATATTGAGGTTAGAAATCCCGATGGAATGCCTAATGCAGAAAAAGACGAAATAATTATGGTTGGTATTTCCGGGAACATGGGAGTACATAAGGTCATATCCACCAAAGGCCAGCATCTGGACTTTGTGGAAAAAGTGAAAACAGAAAAGAAAATTCTGGAAAAATTCGCTGAAATTGTAAAGAATTACCAGCCAGATGTTATTGTGGGCTACAATTCTGATAATTTTGACTTTCCCTATATAAAAGACCGGGCCAAACTACTGGGGGTTAAATTAGATTTAGGAGTGGATGGTTCTGAATTAAAATTTTTAAGAAGGGGATTTGCCAATTCTGCATCTATTAAAGGCATAATTCACGTGGATCTTTACCTGGTAATGAGACGTTATATGCATCTGGATCGATATACTTTAGAACGGGTTTATCTGGAGCTATTTGGCGAGGAAAAATTTGATCTTCCTGGTGATAAATTGTGGCAATACTGGGATGCGGGAGGTGAATCTCTGGAACAACTATTCAAATATTCCCTGGATGATGTGCAGGCCACCTATAAAATAGGAGAGAAAATACTACCCTTAAATTTAGAACTAAGCAGAATTGTAGGCCAACCATTTTTTGATCTAACACGCATGACCACTGGCCAACAAGCAGAATGGTTTTTTATGAGAAAATCACATGAATATGGAGAGATTGCACCTAATAAACCTTCTCATTCCCAACACTCCCAACGAAGAGGAAAAAGTGTGGAGGGAGGCTATGTTAAAGAACCTGAAAAAGGATTACATGAAAATATTGTTCAATTTGATTTTAGAAGCCTCTATCCCAGTATAATAATATCCAAAAATATCTCTCCAGATACCATTACCACCGATGATCAAGATAGTCACATAGCCCCGGAAAGTGGCTATAAATTTTTAAAAGAACCCCCTGGATTTATACCGTCGGTTATAGGGCAGGTTCTAGATGAAAGATCCCGTCTTAAAAGAAAAATGTATGAATCAGAGGATCCCATGGAAAAAAAGATACTTAATGTGCAGCAGGAAGCATTAAAAAGACTGGCCAATACCATGTACGGTGTTTATGGATATTCACGTTTCAGGTGGTATTCTATTGAATGTGCAGAGGCCATTACTGCATGGGGAAGGGACTATATTAAAAAAACCATGGAAAAAGCAAAAAAATTCGGCTTCCACAGTATCTATGCCGATACTGATGGCTTTTATGCTACCTACCATCCCGAAGAAAAAGATAAATAATCAAGTGGATATATTTTTAAAGTTTATTTTCTATTTCTTTCATGAAACGGTATTTAATTTCTTCTGGATTCAGATCAATAATAGGGACATCTGCATTTCCCGGATTAACTTTCATATGCACGAAAACAGGACCTTTACTTTGGAGTGCTTTTTCAAAGTTAATTTCTTCTTGAAAAACCAGCACCGTTTCAAAACCTGCCGATTCTGCCAGAAGTGATAAATCCACTTCTTCACTGTAAGTGCATTGAGAACCAGTAGAACCGTAGCATTGATTATCCAGGACAACTAAAATTAAATTTAAAGGACCCTGAGCACTTATGGTCACTAAACTCCCTAAATTCATCAAAATAGACCCATCTCCATCAAAAACCACCACTTTCCGGGGGGATTGATTTTCAGTCTCTGCATTTTTTAAAAGAGAGAGGGATAATCCCAGTCCAATAGATGAAGCCAGGCCCATGGAACCCAGCATATAAAAATTTTTTTCATGATCTTGCAGGTGATAAAGCTCCCGGGATGGAAATCCAATATTACAGACCACCAGCTCCTGGTCCAGTTCATCAATTATCTGGGATATGGCTTCTATTCGATCCATTTTTATCACTTCTTTTAACATATGGGGAAATTTAAATTACCAGTACTGATTATCCAGTAAAACCCCTACCGGAAATCCTCCTGTCATGGAATGTTCCCATGATTCGACGATGGTTTCAAGGGCTTCCTCAGGATACTTTGGCCGGGAATAGGGGATATTCAATGCATCTAAAATTTTAGGGGTGGCTCTACCCATGGGTATCTGGCCATTTATCTTCTCTCCCAGGGTACCCCGGTGGCTCATGACTAGAAGAAGAGGTAGATGATACAACTCAAAGAGTGATGCCAGTGCATTAACACAATTACCCAGCCCCGAATTCTGCATTAATATGGCGGGGTTTTTACCGGCTAAGAATGCTCCTGCACATATTCCCAGACCTTCTTCTTCCCGGGTAACAGGTATATGGACTATTTGTGGATTGCATTCCACCATTTTCATTACCTCTCCCAGATTTACACAGGGTAAACTAACTACGAAATCTATCCCTGCATCCACCATGCCCTGATAAACTGCCTGATTAGAATTCATATTTTGTCCTGAAATAATTTAGTTTATGAAATTAATTCATCCAGATTAATATCTAACTCTTCTGCAATTTCTTTTAATTGCTGATAGAGAACATCGTCAATTTCAATACCCTCATCCATCTTCCTTTTAATATTCATAACTTCCATATCTCCTGGTATGAATACATTTTCGGTTGACTTAATTTCCCCAATAAATGTATCCACCTGGTTCTTAAATACTTCCAGGTCTCCAAATTTAGAAGGATCTATGGCTATTATAAGATCTCCCTTGGTACATATTTCTTCTGGATTAGCAGTACCGGTAACTTCTTTTCCAAAAGCAGCCTTAACCATAGGTCCTGCCAGGATTTCAATCATGAAAGCAAGGGCATAACCTTTATGAGCACCAAAAGACAATATGGATCCATTTAGAGCAGCTTCCGGATCAATAGTAGGGTTACCTTCTGCATCCAGAGCCACATTTTCCGGTATTTTTTCTCCTCTACGCACCGCTTCTAAAAGTTTTCCCCGGGCAGAAGCAGAAGTGGCCATGTCCACAGATACATAATGGTGATTAGAAGGTATTCCTATGGCTATGGGGTTGGTACCCAGAATAGGCTCTTTACCTCCAATGGGGGCCACAGCGGGTTCAGTATTGGCAATAACAATTCCTACCATATCCTGCATTATGGCCATATCTGAATAGTATCCGGCCACACCGAAATGATTAGAATCATGTATCCCTATTGCACCTATCCCTGTTTCTTTTGCTTTTTTCAGTGCTAATTCCATGCCTTTATATGCAACTACATGCCCAAAAAGATGATTACCATTTAACAATCCGGTAGAAACAGTTTCATTTTCGATTTCAATATCGCCCTGCGCTTTAATGGTTCCATATTTAATACCTTTCACATATTGGGGAAACCTTCCGATTCCATGTGAAGAGAAACCCTTTAAATCGGCATCCATAGTTACCTCAGCAACGATTTGAGCATATTCTGGAGAAACATCCATTTTAATTAGTATTTCAGTGATTATTATTTTTTCTTGTTCCGCCGTTATTTTCATGATAAAACCTCTTTGCAGCACTTGTGCTATCCATTGATGAATTTAAGTTAGATTAATCAATATAAAATAATTTAACTATTTTATATCAATTATCGTGTATAATCTTAAATTTATAGTAGCAGGGTCTTATTTTCAAAGGTATGAATTTCAATTTTTTCCTCTATATCCCCCATTACCTGACCAATCAGGTGGGCTTTTTCATATTTCCTTATGATATCAAGGGCTTCATCCACATCTTCACCTTTCAAAATTACTACAAATCCTATACCCATGTTGAAAACCCGATACATTTCTTCCAGGGGGACATTGAAAGAATAAATGGATTTGAATATGGGATGGGGTTCAGGTAGATAATCTATTTTATAACCTGTTCCTTTTTTTAAACGCTTGAGGTTAGTAAAACCTCCTCCAGTAATGTGCGCCAATCCATGAACTTCCACATCACTTCTTAAAAGTTCCATGATAGGTTCTACATAAATAGCAGTAGGCATTAGTAGTTCCTCTCCCACCGTTCTTTCGGGATATCCGGGCAGGGGATCATTAACATCGAGACCACTATCTTCAAAAAAAACCCTGCGGGCTAAACTCAGGCCATTACTATGAATTCCACTGCTTTCTATTCCAATAAGCAGATCTCCTTCCTCTATTTTCGCACCGGTGATAATTTTATCCTCATCTACGATACCCATACCGGTTCCTGCCAGATCAAAGTCTTTGATTATTTCAGGTAAAGAAGCAGTTTCACCTCCAATTATGGCAATTTTGGAGATTTCTGCACCTTTAGCAAGCCCTTCACCAATCTGGTTTGCCACTGCAGGGTCAGGTTTTTCTACTGCCAGGTAATCTACCAGGGCTATTGGTTCTGCCCCTACACACAGTATATCATTCACCACCATGGCTATGCAGTCTATGCCTACGGTATCATATTTTCCCAGCATACTTGCCACCAGGATTTTACTTCCCACCCCATCAGTACTCATGGCAATAGCTTTATCTCCCAAGCGTACTAGAGCAGCAAAATGACCACTTTCAGTAATTACATCTCTAAATTTAAGGGTATCTTTTAGTTTAGATATTAGATGAGAAACAGTTTCCTCCTCTAAATCAATATCTACTCCTGAGTCTGAATAGGTTACCATTTAATCACCTTATCTAAGAATTTTATGTATAATTGAGTTTTTAATCATGATATTTCACATGATAAATAAAAAAATTAATTTATTTTTCTTAATCCATCCTTCCCTAATTCACTGTATTCTTACTGTTTCAAGGTTCATAGGTGTCTTGGTTTCTATTTTGTAACTACGGTATAAACTGGAAGCAAGATCGAGTGTTTTATAGTTATCTCCATGACATATAACGATTTTTTCTGGCTTAGGGCTCAATCTTCTTACATAGTCCATTAACTGGCGCCGGTCAGAATGACCACTGAATCCCTCAATGGTTTTTATTCCCATATTTACATGGAATACTTTGGTTTTACCTTCCTCTTTAAGGGGAATTTCTTTCCAGCCTTTCTGTATCCGCCTACCCAGAGAACCTTCAGCCTGATAACCTACAAAAACCAGAGAATTTCTTTCATCTCCACAAAGCCATTTAAAGTATTCTACCGAGTTTCCACCGGTAAGCATACCGGAAGTGGATAAAATTATGGATGGTTCTCCTTCTACAATAGATTTTCTCTCATCAATGCCATTAACCTTATGGAATACTCCGGATATGAATGGATTACGGCCCATATGGAATATCTGATCTCTTAGATCTTTACTCAAGTATTCTGGCCGGGCGGTGTGTATGGCATTGGCTTCCCAGATCATTCCATCAATGTATATGGGCACGTCCTCTATTAATCCATTTCTCATGTACTCTTCAAGTACAATCATTAATTCCTGGGCCCTTCCCACGGCAAATACTGGAATTAATATTTTACCTCCACGTCGCAAGGTGTGGTAAATCGTTTTCATGAGTTCCTTTTCAGCGGTGTTTCGGGAAGGCTGCACATCTTCATGCCCTCCGTAAGTACTTTCCATAACCAGGGTTTCTATTCTAGGGAACTTGGTTACTGCTGTTTCTAAAAGGCGGCTCCTCTCATATTTAAAATCACCAGTATAGACCATGTTATGCTGCCCGTCTCCAATATGCATATGGGACATGGCGGAACCAATGATATGCCCTGAATTATGTAGTGTTAAACGGATATCGGGAGCAATATCTGTCACCTCTCCGTAATCCAGAGTAATAGTATGTTTAACACTTTTTTTGACATGTTTTACATTAAATGGTAGCGGTTCATCCTCTCGATGGGCTATATCTATATGATCCAGCTGTAGGAGAGTCATCAGATCCCTGGTGGGGGTGGTGCAGTAAACCGGCCCTTCGTATCCATAGTGATAAAGATAAGGTAAAAAACCAGAATGATCCAGATGGGCGTGAGATATTATAACTGCGTCTAGATCATCCAGAACAAATTCAGGAACATTTAAAAATGGATAAGAGCTTTTTTCATCTCCTCCTGCAACATTCACTCCACAGTCAAGCAGTACTCTACTATTAGGAGTCTGCAAAAATAAACAGGAGCGCCCCACTTCTCTAAAACCTCCCATAGAGGTTAAACGAGTCCAGTCATTTTCATATTTAATGCCCTGATGGATTCTGTTTCCTAATTCTTGTAATATTTTTTTTCTTTCTTTACTATTATGGCGCAAAGTTCTACGGATTCTCTGGATAATCTCTGAAGAAATAGGAGGGGTTCTTAAAATCTTAGGAGCCCAACCAATCTTTTTTACAATTTCCCTAGAGGTAGTCCCGTATTTCCCAATAACCAGTCCTGGTTTTCGGGCTTCAATAATTACTTCGCAGGTAACTTCGTCAAATGAAATATTGGTAATCTTTGCTTCTTCAGGCACTATTTCATGAATCTTAGCAATGGCCTTTTCAGGCTCAGTCAGTACTGAACGATCTGAACGAATAATTATTCTTTTTCGAATATCTTTGGCCAAATCTCTAATAAGATCTCCGTTTTCAGTTATAATTTCCGGATTTTTGGTGTATATCACCACTTCCGGGCCTTCGAACTCTACTTTGGCCACTTGTACTCGTGGTGGTAATCCATGCACTATTGTCTTTTTGATTTCTTCAAGAATCTCTGAAACCATACAATCACTTCTAAAAAAATAGAAAATAGCATAAACTTAGTTTACACTAAAAATTTAAGTTATTATAAATAAAATTTAATAAGAAAGAGAAAAAATCAGCTTATTTCTTCAATTCTTTTTTTTACTTCTTCCTCAGCAAGCATTTTAAATCCATCTTCTTCATTTATGATGGCTACCAGTATGCCATTTCCAGAGAAGGTGTCACGTTCCATGGCGGATTTAATTGCCCTTATGGCAATTTCAACCCCTTCTTCAACATAAATGTCGTCACTGTAACGATCTTCCAGAACACCATAGGCAAATGGAGAACCTGATCCTGTTGAAATATATTTGTCTTCAATCATTCCTCCTGCAGGATCCAGGGAATAAATTTTTGCCCCGGTATCATCCACCCCTCCTAAAAGGGTCTGTACAAAGTAGGGATAAAATCTTGATGAATGTAAAATATTTGAAGCCAAAGCTGAGGCTGACTCTATACTCATTTTTTCGCCGTTTCTCATTTTGTATAATACTACTTCAGCGCTTATGTATTTCATAAGAGTCTGAGCATCGGCAACAGATCCAGCTATGGTTGCTCCGATATGATCGTCTATTTTGAAAATTTTCTCTGCAACCTTATGGGCAACTAGATTACCCATACTGGCTCTTCTTTCTGTGGCAAAAACAACTCCGTCTTTACAAGTAATACCTACAGTTGTAGTGCCTTTTAATGTGTTTTTATCATCCATAAATACACCTCGAGATAAAAAATAATAGTAAAAAATCAGTTCTAACCCTACATTTGCCTTCATCTTATATAAATATTTTCGGTATGCTCTTACTATTTTTAATTATTAAATTTAATAATTTTAAGAGATTCTTAATAGGAGGTAAGGATTTCGGTGCTAAACCGGCATTAAACTATTAATTAAAAAAATAAAATAGAGGATTAAATAAAAAGGAAGATGGATTTAGTAATTCATTTAAGTTATTAAATTATCTAACTTATCTTCCTTAAGACCATTTTTTATTTCACGGGCAATCCTTTGCCCCATACTCATTTCTTCATCAAATAGCAGGTAACTGTAAGCAGAACCATTCATAAAGGTGTTGGTCCCCCCATCTGTTCGGGCACTCATTTCAAAAGTTACAATCTCCAGGTTGTCTGTGCACATGGTCTGGAGACAGAAGGGCCCATTCATTCCGGGCGGCACCAGATCCTTGGCTGAATCAACCAGGCTATCACCAATCTCAAATACCTGGGGAAGCAGCGATTCCCTCATGACCACGGGATGGTTTCCAGTAATAACATAAGAAGGACTCAGGCCAACTTCTAACTGATCCTTGGCAGGTATTCGTACCAACCCATCAATATTGGATTCAAATCGACTATCCATACCCAGTACTTCCACTTCATCATTGAGCACGGAGTAAAAGAAGTGTACACAGAAGTTGGTTCCTGAAACATATTCTTCAATATGGGCTTTGCGAACGTCTTCTTCATCTATCCATTCCCTCTTAAGCATGGCTGCAATCTTTTCATCAAATTCTTCATGTGAGGATGCTACAAAGTATCCCTTACCTCCTCTGGCACCTGGAAACTTAACCATTACTGCACGATCAATATCTTCTGCATTATCATATTTGAAGGGCATTCTTATTCCAGATTCAATTATTAATTTTCTCTCCAGATCCCTTTCAGCTTCCCATCTTAAAATATCCCGATTACCGAACATGGGGACGTGGAAATCATTTTCAATTCTATCTAATCCGGCATAAGCAACAAAAGATCCGTGGGGAACAACTATACTATTCATATCCCTTAATTGTTGTTGTACTTCATCATTTACGATATCACTAAATTTATCCACCAGTATATATTCATCTGCTACTTTAAAACGCTGATAAGGCACTTCTCTCCCTTTTTCACAGACTACGGCCGTCTTGAAACCTTCTTTTTTGGCTCCTTTGAGTATATGGAGTGATGTGTGGCTTCCTAAAGTTGCTATAGTTGTTTCTTCTTTATTGTATCCTTCAAGAATACTTGAAATTTCATCTTTGTTTACTTTGCTCATATAATTCCCCTTAATAATTTAATTCACATTTAATTAGTATAGGCCGGTCATACACCATTTTCTTTATTTTAAATTCAGGTGCCAATTAAACCGGATTTAATTTTCAAAATATCAGTTGATGTGTATTGGATTATATTAATAGATATCTTATTTTGTCTTGATACTAAGTCTTATGTTTTAATAAGTCCGTTTTATAATTCTGCCCCGGGTCTATAAATATCTATAAAAGAGGCTGTAAAGTTCATGGTTGTGGGAATGCTATCCAATATCTTAAATAGTTTTTTTATCATTCTTTTAGTAAAAAATAACATTTATTTGGAAAAAATTTCGAATAAAGTGCTCAAACCCCAACAACTTGGCAGCCTCCCTAAAACCAAAAATAGTTATAGGTATAAATTAATATAACAATTTCATAAAATCATTTTTAATCTCATTTTAAGGTTATAAATATGAAATGGAAGCAAATAGGGCACGTTGTGGTAGTTAATGAAGATTTAGATGATGTTTCTAATTTTTTAAAAATTCCAGGAGTAAATACGGTAGTCAAAGTGGGCAATATCAATGGTAAAACCCGTAAACCTGATGTAAAACTACTGCATGGGAATCAGACCGAAACAATCCACAAGGAAAATAAATGTTTTTTTAAGCTGGATGTTTCCCGGGTGATGTGGTCTAAGGGCAATACTGTTGAAAGGATGAGAATTGCCCGCCTGGTGGAAGAAGGGGAAATAGTGGTGGATATGTTTGCTGGAATAGGTTATTTCTCTGTACCGGTGGCAGTTCACTCTAACCTTAAAAAGTTGTATTCTATTGAAATCAATCCAGAGGCTTTTTATTATTTAAATGAAAATATTATCTTAAATAAAATTGAATCGAAAGTAGAAACTTTTTTAGGTGATTCCATGGATATGGCTCCTTATTTATCTGCAGATAGGGTATTGATGGGCTATATTGGGAATACTCAGGACTATCTTAAACCCGCTATGGATTGTGTAAAGGGGGGTGGGGTAATTCATTATCATGAAACGGTCCCTGAAAAAATAATGTCTAAAAGACCCATAGAACGAATAGAAAAGGCGGCGGGGGAAAGAAATGTGGGTATTATCCGGCAGAGGATTATTAAAAAGTATTCTCCTGGAGTGGTGCACGTAGTGGTGGATGCTAAGATAGAGTAGTTTTTATAATCTGTGAAGCATTATTATTGCCTGAATTTAGCATTTTAATAAATATGTGCAGTGCTATTGTTGTTTTTTAGATTTCAAATAGGCACTATTTTTAATTTATAATCTTCGGATTGAACATATATTCTCCTGAAAATGTTTAATACTGATTTAAAGGAGTTAAATAAGGATTAATCTAAAAATTCTTTAAGTTAATAACTAATATTAAATAGGATAAATCATAATAAATTATTGAAAGTTATACTAGTATAAGGACTATTTTAACCTGGATTTTAACCAAAAACCAGTAATTGGTAATAATTAGTAATTGGATAGGTTTTGTTTAATAATTAAATTGAAAGGGGTAAGGGGACTTATACCGGCTTTAAGTTGATCTATTTTAACAACATCCAATTAAGGGGGGAGGATGTTTTTATGCCTGCGGCGAGGATTTTAATTGTAGAGGATGAAGGACTCACAGCAATGGAGCTTCAAAGGAAACTAAAATCAATGGGTTATGATGTGCCAACTTTTGCTTTTTCTGGAAGAGAGGCTATTATTAAGGCCGAAGAACTTAAACCAGATTTAATTTTAATGGATATTATTTTGAAAGGGCAAATTGATGGTATAACTGCTGCTGAAGAAATATCAAAACAACAAGATATCCCTATTATTTATCTTACTGCACACGGGGATGAGAATACTCGAAAAAGAGCAGGCAATACGGTATCTTATGCTTATCTTTTAAAACCATTTGATGAAGAGGAACTACAAAAAAACATTGATCAGGCATTATATCAACACCATCTGGATAAAACAATGGAAAAAGATCCCTTCCTGGATAAAAAAATCAGAAAAAATGGAGGGGCAGTAATAATAACTGATAAAGAGGGAATTGTTCAGTTCATGAATTACAATGCTTGCTATATTACGGGCTGGGACAAAGAAGAGGGTATTGGTCAAATAATTGATGAAATCTTTGAGCTCCATCTTAAAAAGACTGCCAAGATAAGTGAAAATCCGGTTCTGAACCTTTTAACAAATAAAACTTCAGAAATAAAGGGTAGATCCTGGCTAAAAACAATTTCAGGTTCGTATGTTCCTATTTATTATACGATAGCTCCAATTAAAGATTCAGAGGAGGATATAGTAGGTTCCACTCTAATTTTTAAAGACATCACCCATGTGGTAGATGAAGAAGCCATTGAAAATTTTATAAATGAAATTTTACGTAATTCATCACCGGTATCGGCTTTTTTTGATGAAAAAGGAGACTTTATTCAGGGCACAACAGGTTTTTGCGGGATAATGGCAGATGCTTTAGAAAAAATTGAAAATTTTAATCTCTTTAGGGATATGGGGATGGATGATGATTTATTATTAAAACTGGAAAAAGAAAATTCTGTAAGCTACAGCCATAATCTCTGCATCTTCCAATAGCTGCTTAATTTGTAAACCCCAAATGGATAATAAGTTGGAGGTTGAATTAACTGTAAGCAGGTATATGGGGGATTCAAATAATATTGAAGGTTTTTTACTTAAATTAAGCAAAAAGGATGAAAAATCCAGTGAAATAACTCTTGAAGAGGATTCAGCCGAAACTGAAAATAAATTAAAATCTTCTCAGGAACTAATTTCTAACGAAGATAAATTAAAATCTTCTCAGGAACTAATTTCTAACGAAGATAAATTAAAATCTTCTCAGGAACTAATTTCTAACGAAGATAAATTAAAATCTTCTCATGTTATGGAAGCTAACTTTGAAACAATTTTTAATACCATAGATGATATTTTTTTTGCAATAGACACGGATTTTAATTGTATTTACTGGAATAAGTATGCTGAAAATTTAACTGGAATATCCCGGTCGGAAGCATTAGGAAAATCAATATATGGTCTATTTTCGCAATTAAAAGGGATAAAAGTGGAAGAACTATATGAAAAAGCACTTAAATCTCAAAATATCCAACGAATGGTGGATGAATACTCTAATTCTAATGGAAAAACTTTATTTGAAATAAATGCTTATCCTTCAGCAGGTGAAGTTGCTGTTCTTATCAGGGATGTTTCTGAAAATAAAAAACTAGAAAATGATTTAAAAAATGAAAAGAACTTTTATAAATCTTTAGTTGAAAACCAAAAGAATCTGGTTTGTGTTCTGGATAAAAAGGGGAGCATTATTTTTTCCAATAAGAGCTTTAAAAAATTGAAAAATCCTTCTAATTTCAAATATCTGCTTTCTCTGGAGAATAAAAAAGAATTTGAAGAGAAATTTTTAAAAAAAATCAATCCAAATAATATTAATTTAAAAAACAACCCTGTAAATTTATCTAATTCTAAAATTATTCTGAATTGGAACATATTGCATTTAGAGGACTCTGCTTCCAGTAAATTTCTGGCAGTGGGGTATATAGCAGATAATTACCAGGGAGAAATGGAAGCACTGGATTCAAAAAACCGGGATTTAATAAAAACTAAGAAAGAACTACAGATTAAACTGGCTCAAATGGAAAAAAAACTGGAAAAAGCTGAAAAAACTGGATTAGAAATTTTACAGGAAAATCAAGATTTAAAAAATGAAATCCAGGAAAACATAAACTCTAAAAAAATTGATTCACATAAATTGGAGTTGGAAATTAATCAGCTTAAAATGGCAAAAAATGATCTAAATCGAGAGATAAAACAATTAAAACACGAAAAAAATCAGAATATTGTCCAAATTGATCAAAATGAGCCATCATCAGACATTCTGATAAAAGAATTAAATGAAAATAATACAAATCTTAAAAAAAATCTTGAAACTTCAGCAAAACAGGCTAATAAACTTTCAGAAGACAATAAACTTTTAAAAAGAGAGCTTGCTGAAGTAGAATTTACAAAATCCCGAACCCAAAAAGATCTAGAAGAGATTAAAAAGGAATTTAAACGACAAATAGGAGATTTAACTGGAGAAATTGCCCAGTTAAAACAGATAAATGACTCTTTATCAAAAGAATATACTTTACTGGAAAAAAATTCTATTAAAAAACAGGAATTACTTAAAAATGACCATAAAATCTTGGTTGAAGAACAAAAGAACTTGCAAGACTCTCTTCAAAATTTAGAAATCCAGATACAGCACCTGGAAAAGGACAACCAGGCGCATGAAAAAGATAAAAAAGATTACTTAAATAAATTATCTGAATTAAAGGATGCTAAAAAATCTTTAGAAGAAAATAATCTTAAAATTAAAGAAAAATTTGATAAAAAATCTTTAGAATATGATAAAAATATTAAAAACCTGAATAATGAATTAAAAACCATAAAAAATCAGGAATCATCTCTTAAAAATGAAAAAGAGAACCTGATAAAGGATATTAAACATCTAAAATCATTACAGCAATCACTTGAGATTGATAATGTTAATCTAAAAAAGAGCCAGAAAGAACTGCTGGATAAATATTCTAAAATCAAAGAAAGTTCAAAAAAATCTCTCAATAAACTTGAAAAACAAAATAAAGAGCTGGAGAGAAGCTTGAATTTAATAAAAGAAGAAAATCAATCAATAATAGCGGAAAATATAGAAATTACCCATAATATGGAGAAAAATATAAAAAAACTGGAAAAGGAAAAGGCAGACAATATTTCAAAATTAGATTCTATAATGAATGAAAAGGATGAATTAAAAGTCCTTTTTGAAGAAAAAAATAAATTATTAGATATGGAACGAAAACGCTTTGAAAATAGCCTCAAATCATTGAAAAATATTTTTAAATTAAATTCTAAAAATTTCATTGAAAATTTGTTAGAAAATATTAAAGAAAACCAGACTCAGATGGAAGAATCAATTATTGACAGTGAAAAACTTTTTAATAAATTAATACCTTATCCCAATGATTCTAAACATTTAAAAACATGTCTGGAGAGCATAATTAATCATACAATAAATAAATATAATTTAAAACCTGAAGAATTTAAAATTGATATTAAAAGCAATGCAATAAATTTAAATGAAGATGAATGGTTGAATTTAAGTCTCATTTTAAGTGAAATGTTATCCTTTGTAATTAAAAAATCTCATTCCCGATCCGGTGAACTTAAAATCATAATTGCTCCCTATGAGCAGGAAAATAAACTGGATATAATTACTGATTTAAAACTTGAAGTAGAAAATGATAAGGGATTACAAATAATAAAGAAACTATCCCGGAAGATGGGTGGTCGATTGCAAATTGACACTTCATCTAAAAAATTATTTGAATTATATTTCTCCTCTAAAAATATTTTAAATCGTTAATCAAATTAATTAATGGAAAAGGTTTGAAATGCCCCCTTTTAAAGTTTTAATTGCTGAAGATGAGAATATAACTACTCTTCAAATAAAAAAGAAACTCTTGAACTGGAATTTTCAAGTTACCGGAATTGCTTCTTCAGGTGATGAAGCAGTAGAAATGGCATTAAATACCCGACCAGATGTTATTTTAATGGATATTATTTTAAAAGGGGATCTGGACGGTATAAGCGCCGCAAACATAATTTTACAAAATTTTGAAGTACCCATTATATATTTAACTGCTTATGCTGATGAAAAAACTATGGACAGGGCCAGATTAACTGAACCCCAGAATTATATAGTGAAACCATTTGATGACATGGAATTGAGATTTGCCCTGGAAATGATTTCCCAGAGAAAAAAGATGGAAAAAAAACTCCAAAAAACCCAGAACAACCTTAATCTAATCAGTGAGATTATGGAGGATTATGTGGGTCGTTTGGATGAAAATGCTAATCTAATTTTTGTTTCTTCTTCTATAAAAAAAACGCTGGGCTACAATCCCTCTGAATTTTCAGGAAAGCCTATTTTTGAATTTATACATCCAGAAGACCTGGAAAAAGATTTAGAAGCCTTTCACGAATGTGCAAATAATAAAAAATCCATAAAAATAAGAAGCAGGTTCTATAATATCCATCAGAACTATACCTGGATTGAAAGCATTTTAACCCCTCTTTTTAGTGATGAAGGACAATTCAAAGGGGCTATTTTTACTAGTAGGCAGATCAATGACCAGATTGAAGTAGAGGAAGAACTAAAATATTCCATGAACTACTCTAGAAATCTAATTGAAGCCAATCTGGATCCCATGGTAACTATTAGCCAGGGTGGAAAGATAATGGATGTAAATCAAGCCACCGAGGACGCTACCGGAATGCCTCGAAATCAATTAATCGGAACTGATTTTTCCCAATACTTCACTCTCCCGGAAAAAGCCATGAGAGGATATCAAAAGACACTGTTTTACGGATCCCTTAAAGATTATCCTTTAACTTTGAAGCATGTTTCTGGAAAAACCATGGAAGTACTTTATAATGCCACCGTATATCGCGATAATGAAGGTAAGGTACAGGGTGTTTTCGCAGCAGCCCGAAATATTACTAAAATTAAAAAGGCTAATGAAGCTTTGAAGCTTTCGGAAAGACATTTCAGATCACTAATTGAAAACGCCCTGGATTTAATCCTGGTTTTAAATAAACAGGGTGATATAACTTATGCCAGCCCCTCTGTGGAGAAAACTTTTGGATTCAAAGTTCATGAAATACTGGGTTTCAATATTCTGGATTTAGTCTTTTACCAGGATATTCCCCAGGCTAATGAAGCACTATTTGAGAAATTAAAACAATCAAAGCACAGTATTGATTTTGAGATCAGGTTCCAAAATGAAAATGGATCAGGGATGGTATGTAAGGTGGTAGCCCAAAACCTTTTAAAGGATCCCGCGGTTAAAGGGATAATTTTAAATATAAAAGATCTCACCCAACATAAAATGGCAGAAAAAGCCCGCAATGATCTTGAAACAATATACAGTACTCTTTTGAAGGCCAGTTTAGATGGGGTTATTGCTATGGATCTGGAGGGAAATATTACTCACCTATCCCAAAAAGCTATTGAAATTTTAGGAGGGGATAAAACCATAAATTATCACTCTAAAACAATTTTTGATATTCTATCTCCCTCTAAACACCATCTCATTAAGGAAAACATGGAAAAAATCTTGGTGGACGGGTATATGCACAACATGGAGTACAACTTCATCAGGACGGACGGAACTAAATTCACAGGTGAAATGAATTTTGCACTCTCCCATGATTATCAAGGCACCCCTAAAGGATTTATATCTACTTTAAGAGATATAAGCAATCGTAAAGAAATGGAAAATCAGATTAAAAGGTCTTTAAATGAAAAAGAGGTATTGCTAAAAGAAGTACATCACCGGGTTAAAAACAATATGCAATTAATATCCAGTTTAATTGGCTTACAGTCAGAACAAATGCATGATATTAAAACCAGAGAAATGTTTGAGGATAGTAAAAACCGTATCAAGTCTCTGGCGTTAATACATGAGATATTATATGCATCTGAAAGTATGGAAGCAGTTGAATTTTCAGAATACATTGTAAATCTGATAGAAGGATTGAAAAGTTCTTATAGTCATGTTAGCAAGTCTATTGAGATAGATATCCGTGCCAAAAAAGTATTAATGGAAATTGATCAGGCTATCCCTTGCGGGCTAATAATCAATGAACTGACATCTAACTGCTTTAAATATGCTTTTACATCTGAACATGATAACCAAAACTTTAAATTGAGAATAAATTTTTATTCCATAGGTGATGAAATTTTTTTAAATGTTGAAGATAACGGGCCAGGTTTGCCGGATAATCTTGATTTTAAAAATACTGAAACACTGGGTTTACAGATAGTATGCACTTTGGTGGCTCAATTAGGTGGAGAGATACATCTAGATTCTTCCAATGGAACTAAATTTAACATCAATTTTAAAAAATCGTAGAATAACCTTCAAGCTTTGCACATTTAATCTGTTGCTAAATTTTTTAAAATTAATTCTTTTATTAAAGATACTTAAATAAACAACGAGTGATTAAAATTAAGATCATAGGAATTGATTTATCTGCTAAAACAGAAAATGATACGGGAATAGCCATTATTCACCATAATAAATTATTTTTTAAAACAGTATTTTCAGATGAGGAAATCCTGGCCGAGATAATAAAGGAGGATCCCGAAGTGGTGGCTATTGATGCTCCCCTATCACTGCCTGAGGGTAGATGTTGCCTGGAAAAAGAGTGTAAATGCAGCACTAAAGGGCATTTTAGGGAATCGGATAAAAAAATGAGAAAATATGGGCGTGTTTTACCTTTAACCTTTCAGGGTATGAAATTATTAACCTTTCGGGGCATCCAACTTAAAACATCAATAAAAATGCTCAGGGGCAAAAATTCAAAACTTAAAATTATAGAAACCCATCCCCGAACATCAGCAAAAATAATGGGTTTAGTAGAAGATAAAAAAACTACTGTCAATTCTTTAAATACATTTTTTGTTTTAAATAAAAAAGCCGATGAATTAACAGGCCATGAACTGGATTCTGCTCTTGCTGCATTAACTGGTGCTTATTATATTTTTAAAAAATTTAAAGAGCTGGGGGATCCTTCAGAAGGAACAATAATCATACCCGACCCGGAAATCGATTTTTATACAGATATGAATATTTTTTTAATTCCTCATCTACTTTAAGTTATAAAATTGCAAATCGGCTATTTTTTCCAGTACCTGGTCACTTAAATATTCCGGGGTTATGTACTGGGGATAAACAGCTAATCTTTCTTTAAGGAGGTATCCTGATTCCATAGTTAATTTTTCTAATTCTTTTATTTCCGGCCACGGTGCTTCCGGGTTTACAAAATCAGGGGTAAGTGGAGAAACACCTCCCCAATCATCCACACCACACATCAAAAATATCTGTGCAGTTTCAAGATTGAGATTAGGGGGTAGTTGAATACTTACATCTGGAAAAAGTAATTTGGCTACACAAACTGTTTTAATCATCTCTAAGATAGATGGTGCTCTTTGTTTTTCCATAGCAATTCCGGGTTTAGAATGGAAATTTTGAATAATTATTTCCTGGATATGTCCATATTTGTCCTGAATCCTGCGGAGTTCCAGGAGAGATTCTGCCCTTTCCTGCGGAGTTTCACCTATACCTACTATAATGCCGGTAGTAAAAGGTATTTTAAGCTTACCTGCGTTTTCTATGGTCTGTAATCTTAACCAGGGATTTTTACCTGGACTTTTTTCATGGGCGATGGTGGACATAAGGCGTTGGCTGCTACTTTCTAACATCAAACCCATGGAGGCATTGACTTCTTTAAGCATTTTCAAATCAGCATAAGATATGGTCCCGGGATTTGAATGGGGTAATAACCTGGTTTTATTTAAAGTCTCCTGACAGATATGATGGAGATATTCCACCATATTAACAAAACCTAATTTATTAAGAACGTCTTTAACTGGTTTAATTTCTTCGGGACGCTCTCCAAACGTAAATAAAGCTTCTTTGCAACCATATTTTTCTGCTTTTTTCAAACTAAGTAATACTTTAGTGGGGTACATCAAAATATCTTTACTCACTGTATCTGGAGTTTTTTTAAATGTACAGTAACCACAATCATTCCGGCAGAGTTCGGTAAGGGGTAAAAATGCGTTTTTAGAAAAAGTAATATATGGATGTTCTCTTTTAGAAGCAGCATCCTTCATTAAGTTTAGCACTTCTTCCCCTTTAGAACTTAATAACTTTATTATCTCTTGCCTGGAAAAAGAATTCAGGGACATGATTTTCCCCTATTTAATTTTTAACTTTCAGCATTGGAAAATACAATTTCAACAAAACAGGGACCAATACCGCTTTTATCTTTCCATAAAACAATGAAAAATCCTATATTTTCTAAAAATCCCAGTTTGTATTCCACCAGGAAATTCATGGACTCTAAAGATTCTTTCATTTTGTGGATTCCTCCAGCATCAGTATCTCCCTGGATTTCCACACTATCCCTTATTTGCTCGTCCATCAAGGTTATAAGTGAAGCGGCATCATCAGAGAACATGTCTATTTCTTTAGCTCCCAGTACCTTAAATAAGCTTTCCAGTTCTAAATTCATGTTGTTGGCGTCAATTCTTTTTTTGGATCTGCCTCTAACTATCAATATTTGCTCAGCATCTAAAGCCGGTCGGGAGCCATCAAATGCTTCCATATATTCCATTACATTCCCGGCAACTTTATGAAGATTTATCAAAATACATCCTCCTGAAAGGTATTATGGTAAATTTGTCACTAATTTTATTCATTAAATGAAAATACTTACAAAATTAAAGGATTTATTTAAATATTATCCATCCCTTCAATTTCATATTTCAATTCGCCCATGGTGGCTACTTTCTCTGCAAAAGCATCATGTCTATGAATGCTTTCTTCATTGACCTGGCGCACGGTTACCATGGTATCATCTGGCAAAAATGAAAATTCTTTTACTATTTTATGCACCATGTTCCGCACACAATCCTCTACAAACATGGGGTTCTGGTGAGCTTTTACCACTATGGCGTTTTCGTCAGGTCTTTTGAGAAGTTCTGAAACACTGGCACTCATGGACTCTTCAATGATACGGATTAGCTCTTCTCCGCGGATGGTATGATCTTGAGGCACCTCAATCATGATCATTCCCCGTCCTCTCTGATTATGAGAGGCAAAAGAAACTGAATTTAAAACTTTTTCCAGGGTATCATCATCTAAAAATTCTGCCAGCTTTTGTTTTGAAGTTTCTTTTACTGATTCCTGGGCACAGGGACATACAGTCATACCCACAACTTCGGCCCCAATCATTTTTCGGATTAAAACATTATCCCCATCCCGGTATCCAATGGCATCTGCCATGATTTTGGTCATTTCCTGGGATTTATTATCGGTAACTGGGGACTTTTTCATGAACATGAAGTCACTTTTCATGCTCACCTCTGCCCTTTTAGCATACTTATGTTTTTTAAGTAGGCTATTAACAATTTCTGCACATAATGACTCTACTTCTAAAGCAGTATCTTCCAGCATCTCTTCCAAAACCTCACTTATAGCTTCTGGATTTCTGGACATGTGGATGCCTCTTTGAGTACTGGGCAGATCAACAAAAGCATCAAAAGTAGGTAAAAGTATTATAGGTCTTTTTCCGTCTCTTTCTATTTTCAATAGTTTTTTTACCCCACTTACTCCCACCCTGGTAAGGTGGACTGGAATAATGGGAATATTATCTTGTGTGTCAGGGAAGCAAACTAAACCCAATTTTTCACCCCGAATATCCTGATAAACATTTTAATTCGACCATTAATCATCACTTAAATTAAAAATGACCAGAATTAATTCCAACCATTAATAATCCAAGTAAAAATTATCTCTAAAAAATATTTTTTCTTTATTCAAATCTAGATTAATCATTATTAGATATAAACTTTGATTATTTACGAAGGAATAAATTTTTTTCCATGGATGAAAAATGGAATATAAAAACAGTAAATTTCATCATAAAAGATTTATTTTAGCCGGCCTCAATATAAGTCCTAATTTTCTAATTTTATAAGAATATCAACCATTTTTGAATCATTAAGGTCTTTTAAATTACTTTTTAATACTACATGGGCCCCATATAATTCTGATGCCTTTTTACCTAAAATTTCTCCATTTAGATCTGATTCTGCAAGTACTAACATATTTTTTAATTTTAATTTTTCCATTTTTCGGGAAATATCATTTTTCACATGCCTTATTTTTTTATTTATGGACTTAAGGGCAGTATCAGGTATTTTAGGATTTAATTGCAACATGTCTTCTGCATCTAGTGGAACTCCAGCTACCACGATTTGTTGAACATTCACTCCCATCTTTATCAGCATCTTCTTATAACTACTTTTGGTGGTCAGGATTATCCATTTTTTTGAAAGTTCCTTTAACTGATTTTGTGAGCTTACTTTTTCCATTACCCCAAAATCAGCCAGCATAATATGAATATTTTCCCTGGCGTCCAAAAGCTTATTTGTAAAATCACGGGCTTCTTGAGCTGATAAACCATGAGATGGTAAACTGGAGTAAATAAAATCTTCAGCTGCAATAAGATCTTTTAAGGCTTTTTCATAGGCCTTAACATCTATAAATCCATTTTTAGCTTCTTTTAAAATTTCAGTTCCCTGGGAAGTTTTACCTGCTAATTTAATTAGATTTTCTGCTTGATTCATCCTTATATTATCCATGTGATATCACAGTCCCCAAAATGGTGAAAAATTATCTTTAATTTCTTTAAAAGTTTTCAGAGTGTTTATTGAAACTTTATCTTTATTTAAATATTGGGTCTCTATTTCCTTTTGAGTTTTATATTCGGCTGAAGGAAGTAATTTATGGTCCAGCAGTGAATTTATAAAAACGGAGTTGGATTGGGCCAGGGCCCTTAGATTGTAGCCTCCTTCTAAAATTACTGCCATGGATTCCTGCAGCCCCATTAAATACACACCTACCCAGGAATAAAAATCTTCATCAATATTTATCTGAGATAGAGGATCATCACGATGGGCATCAAAGCCAGCTTCTACCAGCAAAAGATCAGCTTTAAATTCACTAATTACACCGGGCAGTATTTTATCTAAAATCCATATGTAATCTGCATTATTTGATCCGGGATGCATGGGAATATTCAAATTGAAACCAGTTCCAGGGCCTGAACCTATTTCTTCCAGGAATCCTTTTCCAGGGAATATGGTATGGGGGTCCTGGTGGATGGATACGTACATTACCTCCGGGTCATCATAGAAAATATCTGCATCTCCATTGCCATAGTGCACATCAAAGTCGAAGATTAAAAAGCGCTTTTTATCATATTTGTCACGAATTTTTTCCACAGCAACAGCAGCATTATTAAATAAACAAAAACCCATGGCGTTTTCTCGTATAGCATGATGCCCAGGGGGTCTTGAAACAGAATAAGCCCATTTTTCTCCTAGAATAACTTTTTCTGCAGCCATTATCGCTCCTCCTCCTGCTAAAAGTGCCACCTGGTAACTTTGAGGAGACGCATAGGTATCATAATCCAGATAACCTCCTCCCTTCTCACAAAATTCTTGAATATGGTTCACGTGCCCGGGAGAATGAACCCGTAGCAGATCTTTTTTTGATGATTTTTCTGGATTTGATACATTTAAATGATTTAAAAAATTTTTATCATACAAATTTTGCATTATGGATTTCGTTCTATCTTTATTTTCAATATGATAGGGGTCCTGATGCAGTTCATAATCTGGAGAATGGATTATCATCTTAAACTCATCCTGGATTTCATTTAGTATTATAGATATACAGATAATTATTTATTGTTTTTTGATAATATAATTAACTGGTAGAAGATGTAAGTGGAGGCAATTTATATGAAAATAGAAGATCCTATAAAAACAACAGTGGAAGAACTGAGAAAACTCCTGGAAATAAATAATTTTGTCGGAGAACCAATCGAAACGGAGGATAAAATGTTAATCCCTGTAATGAAGATGGGGATGGGATTTGGAGCTGGAATGGGTAAAGGTGAAGCACCATCTGGTGAAGGTGGAGGTATGGGTAGTGGTGCCGGTGCTGCAGCTGGTGTGGAGCCGGTGGCCATGGTAGTTATCTTAAAAGGAATTCCTGGACCTGAAGGTGTCAGGGTACTTAATCTTAGTTCAGGGGGCCCTTTGAGTAAGGCTATTGGTGAAATTGGCACAGTAATCACTGATGTAATAAAAGAAACCCGTACTAAAACTAAAAAAGAAAAAGCTAAAGAGGCAGAAGTCGCGGAATAAATTCTTTTTGAAACTTTATTAAGACCGGGAGTTCGGATTATCTAATATATTTTAAGATTAAAGTATAATCATGAAACTCTTCTACAGGTGGATATAATTGTTATTAATCCCCACCATTTTACTTATTTTGGGATTTATCCTGTTAATGGTACTGCTAATCCCCTTCCATATTTCTTTAAATTTGAATAAAACCGGGGGACTTATGGAAGGAACATTTAAGATAAAATGGCTTAAAATCACCATTATAAACAAAAAATTTCCTGAAAAAGCAAAAGATGAGACTAAAGACGAAAAAGATAAAGAAAAAGGAAAAGAAAAAGAATCGGAATTTTCCCTGGAAGATATCACAAATACTCTGCACTTACTAATACAATCAAGACAATATTTTTTAAAGTTTTTTAAGGTGATATGGGATTCATTTTCCATAGAAAAATTCAAGGTACATATCATCCTGGGCTGGTCCAGCCCGGCAGATACTGCTATTAGCATGGGTTATATATGGTCTGCAGTAGCTATATTTACAATATTCCCCTCCCTGGATTTCTCAGCCCGTCCTGATTTTTCAAAAGAAAGAATAGATGGTAATGCTTTTTTGAAATTTAAAATCCAGTTAATAAAACCTTTCCTGGGACTCTTATGGCTTTTAACAAAAAAGCCAGTTAGATCGCTTCTATGGAATCTTAAGAAGTTGAAATAATGATAAAAAACGATTTAAATGGTTTTAGTTTCCATGAAGAGGAACTAATTCTGGAAAAAATTCAGATAAATTACCGTGAAATTCATCCTCTGGTTCGGTTATCTATATTTTATACTGAATCGGGTTTAACCACGGTTTCCATGAATCCCCTGGCCTGGCTGGTGCTGGAAGAAAATTCAGAGAATAATGAAGCATCACCTGAAAAATATATCATACTGTTTGATGATGAATTTAAAAAAGAACCTGAAAATCTTTTTAATTACTTTGAAAAGCACCTGAAATAATCTCATATGTTACTATTTTTTATGGATAATTTTTTACGTTGGGATTCTAATAAAAGAGGTTTTTTATTTATTAATTGGGATGCAGGTATCAATTTGCCACTTATATTTCTATTCAAGGTCTTAATAATTTTTAACCCATCATCATTTCTTAAAAGGTGATGGTCAACTATAATTTGAGGGATTTGGTTTCCTATTTCTTTTAAATTTTGCAATGATTTAATAAAATCCTCCTCAGATAAAATATATCCCTTTAAGTAATGGGGAGGTCCACTTAAAATCAGAATATCTGGTGATTCTTTTAAAATATATTCAAGGCCATTTTTTGAAATGGGGCCCTGCACATCAGATGCATGCATCATCTTCTGGCCATTGTAATCTATGCTGAGGGCTACTACAGTTCCCAGAGGACTTCCTTTTTTTCCATGAGGCAGGGCAGGCGAAAAAGTGAGCTCAGTCTCTCCGCATTTAAAAGATTTTGAATTAGCTTCTCCTTCACTATATATTATTTCACAGCCAGGAAGAATTTTCAAATTTGCTATTAATTTTTTGGCTCTTTTTTTCTGATTCTGGTTGATATTCTGGTGGGGATTTTTTAAAAAAACTTTTTTCCCGGAGTAAAGAATCTTAGCATCTTCTATTTTTGATTCCAGGTAAATATTATCTTCAAAAGGGGTGAAATGATCGTGGTGATAATGACTGATAGTTATTATGTTTGATTCTTTTGCCCGGGTATTAATTGAGGATCTTATTCTCTTAAGGGTAATTAATTCTTCATAGGAAGGTGGTAATTTGAATCTCAGAGGTGCTAATGCGGTGCCGGGATCAATTAATATTTTTTGATCAGTTTCTACATAGGTGCACATAGAACGTACGCCCATGCTTTCAAATCCAAGTGGAAGGATTTTCATCATTTCCTTAAGTTTACTTATATAAATAAAATACAATGAAAAATTATACTAAAGCATTTTAGGAGACCCTAAATCTTCTTTTACCACATTTAACACAGTTTGAGTGTAAGTTCTTTGCACATCTGGCTCTTTTAACAGTCCTTTGACAAATTCATCCAGACCATTGGTGTCCTTAAATTTGGCTATCAGGAAGGCGTCATATTCTCCCGTAACATCATAAACTGCCAGTACATTTTTATGATAAGCGGTACGGGTTTCCCAATTCTTTAAAAGGCCCCCTTTTACCCTTACTCCTATGATGGCGGTTAACTTGTAACCCAAACGAGAATGATCGATTATTGGAGCAAATTTTTTTATTACCCTGGTTTTCATTAATTTTTCCACTCGGTTGTGAACGGTACCTACTGAAATATCTAATTCTCTGGATATCTTCCTATAGGACATTCTACCATCTTCATTTAGCAAACTTATTATTTTTTCGTCAACGTGGTCTATTTTGATAAGTTCCAGGTCTTCTTTAATTTCCATATGGTCACCAAGAATAAATTTATGAACATTGTTTAATTATATTATTGTTCTAGCTTTGTTTATTAATAAAGGTGCACCCTACCCTGTAAAATTATGAACATATTTAGTTAGTATGAAATTTTATCTTATGGGAAAACTAATTTTAAACTTATTTTAATAAATAAAAACCCTCAGGGGTTATTCAATATTAATTATGAAATAAAATTGATATTAAAAATAAAAAAAATAAAAAAAAGATTTTTAATTATTCAAAAGCGTATATTAATGCCAGTGCTCTACTGTTAATCAAAGATAGGTAAGGATAAACTACTAATGCTGCCACTATAGTGCCTAAAATTGGTATAAAGTTTAAGATACTGACAATGAATCCACCTACTGCACCTACCACTACTAAGACAATGTACCATAATATGTAGTCCACCCATCCAATCTGAGAAATTATTTCCAGTATTTCACTGAAACGGAAGGCAGCTCCTAGATCACTATCATAATATGCCATATTAGCCAATGCTATGTAGAGCATAAGGCCTAATATAAAAGCTACAATTGCAGCAATGAGAGCAGTAGCACCAAAAAGTGCGAAAAATGTGGTAGGGTCGCCTGTGGGAGTCATAGCAAAAATTGATCCACCTATACCTATAAACAATATTATCGCTGGAATCAAAAAGTAAACAAACCCTACTAAAAATACTTTTAGCCCATCAACGAGCATATCTCCCCATTCATCGAATTCAGGAAGTTCTTCAGAACCAGCTATAGAAGCTTTAAGTGCTCTAAAAACATATCCCATGACTAGAAAAATTGGAACAATTAAAATACTTAATATTGTTATAATTCCCAATATTATGACTTTTTTCCAGTCCGAAGAAGGGTATTGAATAGCATCTGAATAGATTTCTCCAATATCCATTATTTCACCTCAATTTTTTTTATATTGGCTTTAAGCCACTGATTTTTATGTTCATTCTTATTAATAAATTCATGGAATAGTTATCCAGAATGATTGGTATTCTTAAACTATAAAAATCACATTTTTATTAATTAATTATTCTGGATTAATTTATGCTGCTCTGGATACAGCTGCGGAATTCAAATTAGTTAAATGATATAAATAATTCCATTTTCCCTTTTAATCCACGATCTGTCTATTATTCCGACTCAGAACTACTTTTTCTATCTCATCCAGCGGAGCATCCGTTTTAATTCCCGTAGGCCGGTAATGGGTGCGATGTGCACTGTAACCTTCATTTTTTAAACCATTCAAAACATCCATTAAAGGAGGCGAGCTAATTTTAAGCTTCTTAGTAATAACATGGAGGTCATAAAAACCAGGCGGTGCATCATACTCTTCCTTACAAAGGCTAAGGAGTTTTATAACTTCTTTTTCACGGTTTAAACTTTTTTCTGATATCATTTCCAGCATGGAATTTATAAAAGAATAGTCCTGTACCTTACCCAGCCACATAGGGCCTCCTCTTAATAATTTTTCCCCACAAAGGGGACATTTTTCCAGAAGACCAGGCGCTATACCTGGGACCGAATCTCTAAAAAGGCATTTCCTGCAATGAATGATAAATCCCAGATTTTCCAGGGATTTATCAGTTTTAGCGGCTCCTTTATCAATTTTAAAGTAAATCCGCATATAATGTTCACTGGAATGAGATAACTTCACATCCACCCTTTTTTTATACTTGGCAAAGGCTCGGGCCACAAAACTTATCAAGATACGTATACCATTTTCATGACAGTATTCAGTTTTCAGGGGCAAGGAATTATATTTACGAATACATGGCTCTTTGTAGGTTCCACATAATGCAGAAGTATCAGTGGCAGTTACACAAAGCATTGAATTGCTTTTAAGTGAATTGGCTGCAGATTCTATAAAGTAAGAAGGTGTTCCAAAGGGATCAATATCTATAACATCAAATTTACCTCGATTATTTCTCATAACAAGATTAGCATCGTCATGGCTTAATTCCATATTCTCCACGCCATTCAATTGCCCATTTTTCTCCGCAAAATCCAGGGCCAGGGAACTTATATCATTGACCACAACTTCCGATACCCCATATACTTCCTGGGAGTATCTGATCCCCCTAATTCCACTTCCTCCAAAGGCATCACATACTTTAATTGTACTATCCCTATCTTTCTGGAATTGTTGAAGGGCCAATACAGAAATATCTCTGTTTAGCTCCATTACTGGATTGTAAAATACCGGTGCCCGGGCAGATACCTTTTCAAAAGTTGGTATGAGTAGTTTAACCTGCCCTTCTTCTATTTCCATTTCTTTCATTTTACCACCAGTGTTTAAATTATAATATAAAAAAATTTATTAGTATATATATTTAAGTAACTTCTGAAAACAAATATTATTTGCCTTATTTAATATTAATAAACATTTTAGTCTACTAATTAAAAACGTAAATGCAAATCGGAGGAAGAGATGTCGGAAATACCCTTTTTGGATAATGCAAAATCCGGGAAAAATAAATGGTGGACTTATATTTTAACCATAATACTTACCTGGGGGGCATCAAGCTTTTTGGCTGGTTTAATTGTAGGATTAATGGTATTGATTCTTTTATTTTCTTCTTCCCAGACCTTAAATTTAGTTAATATGAATTTAATTATAGGAAATCCCTTATTTCTAATCTTCCTGGCACTAATCAGCTTTGGTCTGGCCTTTATTTTCATGTATTTGAGTATAAAGTTCATTCATCATAGAACATTCCAGTCTCTTATCAATGTGAAGAACAGGACTAGCTGGAAAAAGATAGGTATCGGGGCAGGAGCCTGGTTATTAATCATAATACTCCTGGACTTCATATCGTTTCTAATAGATCCTTCCAGTTTTCAGATTTCTTTTGATCCTTCCCGTTTCTGGATCCTGGCACTTTTAAGCTTAGTCGCTTTCCCTATACAGGCATCATTTGAAGAAATATTTTTTAGAGGATACTTAATGCAAGGGCTGGCTTTGAAGCTAAAGAAACCATTAAATGTACTTCTAATCAGCTCAATCATTTTTGCAGTAATGCACTGGTTGAATGGGGAAACAATATTGCTCAGTGCATCTATTACCCTGAGTACTTTCATTGTGGGATTGATGCTGGGAATAATTACCCTGGCAGATAACGGCATTGAACTGGCCATAGGGGTGCACATCATCAACAATCTCTATGTAAGCGTAATCCATTCTTCCCCACAGGGTGGACTGGGTGAAATACCTTCATTAATTACCACTCCCCTTAATCCCTATGCGTCTCCTTTAATTTTGATAGCAGCTTCCATACTACTCATAGGGATTCTATTTAGAAATAGAAAAGAGGATTTAAGGGCAGTATTTAATTAAGTTTTTTCATTTTTTTAGTATGAACTTTTAGAATATTTTTTATGTACAAAAAAATAATCAGATTAATGATTTCTGGTATTAATCTGCTGAATTTATTAAATATCAAATATAAAATCAATTCAGATTAATTATGCGGTTTGAGATAAGAATTTAGAATATCTTTAAATATTTAACATAAATATTTAAAATTAATGTTTACAGGTGTAGATATGATTCCCATTGCCAATCCCCTTATAGAAGATGAAGAGATTCAAGAAGTAGTAAAAGTCTTAAAATCTGGATTCATTGCCCAGGGCCCTAAAGTGGCCGAATTTGAAGAAAAGTTTGCCGAATATGCAAATACCAGCCATGCCATAGCCACCAGTTCTGGAACCACTGCACTGCATCTTACTTTACTTGCAGCAGGGATTGGTACTGGTGATGAAGTTATAACCACTCCATTTAGCTTTGCTGCTACTGGCAATGTGATCCTCTATACCGGAGCAAAACCAGTATTCGTGGATATAGATCCGGATACTTATAATTTAAACCCGGAAACAATAGAAGAAGCCATTACTCCTCAAACCAGGGCTATCATGCCAGTACACCTGTATGGACAACCTGCTGACATGGAACCTATCCAGAAAATAGCCGATGATAATGATTTATATGTAATTGAAGATGCAGCTCAAGCCCATGGGGCGATGTATCATGGAAAGAAAGTGGGATCGTTAGGTGACATGGCGGGATTCAGCTTTTATCCTACTAAAAATATGACTACCAGCGAGGGTGGAATCATAACTACGGATAACTCCGAATTTGCAGAAAAAGTCCGTATTTTAAGGGCCCATGGAGAAAAAGAGAGATATAATCATGTGGTTTTGGGCTATAATTTTCGTATGACTGATATTGCGGCGGCCATTGGCTTGGTCCAGTTAAAGCGCCTGGATGGTTTCAACCAGAAAAGAATAGAAAATGCAAATTATCTAACTGAACATATAAATGAACTGGATGGAATTACTGCTCCTTATATTCAGGACGATGTTAAACACGTATTTCACCAGTACACCATTCAGGTGGATGCTAACATAAGGGATGATTGCATAAAATTCCTCAATGAACATGGTGTAGGCACTGGTATTCACTATCCTAAAGCCATATACCATCAAGAACTATATCAAAAACTAGGATTTAAAGATAACTGCCCGGAAGCTGAAAAAGCGGCCAAAAAAGTTATTTCCATCCCGGTACATCCGCAATTAAAGGTAGAAGATTTGGAAGTAATAGTACAGACATTGGAAGACACCAGCAATCACTTCCAATAATTTATATTTTTTTGATTTCCAAATCAGGAAATGGCAGCAATATCTTAAATTCTTCAATTATCTTTTTAATTAGGAAAAAAATGATTTTTAATTAGAAAAATGAGATATTGAAATTCATTAAACTGCTCAATTTCCCTAACTTTATAAATTCTTTTTAAGAATTAAGATACTGGCTGGATTTAAATTATAATATCATTTAAGTTAGCTTCTTAATATAGAAGCAATCTTTCTATCTCTACTTATGATCCAATTCTATAGAAATTAAAAAATATATATTCTTTATTTTCCAGGGGATCCCTGTTAAAATCATTAAAGCTTTTTTTTAACTGATGCTACTTTATCTGCCAGTCCTCGATTGCTATCTCTTCTATCATCTATCTTAATGCTGGTAGATACTCGATTTGCACCTTCTTTTATTACAGCTTCATGGGCGCTTGCTATGGCTTTAAATAGATCTTCAAGGTTTTCAGATTCTATTTGGGTTCCCATACCTGAAATCTGGTACTTTATGCCTCTTTTATCTAAAGCAAGTACTGCAGCAGCTACATAATTACTCAAACTTGTGCTGGAAGTTCCAACAGGGATTATGGTTAATTCAGCAGTTATCATAATAATTATATATGTACTTTGGATTATATATACTTTTTATGGAACACCTCAACCCGGATAAATTTAATCTAATGATTAAAAAAAGGGCTGAAAATTTAATAAAAGATTATAGCCTGATTGAAAAGGGAGATAAAATAGCAATCGCTCTTTCTGGTGGAAAAGACAGTATTTTAACCTTACACCTATTGAAAAATTTCCAAAAAGAAATGGGATTTGATATGGTGGCCATTGCCGTGGATGAGGGGATTAAAGGATATAGAAAACAGGGTATGGAAGCCGCTAAATCCAATGCCCAATCAGTAGGAATTGAGTTAATCAAAAAGTCATTAAAAACTGAAATGGGATTTTCACTGGATGAGGTTTATTCCTATTTTAAAAGTGCTTGCATACCATGCGGAGTTTTCAGGAGACATATACTCAATAAAACCGCATTTGAAATAGGTGCCACTAAAATTGCCACGGGACATAATTTAGATGACGAAATACAGTCATTCTTGATGAGCTTTGCCCGGGGGGATATGGTGAAATTTTCTAAATTTGGCCCCCGGCTGGAGGTCATTCACCCCCGACTGATACCCCGGATTAAACCACTTTGGAACACACCTGAAAGGGAAGTTGGTATTTGGGCGGTTTTAAATGAAATCGAGGTTCATTTTGATGAGTGCCCTTATTCTGAGCTTTCCTTGAGAGCTAAAACAAAAGATTTTTTAAATAGGGCGGAGTCCAAAAAACCAGGAACTAAACAAGCCATAATGGATTCTTTTATAAAAAGCCTGAATATAGATCCGGGGATAATAGAATTAAAGGAGTGTCAATTATGTGGGGAACCTTCTTCTTCAACCCTATGCAAGGCCTGTGAATTGAAAAAACTAATATCTGAATATAAAAAAACCTAATCTGATATGGTACGGGTTATGATACCAATTCCCTTACTGTGTCCTTCCCTCAAAATTATTTTTTGCCCTTCTTTTACATGATAAGGCCTGTATTTGAAACGCATATGCACCTTACCTTTATCTCCTGCGGACATGTATTTCTTATCCAGAGGTTCCAGTTGGGTGGTCTCGGCAATGGTTTCTATGTGGGTAACACTTTCATAACCACTTTTAATGGTGGTGGGATGGACTAATATTGTTATTTCTGCTTCAAATTCTCTAAAAGATTCGGGTTTATATTCAGGATGACATAAAATCGCACCTCTAGAAATTTGATCCATATCAACTCCAGTTATTGATATTCCAACCACATCTCCTATTTTGGCATAGCCAATTTTATAGTGATGCATTTCAATGGATCTGGCAGTTAATTCCTTGAATTCACCATAGGTAGTGGGGCCCATTAAAAGACGATCTCCCTTTTGCACCTGGCCCTGACGGATGGTACCACTGACAACAGTACCTGCCCCCTTAACGGAATAAACCTTATCAATGTACATCATAAATGGTTTTTTTTGATCTTCCAGATTCAATGGGATTTCAATATTTAAAAATAAATAATTTAAAAGCTTTAAACCTTCACCTGTAACTGATGAAATATTAAATACTGGCACCAGATGTTTATTCATTTTTTTTGCAACAGAAGACGCTTCTTCTTTATTTTTTACTTTAAATGGAATTCTGCCTACCAGTTTTAGCAGTTCTGCTATTTCTCTATATACTCTATTTAATTCTTCTGCAGGAACCAGATCAATTTTGGTTATAACTACCAACACCGGAAGATCCATGGCTAAGATTATCCCTAAGTGTTCCCTGGTGATATGGGTAGGACCATCATCTGCCGCAATAGTTAAAAGCCCATAATTTAATTTCTGCCCTACTATGCCCCTTATGGTAGTTCTAAGCCATGGTTCATGACCTACCGTATCTACAAAGGATACCAGCCTATCACATTTTTCCATTAAATCAGATTTTTCTTTTTTATCCAATGGATTTTTCATATGATAAACGGCTTTATTAGAAAAACCATAGAGGGCAAAGGATAGGTCTGCTGATAAACCTCGCTCTATCTCATGCTTTTGCACATCCAGAAAAATCCGGCTCTTACCGCTCCCATCATCCAGATTTCCGGTGGTCAGGGTTCCAAGAAGGGTACTTTTGCCATGATCAACGTGCCCGGCCACCCCCACCAGCAAGTGCTCTTTTTTTGTATTCTGAACTTTTAAAACTCTTAAATGAGCAACTTTTTTTCCATTAATGGGATGAAGTGCTAAGATTTTAACTTCAGCCCCAATTATATGAGCTATGCTCTCTAAGACGAATATTGATTCTTTTAATTGGGATTCATTTAAACCAACCAGCTCCCCCTTATCTTCCACACCTAAAAAATAAATAGCTTCCCCCTTTCCTTTTTCCATACGGTATTTCATCTGGGATAATAATCGCTGCTTACGGTCTTCCTTTAGATGAAATTCAGGGGATAAACCCACTTTAAATTCAATATTCTTCCTTTCACCCTTCCGGGTAAAAGAACGCAGATCTTTTATCATATGTTTCAGACGTTATAATTTATTGGCGGTGGTAAAACCGGTTCCCCCATATCTTTCTTCCTGCAGATCCCGCACTGCCTGGGATGCACTTTGAAAATCTTCAGCCCTTTTTAATATTCTTCTACTCTTAACCTTGATGTTTTTTCCACAGACACACTTTCGGGTAACTACCCCTTCCCGGGAATACATGGCCCGACCGCAATCACAACGAAATATAAGGTACATTACTTATCTCCACCAGCACTTAATTTCTCAAGCATTAATTATTTTTTTATCATTAGTAAAATTATTTTAATAAATCATTTCAAAGCAGATAAATAATATTTTCATTATGGCTTGGAATATAGGCACTATTTAGAAAATAGGCTTAATAGGGAATATTAGTGTCAATTTTGATTATCCTCCCCATAATTTGCCAAAAAGGGGTAATATAACCTGGGGTATGGTAATGAAACTCCCAATCATTGATCCCAGGTTGGCCCCTACCACCACTAATAGTACCCGGAATATCTTATTATTCCACAAATCCGTTAAGTCCTCACACTTACCAAAACCAACCAGATCACTAGAGCCAACATGCCGTAATTTGGCTTCAACTAAGCCTGCAAACCATCCTGCGGCGATTAAAGGATGCAGTGAAGTTATAGGTGCTACTAAAAAAGCAGTAACTGCTGAAAGGATTTTTGATCCACTTAAAATAGAACCCAGAAATGAAAGTCCCCCGGTTAACAATATAAACTGTATTAAACCAGATTGAATATTAATTCCTCTTATAAATGCTAAAATGAAGATTATGATAAAAGATAGGGGAATTAATGATAGCAATATTTTAATCCAGGGGACTCCTGACTTTTTTTCATTTAAAAGACTGTTTAAGGGAGGTAAGTTTTCAGGGTGATCCAGATAATTATTTATGCCCTGCTGATGCCCCGCCCCTATCACAGCAATTACATTATCTTCCGGAATTTCAAGCAGTTTATGGGACATATAAGCATCTCTTTCATCCACCAGGACTTTATAAGCTTGTGGTGACATTTCCTGGAAATAATTCATGACTTCTTGAAGGGCATCCCCTTTTTTAAGGCTTTCTATATCGTCAATTTCATCTTCTCCACTGAAAAAGGAATATATGATGCCATAGGTGAATTTAATCTTTTCCCAGGCACTCATGGCATTTAAAGCCCTTTTCAAGGTCAATGATATATCCCGGTCAATTAAAGCTACCCGGGCACCTACTTCTTCTGAGGCATCAATAGCTGCTAACATCTCAGCTCCAGGTTTAACACCCAGATCATCACCTATTTTTTTTTGCATATAGGTTAAAAACCCACTTACAAGGAAAAGACCTACTTTATTTTCTTTAATTACATCTGAAACTGAAATGTCATTTTTTTCTTTAATCCCCATTTTTTCCTGCATTAAACGATGATATCTATTTACACATAATTCTACAGCCACTACATCAGGTTTTTCTTCTAATATGGCATTTTTAACTTCTTCAACGCTTTTTTGGGAAACATGGGCTGTTCCTATAATTTTTAGGGATTCTCTTTTCATATATTCCACTATTTTATTTATTATAATTCAGGGGAGGTTGCTTGATAATCCAATAAAATACCGCAACTCGCAACTGATTACACTTATATTTATAATACTATTATAATTATTGATGGGAAGGGGAGATGTGCAATTATATTGAGAAAATGAGAATTATACAATTACTGCCGAACTTATTTTGTAATTGATAATATACCTCTAATAATTGGGATCAATATTTTTAAAATAGATATGATTATTATTTCCGGTAGCTGGTTATAATATTCTGGTGGAAAATGGGAACATTATTTGAAATATTTCTTTTTAAACAGAATTCAATGTCTTTTTCAAAGCCTAAAATCTTCAATCTTTGACCAGAACGAGAATTAAATATCGATTTATCTACTTTTTCAAGATTTTCAATTGCTAAAACAGCCGACCTTGCAAACTCATCCATTTCTTCATCAGGAAGGTATTTCATTATGAATCCTGCTCCTAAGAAGTCTTCTATGGCAAACCGTCCTTCCACTCCGGCCATCACCAGTTCTATATGGTCCCGGGATATTTCCTGTGCAGCACGGGCCACGGCTTTAGCATTATTAAAACAACCAATCAAAACCCGGGCATTCATCCCTTCCATGATTCTGGTTCCATTACTGGTAGTTAAAACCAGAGTTTCTCCATTGAATTTTTGAATTTCCCAGGGGGAGTTACCGGCATTAAATCCATTTAGAGTCGCACCTCTTCTTTCTCCAGCCAGCACGGCATTTAATTTTTCGGATATTTTCCTGGCATTTTCCTGGTCTATAACCGGCACCACCTGTTGAAAATGATCCAGTGCAACAGTTATGGTGGAGCTGGCCCTCAATACATCAACCATTATGGATAAATCATTAGAATAAGATTTTTCCAAACTCAAACTAATCTTCATGGAAAGGCTCCCTATTAAAATATAATCTATTACCGTATATTTGATTATTATATGCTATAACTATGGAATTATGTATATTGCTTATTAATAATCCATTTATTTAAATATTTGAGAAAAATTCATCTATATTCCTATAAATATAATTATAATTAAGCGGCTATAAATTTATCATATTCATTAAATCCCGGAATTTTAATAAGTTAGTATGTGAAAAAATGTGATTAGATGAGAATTGTTACCACCCCTATGTGTGAACCGATTTTAAAATGGGCAGGTGTCTCCGAATACATGGTAAATAAAAATCCAGATGAAGAAGAGGCTGATCTGGCCATAGTACTCTCTGAAACAAATACTCGCATGAAATCCATAAAAATTAAGCTTAATACCTTTTTTCAAATTCGGAAAAGTGTGGAAAGGCTTCAGAATATGATTGAAGTTGAAAATTCAAGTAATTTTTCAGAAAAACGGGATTTGAATATTAAAAATTCTAAAAATAACCATTTAAATAATCTAAATTTTAAAAATCAGTTTATGGGGCGGGATTCTAAGTGGCTGGATAATGATTATAGAATTAAGGCCCGAAAATTGAATGGAAAAATAAAAGTTACAGTATATTCAAACTTTCTAAAAGACATAGTAGAAGACATGGGATACAGCATAGTTTATGAAAAACCAGACTTTGTGGTATATCCTGATTATTTGGAAAGTGTGCTGGAGACAAAATCAGAAGGTAATAACTTAATAAAGGTTCCCTCACATGAGAATGCGAGTTTAAATCCTGTTAAGAGGGCGCACTTTAGATACAACTTGTTGGAGAAAAAATTATGTATGAAACCCTAACCTATGCTGGTGGTGTTCACAAGCATGAGGAAATGACCGAACTTATTGAGGATTTGGGAGGATTTATTCTTCAGGAGAACATGCTGCAAATGGATCTGGTTCTTACTCTGGCGGTACCTCTTGAAGATGTGCCTAAAATACAGGAAAAAGCCAAAGAATTACTGGGAACGGTTAAAATTGCCCCCATGGCGGGAACCGAAATAGCTATTGTTTCACCTACCCTGGCCCGTCATCATCTGCCTCATTCTGCCTGTGATATTTCTGAATATTTACGTCGTTTCGGGGCAAAAGACAACATGATTGGTCTGGCCAGAGGAGCAGGGAAGGGTATCTCCCGGATTAGTGAAGATGAGAAAACATTAATAGATGAACACGATCTGGCGGTATTTGCTCTAGGTAGTTTTGAACAGTGCATTAAGGATAAAATTCACCTTTTTGAGGATATTAATATCCCTGTTGTGGTAACTGGGGCTCCTGAAATGGATGTAAAGGATTTGCCAGGAGCCGATGCATATGTACCTGGATTGGGAAGGATTCCTCGACGATTAAAAAGAGGAGAGGATATTAGAGCTTTAAAAAAACTGGTTACGGTGGTTGAAGATATTTTAGACCAGCGACGTAGGGACATGGCGCAGGACCCTCCTTTAATACCATCCATACTGGTTAAAACTGAAATTGAAAATCAAATAAATGCCCTGGATGAAGTTTATTCTCCTACTCCGGTAACCAGTCAGCTGGATGGAGTCAGGGTAAAACTGAATTATAACCAGTTCCATGAGGAGATAGGAAATGTTAAAATTTATAAATATACTCTGGAGGACATTGCCGAGATAAAAAAATCCAAAATGTATGATTACACTTTAGTGAAGCTCTTACCAGAAAGCTCCTTAATTTAATAAAGCTTAAATCAAATTTTGTTCATAGCGAGAGTGAATAATCAAGTAATTTTTTATAAACATCAATAAAAAATTAATATTCTATGGGGGTACTATGGATAAAATCAGAGTTTTGCAGCTTTCTTTATTTATTTCCTTTTTTTATATCTTATCTAACTCTAAATTATTTCATATTCTTTACTTTAAATTCTATTTTAGGCCTATTTACCAATAATATTGTTTATTTTTTAATTGGAATATTTTCTATTTCATTCCCGCTTTCTATGATTCTGGGACAGAGGTATTCTCATATAATTATTAGAACACTATACACTTTTTCAGTTACCTGGCTGGGAATAGCCCTCTTTTTTTTATGGGGATTTATATTGCTGGGAATAATTCGGGTCTGGATTGAAATTCCTTTAAAATTATCGGTACTGATATTAACATCTCTAGTCCTGATTATAACTCTTTATTCCGGGGCAAATGCCTATTATTTTCATCAAAAAACCATAAAAATTCCATTAAAAAATCCAGTCAGGGTTGTACAGCTTTCAGATATTCATGTGGGCTCGGTGAGAAATACTGGCTACTTGAAAAGACTGATAACAAAAATTAAGGAGATTAACCCTGGAGAGGTTTTAATTACAGGTGACCTGGCTGAGGGGTGTTCTCCTATTCACAAAAAATCTTTTAAGCCATTTAAATCTCTTAAAATGCCTATATTTTTTTGTAGGTGGCAATCATGATACCTATGTGGAATGGGTTAAAGTCAGAGATGCCTTAAATTTTGCAGGGATTGAGGTAATTAACCACGATTTTGTGGTTTTTAATGACTTGCAGATTATTGGTATAGGTTACTACATGCAGAGGAAAATGTTAGGTCCACTTTTAAGCCAGCTGGATTTTAATCGAGATATTCCCTCAATTTTAATGCACCATCTGCCATCTGAATGGGAATATACCTGGGAAAACGATATAAGCTTGCAGCTTTCCGGCCATACGCACCACGGACAATTTTATCCAATTAATTTACTGGTAAGGTTAATTTTCCCTTACTTTAAAGGACACTATAAGCACGGTGAAAACTATCTCTATGTTTCTGCTGGTACTGGTACATGGGGGCCTCCTTTGAGATGGGGATCTAGAAATGAGGTCACTGTTATTGATTTAATTTCAGATTAATTGTCTTAATTAGTTATTCTTGTAAATGGTGCTTCCCTGTAAAAAAACTTCCCTGTAAAAAAAAAATAATTTATAAAAAAATGATTTCAAAGCACAGAATCTCTAAAAAAATTAATTTTCCTGGTTTTTTAACTGCAGGTAAAACTTCTCAGGACCTTGGGATTTAATAATATTTGATTCATTTTTTTATTCCAAAAAAGTTGATAGCTGCTACTAATTCTCGGAAAGCTTCTAATTCTTTTTCAATAACATTTTCATCAGTTAGAGTACCACTCATTTCACCATCTACTGTTAATTTATCTGGCCCACGTGCTACTAAACGATCTACGCCGTCCCGACTCAAAATTTCATTGGCATCCTTGTCATGCACAAATGCTCGCCCGGGTATAATCACTGTTTCTTTAATTTCATTTAAATTAACTCCTTCCAGGTCTTTTTTGGTAATTAAACAGCCAATATCCTTATCTACAGCATATACATCTACCAGATCCTGTGCTTCAAGGTTTTCTATTATCTTCTGGATATAGGGAGCTGCTACCTGGCTGGAGAGTATGCTTGCTTCTGCTTTAATTTCTGGAATGAACTGTAAGAATATTTTATTTTTATTTAAAGAAATGGCAAAGGGGGCATCATTTTCAGGGTCACAAACAGGAGTACCACTAACCCTCAAATTAAATTCTTTATTTATCTTTCTTACCAGATCTTCAAATTCAGAGATGGTGTGGGGTTCCACGCCTTTTATTATTGGTTCATTTCCCAGTATGAGGCCTTGATTTTCATAGTTGGCAAAACGCATTAAAATAAATGCCCGGGCACCCCATTCTTCCAGCTGAGTACAGGTTTCAAATAATTTCTCCCCATCATTTACTCCGGGAATAATAACCGATGCCGCATGGACTTCAATATTTTCGGAAAATAATTTCAGGGCTTTTAAAGATTCTTCTGGATGGGGATCACCCATCCATTTTTTTCTAAGGAGGGCATCAGTGGAAAAAACAGTAAAGGTTACTTCTTCTACTCCATTAGAAATTAGATCTGAAGCTATTTTAGAATCATCTATTCCTTTACCACTGGTATAACCCAGATGTATAGGTATTCCCATCTGCTGAAGGTTTGAAGTAAGTTCTAATAAATGAGGATAACAACTTATATCTCCTCCTCCACTGATATTAATTTTTAAGTTTTTATCACGAAATTGTCCCATCATTAAGCTGTTTTGAACATTACTGGCCACAAAAAAGGGAGGGATAAACTCGTTTTTTGTTTCAGATACACCAAAGGTGCAGGTTTCACATCCTATTTTTCCTGGTGAACAACTTCTACATCCTAAAGGCTGGAATTCTTTTATTTTTCGAAAATAACAATATTTACAATACCCTCGGCAGTCTTTTCCAGGAATACCACCCACATCTGCTATAATTTGCATAATAACTTTTTAGGTTTTTATGGAAATAAATAATTTTGTATTATGCCTGGAAAAGGATAAGGGTTAAACAATAGTAATCAGGTATGTAAATAGATTAGGGGAAAAAATAAGGCTTATTCCAATTAAAAAAAGTATTAACATAGCTTTTCTTATAATCTTAATAAAAAAACTTTTTATTCTTTATAAATCTTTCTATTTGGTTCAAGAAGATAGTTTAAATATATGACTTTTAACAAAATACTGCTCGTATACCACTAAAAGGTGCTTATGCAACTTTCTCGGGAGTGAGCTATTTTTATAAGCATTAAATTGATGCTATCGCTCTTGAGGCGGGTATACTACATAATCTGTTAGGAGGGAAAAAATGGCGAAGTTTGATGATAAGGTTGACTTATACGACGACAGAGGCAATCTAGTTGAATCTCAGGTGCCACTAGAAGCTTTAAGTCCACTACGAAACCCAGCTATAAAAAGTATTATCCAAGGTATAAAAAGGACAGTAGCTGTAAACTTAGAAGGTATTGAAAACGCCTTAAAGGCTGCCAAAGTAGGTGGCCCTGCCTGTAAGATTTTAGGAAGAGAAATGGATCTAGATGTGGTTGGAAGTGCAGATTCTATTGCTGCTACTGCCAAAGAAATGATCCAGGTTACTGCAGATGACGACACCAAAGTGGAGTTACTTGCTGGTGGAAAAAGAGCTCTAGTGCAAATTCCAAGTGAAAGATTCGAAGCTGCCGCAGAATATTCTGCTGCTCCTTTAGTTACTGCCACTGCATTTGTTCAGGCCATAATAAACGAGTTTGACGTCTCCATGTACGACGCAAACATGATCAAAGCTGCCGTTCTAGGACGATACCCACAATCTGTAGAATATATGGGTGCAAATATTGCTACCATGCTGGATATTCCACAGAAACTGGAAGGGCCAGGTTACTCACTGAGAAATGTTATGGTGAACCACGTGGTTGCTGCCACTTTGAAAAACACCATGCAATCTGCTGCTTTATCCAGTATATTAGAACAAGCTGCTATGTTTGAAATGGGAGACGCTGTAGGAGCATTTGAAAGAATGCACTTACTGGGATTAGCTTACCAAGGTATGAACGCTGACAACCTGGTATATGATCTGGTTAAATCTAATGGTGCTGAAGGTACAGTCGGATCTGTAATAGCTGATCTGGTTGAAAGAGCTGCTGCTGGCGGTGTTATTGGAGTAGAAAAAGATTTAAACGGATTCAATGTTTATGGAACTGATGACTTAGCTAAATGGAATGCTTACGCTGCAGCTGGTCAAATGGCCGCTACCATGGTTAACCAGGGTGCTGCTCGAGCTGCTCAAGGTGTATCATCCACTCTATTATACTACAACGACTTAATTGAATTTGAAACCGGATTACCAAGTGTGGACTTTGGTAGAGTCGAAGGTGTAGCTGTAGGATTCTCATTCTTCAGTCACTCCATCTACGGTGGTGGAGGCCCTGGTATCTTTAACGGAAACCACATTGTAACCAGACACAGTAAAGGATTTGCTATTCCTTGCGTATCAGCCGCAATGGCTCTTGACGCAGGTACCCAGATGTTCTCCCCTGAAGCAACCTCTGGTCTAATTAAAGAAGTGTTCAGCCAAGTGGACGAATTCCGAGAGCCACTAAAATATGTTGTGGAGGCAGCTGCCAACATAAAAGGCGACATTTAAATAATCTCACAATTTTTTGGGGGCAAAACTACAAATGGACATAGAAATATTCCCACATAGACTTTTAGGTGCAGATACAACTGAAAAACTATTGAATAACCTGGAAAATATTGATAGTATAAAACGAATGGTTATTCATGGACAGAGACTTCCTCCCGCAAGTGTCAAACATCCTGACAGAAGAACTATTGTTGTCAAAGGCGAAGAAATAGATCTACAAGTTAAAACAGGTCGTATTCTATTGGAAATTGAATCTGAAGAAGCCATAGAGAACGTTAAAGAGGTATGCGAAGAGGTATTACCTTTTGGATTTAATGTTCATATTGGAACTTTTATCAGATATCAAAAAACAGTAACTGACGAAATCAAATACGGTGATGATCTGGATAATATACCTGCTGAAATGGTGGGATTAACTGATCAGAATGCCCCACTCAGTGAAAGAGCAAGCATTATTAAAAAAAATCAATAGGACTCTGAAGATGATTGGCAAATGTACACATGTTGTAGACTGCCGCGAAACCATGGGGATGGGTGAAGGAGGCGGTATTGCCCAAAGGGGCACTTTTGCAGAATGTGGAAGTGAAGTACTGGCTGTGGCCATGTCTCCTGGAAGGCGCCATATTACCAAACCGGTATGTGAAATCACCTTTGCACTGCGAGAAGCAAATATAATGACCAGCACTCTGGTTTTAAATGCTGGTGCAGGTGTACCTCAGGACACTCCCAGCGCAGGTGCAGGAAGTCTTTTTGGACTCACTCCAAATGAGATTGAGCAAATGAAAAGACATCAGGTTTTAGTAGTTCATCTGGGTGGAGTTAAATACCACATAACCTACAAGGCCAGATTGATACTGCGAAATGTGAACCGTCCTTGTGTTATTATATGTGAATATCCAGTTGACTTTGAAGATTTTGCAAAAATCGGAGTTAAAACAAGATTAGTAATGCCTGAAATACCCAAAACTAAAGGAAAAATCGTTGACATCGTGAGCGGTGTCATAAGAGGAGAAACTTGTCCCCAGGAAAAGCTGGATGAGATTATTAGAAAAGTTAAGTTAGCATTAGGAGGTGCATGATATGGCACAATATTATCCCGGAACAACAAAGGTTGCACAAAATAGAAGAAATTTATGTGACCCTGATTATGATTTAAAAAAGATGAGGGAGATCTCTGACGAGGATGTTGTAAAGATCCTAGGTCACAGAGCTCCTGGTGAGGAATATCCAAGCGTCCACCCACCACTAGAAGAAATGGACGAACCTGAAGACTCCATAAGAGAAATGGTGGAAGCAGTAGATGGTGCAAAAGCTGGTGACAGAGTAAGATACATCCAGTTTACTGACTCCATGTATAATGCTCCAGCCCAACCATTTGCAAGGAGCAGAGCATACTTATGCCGATACAGAGGAGCAGACGCAGGTACTCTCTCAGGAAGACAAATTATTGAAGCCAGAGAAAGAGACCTGGAGAAAATCTCCAAAGAACTACTGGAAACAGAATTCTTTGACCCTGCCAGATCAGGTTTCAGAGGAAAGTCTGTACACGGACACGCTCTAAGACTTGACGAAGACGGTATGATGTTTGACATGCTCAGAAGACAGGTCTTAAATAAAGACACTGGAATGGTGGAAGCAGTCAAAAACCAGATCGGAGAAGAGCTCGACGAACCTGTGGTTCTCGGTGAACCAATGGACGAAGAGACTTTAATGGACAAAACCACTATTTACAGAGTAGATGGTGAAGCCTACAAGGACGACGCAGACGCTGTAGAAGTATTACACAGAATACACGTCTTGAGATCCCAGGGAGGATACAGTCCAGAATAATTAAGGGGAGGAATGATTATGGCTGACAAAATGTTCATAAATGCATTAAAGAAAAAATTCGAAGAATCCCCCGATGCAAAGAAAACTCACTTTTATGACTATGGTGGTTGGAAACAATCTGAAAGGAAAACTGAGTTTGTAAACGCAGGTAAAGAAGTAGCTGCAAAAAGGGGAGTTCCACAATATAACCCTGATGTAGGTACACCTCTAGGACAGAGGGCTCTAATGCCTTACCAGGTATCCACTACCGATACCTTTGTGGAAGGTGACGACCTGCACTTTGTAAACAACGCTGCCATGCAGCAAATGTGGGATGACATTCGAAGAACTGTAGTTGTGGGTTTAAATACCGCACACACTGTTATCGAGAAAAGATTAGGTAAAGAGGTTTCCCCCGAAACTATAACTCATTATCTGGAAACTGTAAACCACGCTATGCCTGGTGCTGCTGTTGTACAAGAGCACATGGTGGAAACCCACCCTGCATTAGTGGCTGACAGTTACGTAAAAGTCTTCACCGGTAACGACGAAATTGCCGAAGAAATAGACTCTTCCTACGTCATTGACATTAACAAAATGTTCCCTGATGACCAGGCTGAAGTCTTAAAAGCTGAAGTAGGAGACGGAATCTGGCAAGTAGTACGGATACCAACCATTGTATCCCGAACCTGTGACGGTGGTACCACTTCCCGATGGTCTGCTATGCAGATTGGTATGTCCATGATTTCTGCATACAAACAAGCAGCAGGAGAAGCCGCAACCGGGGACTTCGCATACGCTGCAAAACACGCAGAAGTTATTCACATGGGTACTTCCCTACCAGTAAGAAGAGCAAGAGGAGAAAACGAACCTGGTGGAATTCCATTCGGTTACCTGGCTGACATATGTCAGTCCTCCAGAGTAAATGCTGAAGACCCTGTAAGAACTACACTGGATGTAGTAGCTACAGGAGCAATGCTTTACGATCAAATCTGGCTCGGTTCTTACATGTCTGGTGGTGTAGGATTCACCCAATACGCAACCGCTGCTTACACTGACAACATTCTCGATGACTTTACCTACTATGGTAAAGAATACGTAGAAGACAAATTTGGAATGTGTGAAGCACCAAACACCATGGAAACCGTTCTGGATGTAGGCTCAGAAGTTACCTTCTATGCTCTGGAACAGTTTGAAGAATACCCAGCACTATTAGAAACCATCTTCGGTGGATCTCAAAGAGCTTCCATCGTAGCTGCAGCTGCTGGTTGTTCCACAGCATTTGCTACAGCTAATGCTCAAACTGGTCTAAGTGCATGGTACCTATCTATGTACCTGCACAAAGAACAACACTCCAGACTTGGATTCTACGGATACGATCTGCAAGATCAGTGTGGTGCATCTAATGTATTCTCCATACGAAACGATGAAGGATTACCACTCGAAATGAGAGGACCAAACTATCCTAACTACGCAATGAATGTAGGTCACCAGGGTGAATACGCAGGTATTTCCCAGGCTCCACACGCTGCTCGCGGAGACGCATTTGCATTTAATCCTCTGATTAAAATCGCATTTGCTGACGACAACTTGATCTTTGACTTTACTAACGTCAGAGGAGAGTTCGCTAAAGGAGCACTACGTGAATTCGAACCTGCCGGAGAAAGAGCACTTATTTCTCCCGCTAAATAGGTCTAACCCACCTATTTATTTTTTTTTATTTAAAACATAAGGAGGAAAATACATGGACCCTATGATAACAGGATTAGGTGTTGTTGCTCTTATGGGAGTAGCCGCAACCATCGCTGGGGCTGCAGAGGATTTAGAATCCGATGTAGGTTCGCAGAGTAATCCTAACTCACAAGTTCAGCTAGCACCTCAGATGGGGCACCTGCACCGGATGATAAACAAAGCTGTTTCTGGTGAACCGGTAGCTTATGGTGCCTGGTGTGGTATTGCTGGTTCTGTAACATTTGTAATGATAGGAGCATTAAATCTACCAGTGATTATGGCTTTGGCTGTAGGGGCTTTTATAGCTGCTTTAGTTCATACCGCATATTCAGCAACATCTCACATGGGACGGATTGTTAGTCAATCCCAGTTCAATCAACCTTTATTCATGGATGTTCTGGTTCAATCTTTAGGACCAATAGCAGGACATGGATTTATAACTACTTTTTGTATTGTAGGATTATCATACCTGATGATTTCAGCCTTACAACCAGCTCACCCATTCCCACTTCCTTTACTGGCTGTACTATGGGGAATAACTATTGGAGCTATTGGTTCATCTACTGGAGACGTTCATTACGGAGCTGAAAGGGAATACCAACAATATCCTTTCGGTGGAGGAGTCCCAGTAGCTATTCACGGTGACATTGTAACTAAAGCCGAAATGGGAGCAAGAAACTCAATTGATGTTGTAAACTTCTGTGCTAAATACGGAGGTCCCTTGACCGGGTTTGCTTTCGGAGCGGTTGTTTTTTTCAGTTTCTGGATCACAATAGTGTTCGGATTAACCGGAGGATTAATAGCAGGTTTGATAATAGTTCTAATACTGATAATACTCAATAACAGAGTAGAAATGTTCGCTAGAACTAATTATGGACCATACAAGGATTAAGGAGGATATAAGATGGATCCATTAACATTAATCGGAGCTATAACTGTGGGCGGAGTCCTCATAGGCGGAGGAGTACACTTCGTACCTGTGGGTGGAGCTCCTGCAGCTATAGCAACTGCTACAGGTGTAGGTACTGGTACAGCTATGTTAGCTGCTGGTGCTGGTTTAACTGGACTAATTACTGCTGCTGCTATGACTGGTCAGTCTGTCTGGATGATTATGGCTGCTGGTGCAATTGGTGCCATGATCATGATAGGAATTACTATGCTGGTAGGTAACCTAATATACGTTTATGGTGTAGGATGTGTACCTGCTTCAGCTAAAGTAAATGTAGACCCTATAACCAAACTAAACCAGGAAAAATACGTTACTCCTGGTACTGAAGGACACGGAGTTCCTACTGTTTGTTATATAAGTGGTTTAATTGGTGCCGCATTAGGTGGAATCGGTGGAGGATTAATCTACTGGGGCCTATATGAAGTATTGAAAGGTTCAGCCTATTTCATTGGCGCTATTGAACTGGCCGCAATATTAGCTGTTGGTATATTCTTTATTAACGCAGTAATCGCCTCTTATAACATAGGAGGTACTATTGAAGGATTCCACGATCCAAAATTCAAAAGAATTGGACGGGGAATAATTGCTTGTTTAATTGCTTCGGTGGTAATCGGAGCTATTTCACTACTCTTAACTAACGGAGGTGTCTTCTAATGTCAGTTGCAGCTGGAGGACCCGCCGGTGCCGCCATATCTCCTGGTAAACTAATGGCCCTGGGGATTGTGGGAGGACTTGTGGGCATATATGCCACCCCTCTGAACCCTGTTTTAGGACCTTTGTTCTCTTCACTGGGTGCAGTTTGTGCTATAGTATGGGGTGCTGACGCGATTCGAAGAGTAGCTAGCTATGGTTTAGGTACTGGTGTACCTTCTATTGGGTACATGTCACTGGCCATAGGTATTGTAGGTGCTGTAGGTGGTTTAGCTGGTGCAGTTTTATTGCCAGACTTACCCATTGGTCCTGTATTGGCATTAATAATAGCCATGGTTTTAGGTACCATTGTAGCGCTTATTGGTAAGAAAATTGTAAAAATGAAAATTCCTATCCTGGAACAATGTACCGCTGAGCTATCTGGTGCTGCAGTACTATCAGTTCTCGGATTTTCTGCTGCTATTGCAGGAACTTATTCCATGCAGGCTATATTAACCTCAGTAATAGCCACAGGATACATTGCCCTTTTGTTCATATTGAACACCATGGCCATCCAACACCCCTTCAATGCCTGTCTGGGACCAAATGAAAATCAGGTAAGAACCTTAAAACTAGCCGCATCCACTGGATTTTTATCCATGACCATAATTGGAATTTTAGCAATAGGCTTTTCCAGTGCATGGTGGGTTATATCTCTTATTGGTGCTTTAGCATGGTTCATAGCCATAAGATCTTACATCACTGCGTCCTTGGAAGAAGCAGCATCAGTAAAATGGGCTGGACTCTGGCCTAAGGAAGAGCAATAGGAGGAATCAAAATGGAAATGTTACCTTTAGTTAAAATAGTTCCTGAATCTAACTTAACTTTAGATCCCTCCACTGGTATGATCGGAGCTGCTCTAGGCAGAGAGGTCTTAATATTATCAATGGATGATATAAACACAGAAATAGCTACGTTAGAGGCTACAGCAGACGACTTAATGAACTCACTTGACCCTTCCACCACTTGCGAGGGATCCTACCCTGGAAGGGAAGGAGTATACCTTACTGCAGGTAAATTAACTAATATGGTGTACGGGTTCATACTGGGTCTAATTTTGCTGATTGCCATACTGCTTTAGGAGGTGTTATAAGTGTCTGATAAAAAATCACCTGCAGAAGGATGGCCGGTAGTCAATGGGGATTACATAGTCGGGGATCCAGAAAGCCCAGTAGCTGCTACTACTCTTGCTTCTCACATAGAAGATGTACCTGTAGATGCTGGTGCTGCCATTGCCGGACCATGCAAAACCGAAAACCTCGGTATAGAAAAGATGTTGGCCAATATTATATCCAACCCTAACATCAGATTCCTCATTCTGTGCGGATCTGAAGTACAGGGACATATTACTGGTCAAAGTATTGAAGCTCTCCACCAAAATGGTGTAGATCCAGAAAAAAGAAGTATTGTAGGCGCTACTGGTGCCATTCCATACGTCGAAAATATACCTGATGAAGGTATTGAACGATTCCAGCAACAACTGGAAATTGTAAACTTGATTGACGTGGAAGACGCTGCCGCTATACAATCCAAAGTAAAAGAGTGTGTTGAAAAGGATCCTGGAGCATTCGAAGAAGAAGCTATGGTAATTAAAGTGGAGGAAGGAGGAGACGAAGAAGAAGGCGAAGAAGTAAGGCCTGTAGCTCCTGAAACCGCTCTTATCGAAGCTAGAATGCGTAATATCCAGACCCAGGTCAAACTGGTTGGTACTGCTAACCGGATGTTTGCGGGTATGTACTCTGGTAAAGTGCAGGGTATCATGATCGGATTGGCATTTATGCTGACCTTGGGCATACTACTCTTATTATAGGCGGGAGGTTTCTAAATGATTATACTATCAAATAAACCAAACGTACGCGGCGTTAAAAACGTAGTTGAAGATATAAAATATCGAACTCAATTGATTGGTCGTGACGGCCGACTATTTGCCGGTCTAATAGCTACCCGTATAAGTGGTATGGCTATTGGATTTGTACTGGCACTAGCTCTGGTGGGTCTGCCAATCATATGGAAATTGATGATGGGGTGATATGAATGTCTGATGAAAAAACTACTATACCCCGTGTATTGGTCTCTGCTGACGAATTCAATAAGGCCAATGTTAAATTGGATGAAATTGAAGAGAAGGTAGAATTCACTGTAGGTGAATATTACCAGAGATTAGGTCAACAAGTAGGTAGAGATGTAGGTATTTTATATGGATTAATAATAGGACTTATAATCCTGTTGATAACTTACAAAGTCTTAGCCATTGGGGCATTTCTGTCCTTATTAGGCATATAGATTGGATTGGGAGGTTTACGTATGTTTAGGTTTGATAAAGAACAAGTTGTAATAGATGTTGCCGGAGTTCAGGTTGGAGGTCAGCCTGGCGAATATCCAACTGTATTGGCTGGAACTATATTTTATGGCGGACACAGCATTATCAGTGATGAAAAAGCTGGGGTTTTCGATAAAGATAAAGCAGAAGCTTTGATAAAAAGCATGGAAGAAATGTCAGATGTTACTGGAAACCCATGTATTGTACAGACTTTTGGTGCTACACCTGAAGCTATTGTAAAATATCTGGATTTTGTGGGTGATGTTACTGAAGCTCCATTCATGATTGACTCTACTTCAGCTGAAGCAAAAATCGCTGGTGCAAACTATGCTCAGGAAGCAGGATTAGCTGAAAGAGCTATTTATAACTCCATTAACATGTCTTCTGAACAGAATGAACTTGATGCAGTTAAAGAGACTGATATTTCTGCTTCTATTGTATTGGGTTTTAACCCAATGGAACCTGGTGTGGAAGGTAAAATTAACATCTGGGAAAACGGTGGAAGTGTTCTGGACAAGGGATTACTGGAAATGTCTGAAGAATGTGGAATCACCAAACCATTCATGGATGTTGCAATTACTCCATTAGGTCAGGGTGCAGGTCCAGCATGTAGAACTTCTTTTGCCGTTAAGAGCAAATGGGGTTACCCTGTTGGAAGTGGTATACACAACGTACCATCTGCCTGGGATTGGCTACGTGGATATAAAAAAGAACACCCAGAAGCATGGCCTGTTTGTGATATCGGATCTAATCTGGTTCAGCAAATGGCTGGTGGTGACTTCGTACTATTTGGTCCTATTGAAAATTCCAAAATGGCATTCCCTGCATGTGCTATGGCGGATATATTCATAGCTGAAGCTGCTAAGGATATAGGAACCGAAGCTGTAGAAGAACATCCTATGTTCAAACTGATTTAAAAAGGCGTCAATCGCCTTATTTTTTTTTATTTTTTTAAGGAACCCTTTTTAGATATTTTTTTTTTATTAATTGTGCTTTCCATAACTATATTAATCCCTAAAAGATATTCTCATTTTGTTCAATTTACTGAAAATCTAACCTGATTTACACAAAATATATAAATAGGAAAAAGGAAACATTGTTCCGGTGAAATAATGCTATGGATAATCCTAATAATTGTACTCATAATCTCTCTTATAGCAGTTATTAAGGCTGCAGATATTTTTGTTGAAAATTTAGTTGAAATAGGTTCATCTTTAGGAATATCCGAGGTCATTTTAGGTGTAACTGCTGCAGCTATGGGAACTTCCCTTCCTGAATTTGGCTCGGCCATAATAGCTATTTTAAGTGGAAATCCTGAGATAGGTGTGGGGACTGTTCTGGGGGCTAATATTTGGAATATGGGAGGAATACTGGGTATATCTGCTGTATTTTCCGGGATGATAACTACTAAAAAAGCTTATCTGAAACGTGATGGATCCATGGCGTTACTTACTGCAATTATCCTATTTCTATTTTTACTTTATTTTGTAAATATTTGGGCAGGTATAGTGCTCATTGTGGCCTATTTAGGTTACCTGTATTATTTGATTCAGGGACAGAAAAAAGAAAATCAGAAAAAAATAGAATCAAAATCAACTGAAACAAACCCTAAAAATCTCCGCAAAAAAACCATGTGGGCATTAGCAGGTATATTGGGCCTGGCTATTGGTTGCAGGATATTGGTATACTGTACGGTAGAGCTTTCTGATATTTTCAGCATACCGGAGATGTTTGCAGGCATATTACTTGCTTTTGGAACTACAGCCCCAGAATTTTTCACAGTGTTTACTTCAGCCCGTAGAGGACTCTCCCATCTGGCAATAGGAACTGTACTGGGGAGTAATATCTTCAATATCATGATTGGTTTAGGGGTACCGGCCTTACTGGTGACCATACCTGTGGAGAACATTGCCATTTTATATGATGCTCCGGTGATGATACTAATGACCATCACCCTTTTATTATTAATGCGCAGGAACCATAGACTTACAAGAAGAGAAGGTTTAATTTTAATCGTATTTTACGCAGCATATATTACTTTAAGAATGTTCTGGACGGTTTAACATGTTTAAAAAAATTTTACTCCCTGTTATGGGGGAATATCTGGACGAATTAGTGGATCATACCATGGAACTGGTACAGGGAAAACAGATGGAAGTAATAGGACTTTATGTGGTGGATACTTCTGCACCATTTCTCACCCCTTCCAAAATTAAAAAAATCATTAAAGATGAACTTAGTATTAAAGGAGAGGAAATTCTGGAGGAATTATCCCATAAGTTTCACACACCTCAAACCTATATGGTGAACTTTAAAAAGATGATGGTAGAGGGAAACCCTGCAGATAAAATTGTGGAAATAGCTGAAAATGAACAGGTGGATGTTATTGTGATGGGTACTGGTAAAGGTATTGTGGATAAACACCTTTTAGGTAGTGTTTCTGAAAAGGTAGTTCACTCTACACCCTGCACTATTATGCTGGTGAGGACCATTAATTAATAACTCTAGATAATAGAAATCTAAGTGGTTTTAATTTCAAGGTATAGTGATGTTAATTAATACCTTAAACGTTAATTTATCATTCTTTAACAAAAGAAATGTTATTTTAAAAAAAGTTTGAAATATAAGTACTATAAACCCCCCGATTACAGTCTTAATTTTTATAGGGGGAAGTAAAAATATTCAGTGGTGATATTTTGTTAGAAATTGCGGGACTTCTCCTGGCCCTGATTTTATCTTTAATTATAGTAATAAAATCATCAGACTTATTTGTGGATAATATAGTAGAAATAGGTGCAGCGCTGGGTATTTCTCAGATTATACTGGGGGTTACTGCATCAGCTATTGGAACTTCACTACCTGAATTTGGTTCGGCTATGATTGCTTCTTTATCAGGCAGCACTGAAATTGGAGTGGGGACGGTTATAGGTTCTAATATATGGAATATCGCGGGAATACTGGGAATATCTGCTACTGTAGCCGGTGTTATTGGTACCAATCCTAAGGGAATCACCAGAGATGGTATGGTAACTCTGGGAACCGGCCTTATTTTAATATTTTTTATGTTATGGGGTGAAATAACCAGAATTGCATCAATAGTAATGATCCTGTTTTATTTGTTTTACTTATGGCTTTTAATCAAGGCACAAAAAGAATACCAGGATTCAAAAAGCCCTGATAAAGGTTTCAAAAAGAAACCTATAACTAAAAAAAGGATAGGTTTTTCTATTCTGGGGATTGCAGGTTTAATTGTGGGATGTAGAATTTTAGTATTTGCCGGGGTGGAACTGGCCCGGATTGCAGGAATACCTGAAATGATTATGGGGCTATTTACTCTGGCTATAGGTACCAGTATTCCAGAATTAGTGGTAACCCTATCTTCCGCCATGAAAGGTCTGCATGAATTATCTATCGGTACTGTTCTAGGGAGTAACACCTTCAACATCCTGATTGGAATAGGAGTACCTGCTCTTTTTATGAATATTCCAGTTGACCCCCTTTCTTTAAGTTTTGATGCTCCGGTAATGATCCTGGTTATAGTTCTGGTATTATTACTCATTAAAAAGGGAGGCATGAAGTTAAATAGGGTGGGGGGAATAATTTTAATTAGTACTTATGTAGTTTATGCGGTATCCAGAATATATTTACTAGCGTGATGGAAATGTATGAGAAAATATTGGTCACTACTATGGGAGAATATATGGACGAAATAATTGAACACACCGTAGACCTTTTTAGAGGTCGCGATGCGGAAATTTTATGTGTTTATGTGGTAGAAACATCAGTGCCCTTTCTAACCCCCAAGAAAGTTAAGGAGATGATGATAGAAGAATTAACATCCAGAGGAAAGGAAATACTCACTGATATGGAAAAAGGAATTAAAAAATCCACAGATTCTAATGTTAATTTCAGGGGTATAATGGTGGAAGGTAATCCTGCCGATGAAATTGTTAAAATTGCAGAAGATGAAGATGTGGATGTTATTGTGATGGGTACTGGTAAAGGTATTGTGGATAAACATCTCCTGGGGAGTGTTTCAGAAAAAGTAATACATTCTGCTCCCTGCACAGTACTTCTGGTCCGCACGGTTTAAATCGAATTTTAGTTTCCCTTAAATATCTATTTATAATAAATTACTTTTTTTTTTGATAACGGGGTTTAAGATTTTTTTATAAAGATTTATATCTACCTTTAATAGACTATTCCTATTGACCAGGGGGTAATTAGTTGTCGTTCTTGAAAAGATTGTTTGGTCCTAAACCAGTAATAGCTAAAAGTAGATATATAACCATTGAAGATGTAAAAAGTGCACCATTTACTAAAAAAACCGTTGGATCAGGTTATTCCATGCGGCCGGATGTTTATTATATCGTGGCCTCGGTGGAATTAGGTAACACCACCACCAAATGTATCCTTACTGCAACCAATTTGAATACTTCTCACAGCTATCTTCTGGATAAAACAGTTAAAATGACCAGGGATATCAGAGAACCAAAAAAGGACGAAAAGGTTTTTGGAAGTACGGTATGGGGTGTGGAACTTACTAAAGAATCTGTATCAGAAATGGTGAAAAATACGATACTGGAATCTGTAAAAAAAGCCAAAATTGACATTGATAAGGACCTGGATTTTGTGGTAAGATCAACTGGAGTAACAGCTGGTTTCGCATCCCCAAAAGAAGTAGGACAACTAATAATTTCATTGGCAAATGGGTGCTTAGAAGCAGGTATCCCTCCTCGAAAAATGGCCCCTGCACTTTCTATAGACAACCTTCCGGAAAGATTACAGGAATTTAGTCTACTGGAAAAGGTAGTTTTTGATGGTGCAGTTGTAAGTGTGATTCCACCTACGGGTAAGGAAGTGGTGGCAAATGAAATGGAAGGAGAACTGGTAACTGCGGGAATAAAACTGGGGGCTAAATGGACCAATATCGACTTTAGAAATCCCTGCATTTCACTTGATTTTGGAACCACCCTGGCAGGCAGGATAGTTAATAACCAGGAACCTTACGCCCGCACTATAGGTAATTTTTGTGGTCTGGCGGGGGCAGTTTCTGATGCACTAATAAGGGGCACAGAAAAGGTAGATAAAAGAGGTGGAGCTGCTCTTGATTTATATAATAAAGATATTCTAAAAAATGCTGACTGGAAAAAAGCCCAGCTCAATGCACAGAGAGTTCATGAATTAATTGATATTGGAAAAGTTCCTGAAAATAGATCCCGATTTGGTACGGTACCTGTTGATCCTGAAGCAGCTTACGAAGCAGGAACAACACTCATCGGTTGTGATGTGGGCGAAAATGGTGATAAACTCGATGAATTGATTATTTTAGGGCATGAAATTTTTGAAGAAGATGGTATGAATACATTATTCGCCACCCTGGATCATGTAAGTGCCTTAATTGTTAAAAGGCTGATTGATGAAGCATTTGATGAAGGGGTGGTTGAGGAAGGTTCTATTTTGGGAGTTACTGGAAGAGCCGGAATTACTGGAAAAAAACCACATCTCATACTGGAATATACTAATAATCGATTGAAAGATTGTATCTTTGTTTCTGATGCTCTGGCCATGGGTGCCGCGATTATGGCCCGTTGTATGAATTCAATCGGAACTCCTCATATTCCTATTGGGGGAAGACAGGGAGGACCCTGCATTTTGGGTCCCAGAAAGAATATACAAAAGAAAAAAGAGGATAAATGGATTGATTAGTTTTCAATTAATTTAATTTATTTATTCTTAATTTTATTGGATATAATAAAGAGATTTTCATGGTAACTGCAGTGGTTATGGCTGGTGGCAAGGGCACCCGATTAAAATTGCCTGGTGAGAAACCTTTACTAAAATTAAAGGGCATAGCTATGGTTGATTGGGTAATTCTAAATCTGCAAAAATCATCCATAGAAAAATTGGTGGTGGCCACCAGTAAGCATACTCCTCAAACCCGTAAATACCTGGAAAATAGGGGTATGGAAATAATTGAAACACCTGGAAATGGATATTTAGAAGATCTTAAGATTATTCTTTCTTATTTTGAAGCAAAAGATCCTTCAGAAGTTTTATTATTTATCAGTTCTGATCTTCCTATGGTAAAAGGGGAACTTATAGATGAAATTCTTATTAGATACCGCCAATCCAACCTACCGGCCATGTGTGTGGCGGTTCCTCTGGAAATTTTTAATAAATATAATTTGAAACCCTCTTTTGTATGGGAGGGCATAGTACCATCAGGAGTAAATATATTAAGGAGTTTAAATAAGATACAAGATGAGGAAGTTATTTTAGTTCCTAAAATTGAACTTGCCTTAAATATTAATACTTGTCATGACATAAAAGTCTTAGAGAGGTTATTGGTGATAGAATGATAGAAGAGAGGAAACTCATTAAAGGGGAAGAAAAATTTTGGAGTGAAATTAAGGGATATCAGGTAGCCACCAGCAACGCCAGGATTTTAGGAGAACTGGAAGAATTAATTATCAATGATAAGACTGGAAAGATAACTGATGTGGTTATAAAGGTTGAAAAAGGTCGCAATGTCAATGTAAAGGGAGCTAAGAAAAAAGGCGAGTTTTTACTGGTTCCATTTGGTAAAGTGGAAAAAGTCGGGGAATTTATTATAATCTCCGAATAAATTTAAATTTTTTTACTTAATTTCTATTTTAAAGACTAATTCTGGTCTTCTCTAAGACTTCCATTAATATAATTTTTTTTATTGTTTTAGACCCTAATAATCTTAGTTTATATCCTATTTAACTTAGAAATAATTTTTAGCGTTATGAAGTGGAAGCCATCCCTTAATTGCAAAAAAGTAATAAAGGAATGATTCACATTCCCTTTAAACTCATATCAATCATTTTTTTAGTTTCTAAAGCCAGTTCAGGAGGTAGCCCTGTGATATCCATGCTTAAGAACCCTCGCACAATCATGGAAGCAGCTTCTTCTTCGCTGAGCCCTCTAGAAGTTAAGTATTGTACTTCTTCTTCAGCTATTTTACCTATAGCTGCTTCGTGTGACATTTCCAGTTCAGTAGAACTACCCTCAAGTTCTGGAACGGCATATATCATGGAATCATCAGATAATACCAGGCCGTGACATTCCAGATGTCCTTTAACATTCTGGGTTCTACCGGCCAGGTGCCCCCGGGCATATAACTGCGATTGGTCCTTGGATACTGCTCGAGAAATCATTTCGGCACTGGATCCTTCACCTTCCAGCAATACCCGGGAACCGGTATCTAGTACAGAGTCTTTTTGACCACCCAGGATGGATTGGAAGACTATCCGTGAGTTTTTACCAGGACAGTAAGCGGTGGGATAGGTTTGTATACTCCTTACCGGACTGGTAAGGATATAATTACTCATATAAGTGGCATCATCTCCCACCATAATCCCGGTACGGGGTCGTACATCTACCTGTTCTGCCCAGTTATGCACCATGGTAAAGGTTATCTTAGCTCCTTTTTTAAGATAAAATTCAGAAACCCCCACATGCAAAGCAGAGCTAACGTCTTCTCCGGTGGTACATCCGGTTATGATATGCAGTTCAGAATTTTCCTCGGCAATGATCACGTTGTGGGAGGTCTGCATCACTTTTTCATCACCAATGAACATACAGGCCTGGAGGGGGAATACTTCTTTAGAACCGGGCAGAGAATGTATAAAGTATCCACTGGTTTCTCCGGTTTCAGCTTCTCTAAGGGCTGTTTGGGCGGTATATTTATCGGCATCAACTGCCACTGCCTTCCACATATAATCTTTTAGCCAGCTATATTTCTCTGTGGCCACATTCATACCCATTATTTCTACTGATTCAGACCCGCAGGTACTGCATACTCCACTTTGATCCACCTGGATAAAAGTACCTGCCCTTTCCTTTTCTTCCGGGTCCACTCCTACTTTTAATAAAGATTCCTGAACTTTTTTAGGCACTTCGCTGGCTTTATTTAATCGTTCATGTTCGCCTGCTTCTTCCTTAATGAATTTTTCCAGATCAATATCTTCTCCATAAAGGGCTTTTTTTTCCCGGGCTTTTTTTGCTTTTTCTAATGCACCTTGCAACATTCCACACACCCTTTGAATCCTTCTTTTCTAATATCTTCCATAATCTCTGCAGGGCTTCCTGAACAGGCTATTCTCCCATCCATCAATACATTGGCTGTATCGGCGTTGACAAAATTCAGGATGTATCCCAGGTGAGTTATTAAAAGTCCTGACTTTTGCCTCAGACCGGTTTTTTTGTGTTTATCCAGAAGAATATTGATTTGCTCGGCCAGTAACACCACATTTTCTATATCTACTCCGGAGTCTGGTTCATCAAACATTATAAAATCAGGTTTTTGTGCTAGAAGTTGCAGTATCTCTGATCTTTTTACTTCGCCCCCTGAAAATCCCAGATTAACATCCCTTTCCAAAAAACGTTCATCCAGTTTCATTTTATAGGATAGTTCCATCATTTCCGGTGAGAGCTCATCTTCTATGGGCTGTCCACTTTCTACTTTCAGTAGATCCATTAGTTTTACCCCTCTTATGGCGGGGGGGTTCTGAAAACTAACTCCAATACCTTTTTTGACTCTTTCTGTTGTGTTGAGATTGGTAATATCTTCGCCTTTGAATATTATTTCTCCATTAGTAACCTTGTACTTGGGGAATCCTAATATACTCATAAAAAGTGTACTTTTACCTGAACCATTAGGTCCCAGTAAAACATGTGTTTCTCCTTCACCTATACGTAGTTCAATGTCTTCAAGCACCTGTTTTCCATTAACTTCAACTGCTAAATCGTTTATTTCAAGTAGCAGTTTAACCACCACCTATTTTGCTTATTTATTAAAATTTTATGGTAAATAATATGTTTTATAAGCTTATAAAATTAATTAAATGAATTAGTTTAAGATATATCAAATAAAAAAATGCAAAAAGATAGTGATGGTCATTTATATTTTATTATTATTTTTTCAGAATCCAGTGAGTCGATAGTACCCTTAATCAGGTTTTCCAATAAAAAAAGTGCTAATTCAATCCCTGATTTCTGCCTTTCTAAAATCAAATGGACAGGGGAACTCCTAAGATCAGCCGGGACTTCAGAAGTGCAGGATAGAATTATTTTATCGTTGCAAACTACAATTCCACCTTTACCTATCCCTGCACTGGTACCAATCCCTATATCGGCATCAGTTATTTCTCTCACTGATTGAGCCATCATAGAAGCCATTATAAGGTCTTCCTTTTCTTCATAGACCTTTATACCTTCCAGAGTCAAGAGTGGCTTCAATGGTTTTATTTTAAGTAAAGATTCCACACTATTTATTGTGGGTGCAAAAACCCCTCCTATAAATGATGTTTTAACTTCTGAGGGTTTAATATCCCACTTGTAGTTTAATGGATATCCTATGGCAAATGAATGTATTTCCCGGGCAATTTTTCCATGGGTAAAACACTCTGCGCAGGAAATTTTAATCGGATTTTTTGGTGTCATTTTTCTTTTTAAGCAATTTTAATATTTCCGTGGTTATGGCCTGGGATATCTGGTCTAATATATAGGGAGTAACTGGTTCCCAGTCCCGAATTAATTTTCCAGTTCCCACCAATACATGATTTTTGATTATACCTTTCTTTTTCAGGAATCCCACTATAGGATGGTCATCATCCATTTTTGAAATATCCTGGACTATAATATTCTCCCCGCCTATTCCAAAAACTCCACAGGTGCTGATAGTAAAAGCACCAATATCGTGTGCTTTTTTAATTATGTTAGTGGTGGTTTTTAGGGTATCACCCCCAGCTATTTCCACGCAAACTACATCTCCTTTTATTAAATTAAGATTATATGGGGTTATATTTTCAGATATAGGGATTATTTGCTTATTGAATTCTTTTCCCGCCAATCTTTTTAGGAATTCTACTTTGTATTCTCCTATTTCGGCCCCATACATTCTAAATATAAGGTCATCAATAGAAACTTTTTGGGCATCCAGGGCATAAACGGTTTGTGGACCACCTCGGTGGGTTTGTATCAAGTTTAAGGCGGTTCGAAGCCCCAGTCTTCCCAGGCCTACTAGTGAAACTTCACCAAGATGAACTTTTTTATTTTCCATTTCCATTATATTTTCCATTTCTTTCATCCAATAACTTATGTATAACCTTCTTGGCACTATCGATTTTTCTAGTGATATGGTAAATTTTTGAATAAATCCTTGATTTTTATTTCTTTTTTCATGGTTAATGTAGCTTTTTGATAAGTGGTAAAAGTTTTATTATGAGTTTTGTAGCGATTTTATATTATTTTCACCATTAATGTCATGAAAACAGATGGTTTTTGGGGTTTTTTACTTGAAAAAGATGGTTGCTCACGCTAAAACAACTAAATGGTGGTGGTTGAAATGTTTTTCTTTAGAATAGTTCTTAGAAATTTATTTTTAATATTTAATCGTGGTTTAGGAAGGGTGTGAATTTTAAGAACATTTGGAGGATTGTTTTTCCGCTGTTGATGATTAGTCCTGCTCTTTTCATGGCCGAAAGCTTCATGTGGTTTGTTATTCCTCTGTCGGTTCTTAGTTGTTTTTTTTCGGTGTGTTTTAAGACTGGTGGAGTAGTAGTTTTCCAGGAGGTTGTTGGTGGCGGGTGCGCCTTCCACGAAAATAGAAGATGGTGAATCCTTCAAAAATCTATGATTTTTGATAGTTTTTCTCTATTTTACGAAGTTTTTTTTGTATAGTTTTGTCAAATGAGTTTATTTCGTCCATTAACTTTGTGAATGTTTCTAATGCTTCGAAGTAAGGTCTTTGTGGTAGTGTTTCATTTTTTGCGCCGGCGTTCTTTCTTTCTTTCATGGATGAATTTTTTAAAGCTTTTCATCTCCTTTTTCAACCATTTTTTGTACTTTTTTTTGGTGTTTTCTTCTTTGAATTTTTCTATCTTCGGTTATTTTCTGTTTTAGGTATTCTATCTCAGCTTCACAGTTATAAAAATATGTTTAATAGTCGGTATTTGGTTAATTCTTGTATAAAAGTTGTATTTTTGGGGAAATTGCAAATCAAAGCTTACAAAAATCTTCGATTTTTGTGCCCCAAAACCTATGGTTTTGAGGGATTTGCAAACTTGCAAATGAACAGTTGCAAGAATCGTTCACTATGCGTTTGTTCAGGTGGAGCAGGCACCATTGGTGTAGAATTTTATTCCCAAAAATAATCCTCTAAAACACTGGAATAGATTGAATAGAGGTCTGTTACCACAAATGTTACCATATTTGGGTCTAAATGCAGTCCCAGGAACTTTTTGATGGTGTCGGGATCCTTTTTATTGTGAAGTTCATCAGCAATGGGTTGGGCTGTGAAGTTATCCAGGAGTGTGAGGCGATATTTCTG